>NZ_JBFUHO010000018.1:0-121074 GCF_056402355.1 Variovorax sp. P4_B11
GTCGTAGAGTGCGGACCCGTCATCCAGGACGAGCGTCGGGAGTTGCCCAAGGGGGTTATATGGCAACAGAGCCAAGTCGGGCTTGTTCGGTGCGACGCGAGTCGGGATCGTCTCCAACCTGTCGCGCAGCCCCAGCTCGTGGGCGCTTACGATGACTTTCCTGACGAATGGAGATGTCGATGACCAATATAGTTTCATTGAGAATAATCCTTGGCTATTAATCAGGAACATCGACCCATGCTCGCCTGCGGGGCAACATAGCTCGCTGCCATCACTCCAAACCGCAGGTTGCCGGGCCGACCAATAGCCGATAGTTTCGCCCGAGCGTGATGGCCTCGATAGGACTGCCAAGCCGCGACAACATGAAGGCTCCGCCGCCGTATCCGACGATGTCGCAATCGTCCAAATTCAGGCGCGCATTCGTCCTATTGCGCCAGATTGGGAGCCGATATCGTTGGTCGGTTCACATCGGAGTATCTTCATGCGTTTCCTGCCAAAGTGCACCTTCTCCGCGGTCGGGGGTGTACCCCCCAACAAGGCCGGCCTCCCTCGGGAAGCCCTGCAGGAGACCGCATGACGCGCGAAGCGGCACTGGCCCAGGCTGCCGGCCACTTCGATAGCGGCGATTTCGTGCGCGACCTGTCGCGCCGTGTCGCCTTCCGCACCGCCAGCCAGGAGCCAGATTCCGGGCCGGCCCTGGCCTCCTACCTGCACGACGAGATCGGCCCGTCATTGGCCAGCCTGGGCTTTAGCTTCGGCATCCACCCCAATCCCGAGCCCGCCTACGGGCCGCTCCTGGTGGCCAGCCGCCATGAAGGCGATGACCTGCCCACAGTACTGATGTACGGCCACGGCGACGTCATCCGTGGCCAGGAAAAGAGTTGGACTTGCGGCCAGGGACCGTGGACGCTGGCGGTAGATGGTGAGCGCCTGTACGGCCGGGGCACGGCCGACAATAAGGGCCAGCACAGCATCAACATCGCCGCGCTGGCCACCGTGCTGGCGCTGCGCGGCCAGTTGGGCTTCAACGTCAAGTGGCTGCTGGAAACCGGCGAAGAAACCGGCTCGCCAGGCTTGGCCGCGTTCTGCGCTGCGCACCAGGAACTGCTGGCCGCTGATGTGCTGATCGCCAGCGACGGCCCGCGCGTGGGCCGCGACCAGCCCACCGTCTTCCTGGGCTCGCGCGGTGTGGCGAACTTCAGCCTGACACTCAACCTGCGCGGCGGCGGTGGGCACCACAGCGGCAATTGGGGCGGCCTGCTGCGCAACCCCGGCACGGTGCTGGCCAATGCCATTGCGAGCATGGTGGACGCCCACGGGGTGATCCGTGTCCAGGGCTTGCGCCCGCCGCCCATCCCGAACAACGTGCGCACGGCGCTGCAGGGCCTAAAGTTTGGTGGTGACGCCGGGGACCCCGAAGTCGACCCCGGATGGGGCGAACCCGGACTGACTCCGGCCGAACGGGTGATCGCTTGGAACACACTGGAAGTGCTGGCCTACAAAACCGGCAACCCGGACTTCCCGGTCAACGCCATCCCGCCGGCAGCACAAGCCTTCATGCACATGCGCTTTGTCGTCGGCACCGACGTGAGCCGCCTGCGTGACGTGGTGCAGCAGCACCTGTCGGCGCACGGCTTCGAAGGCATCGAAGTCAGCGAACCCGAGGTCATGCACGCCACCCGGCTGGACCCGGACAACGCCTGGGTGCGCTTCACGCTGGGCAGCATCGAGCAGAGCACCGGCAAGAAGCCCGTGCTACTGCCCAATCTGGGCGGCAGCCTGCCCAATGATGTGTTTGCCGACATCCTGGGCCTGCCCACCGTGTGGGTGCCGCACAGCTACGCGGCCTGCCAGCAGCACGCACCCGACGAGCACATGCTGGCACCGGTGGCGCGCGAGGCACTGCAGCTGATGACCGGCCTGTTCTGGGACTTGGCGGCGGCCGCGCCAGCGCTCCCGCGACGCTGAGCGCGCCGTTTACCGCAACTCGTCAGCCTGCGGCGAATTCCCACCGGATGAAAGGCACAGCATGGACCCTGTGCCGCGAGGACGTCCTGCAGCGTCTGCCCGCGCACATGATCGGCCATAACGACGATCTCCTGCTGCACTACCGGCACGCGATGGGGTGCTGCCCCCCGACAAGACCGCCACCGCTTACCTTCTATCCAACAAGTGGCATGAGCATCCAATTTGTGCGCGGACATACTCTAACTGCTAGGATGAGCGACCTTGTGGCAGGAGATTCCATCATGATGCCGGCTTTTGGTGTGAAGGCCGAAACCGCCAAGCTGGTGCGGCGGCGGGTGAAGGTCGGCTTCATCCTCCTTCCGGGCTTCACGATGTTTTCGTACTCTGCCCTCGTCTATATCTTGAAGCATTGCACCGACCCGGCAGCCGCGGTCGGAGTCGATTTTGAATATGTCGTTCTAGGGCAAAAGCCAGCTCAAACGACCTGCGGCATCCAGATACCCCCGACCGCGCCCCTGCAAGCTGCTCGTGATTGCAATTACGTTTTCGTGATAGGCGGGAAGACAGCGGCTCCTGTTGAAGACCGCAGATCGATTCTGGAAGCACTGACGAACGCCGATTTGAATAGCGCGACTCTGATCGGAACAGGATCGGGGCTGTTCGTGTTGATCGACGCCGGATTTTTCGATAGATTGCCCTGCGCGACAGATTGGTATCGTGGCGCTGATCGAGATATCCGCTTTGCGGAGGTGCAGCAAGTCTCAGGCGTTAACTTGATGGTGAGTGGCAGGCGAGTCAGCTGTGCGGGAGGCCTTGCTGCGCTGGAACTCGGATCATGGCTATTGGAACGTCATTATTCCGCTATCGGGGCCGATATTCCCGCGCCGCAAGAGCTTTCGACCTCGCCCACTGAAACTGAGAAAAACTTCGAGACAAGAGAAAATCCACTCGATGCGAGAGTACTTCGGGCGCTCAAGATTATCGAAAGAAATCTTGGACAGGAACCAATGAAGGTTGAGTCTCTCGCATCTTCTTTGGGGATTTCCAAGCGGCAGATCGAACGGCTTTTCCAGCAGGAAATGAAGCAACCAATTCAGCAATATTGCCGCCAACTTCGGCTCGCCTATGGATATTGGCTTCTTTTGAATAGCTCCAAATCGATAACTGAAATCGCGACAATCACCGGATTCTCTGATAGCTCTCACTTCAATCGATGTTTCCGAAGTCAATTTGCGACGACCCCATCACAGGCAAGACAATCAAGGGTTAGCGTGGATGACGTCATGTCACCGCAATGGGTTTCTCTCTGCGAAAGAATCGTGAAGAGCGACCAGGATCTTGACTTGTCGCGATCGCGAAAGTCAGTTTACGCAAACCTGGCTCACTCGGTAGCTGGTTCTTCAAGCAAGATAGATCCGATGGCGGCTTGACCGAGTCAATAATCCACTAGCGACAGACCACCTCCAACGAATGCTCTGCCTCGCTTCAAAAGTCCGGCAGCTCCCAGTCGACTATCGCCGCTGCCAAAGCAAGCTGCTGCGGGATGAAGGGGAGCAGATCATCGATCTCTCCCGATCAAACGATACGTGGTCTCGATCGCCGGCCTTTCAGAGGGCCAGCTTTCCGGTCGGAGCGATCAGATCGCAGCCGTGACGATGAACTCGACCTTGTATTTCGGGGTAGTGAGCTTGGCTTCGCTGGTGGCGCGGGCCGGCGGGTTGGCCGGATCGATCCAGGCTTCCCAGACGGCGTTCATTTCGCCGAAATTGGCGATATCCGAGAGATAGATGATCGTCTGTAGGATCTTCGACTTGTGACTGCCGACGGCAGCGAGCAGGTTGTCGACCTGGGCGAGCGCGCTCTTGCACTGGTCAGTGACGCTCTCGCCTTCGCCGACCCGGCCGGCGAGATAGACGGTGTTGCCGTGAACGACGGCGTTGCTCATGCGGGCGCCCGGTTCGATGCGTTGAATGCTCATGGAATTCTCCTGAAAAATTGAGCTGGAGGAAAAGACTCCGCGTGAAACGCGGAGCTGGGAAGATCTTTAGCCAAAAAGAAGCTGGCTCTTTGAACTACGCGTTCTAGGTATTTCAGGCACGTCGGCCTTCGCCGCGCATGATCGACTGCGCGAACGAGACAAGTACAGCCGCTGCCTCGGAGACCTTCTCCGGAAGAAGCGCGTGGCCGGAGCCATGAATGATCTCCATCGTCGTCAGGTGGCCAACACGATCTCGCAGGAAGTCTTCTTCGGGTACCGGTGCAATCTTGTCGAATTCAGGCGCCACATAGAGCACCGGAAGATTTTTGCCAACTTCGGTCCAACTGCTGTCGGCCGTTGCGTTCGTCGCTGCCARCTGGAATTTGGAGACCTCCGTATGCCACCCGCTCAACCATACGGAAGCATCATGCCCYGGRGCGAAGAAGTCGCGCTCCAAATAAAATAGGCGATCTTCATCCGGCTTGGCATTGTCGGATACGACATTGACGGAAATCAGGAGCTCGGGCGAGATCGTGCTGCCAATRATGGCTGCGAGAAGCGCGACGGACTTGGTCATCGAAGGCCAATGATGGGCGAGAACCCGCGCRACCCAGTTGCCGAAYGCGTGRCCSACSACACACAATGCTTCRGGCTTYCCCGGCGCACAATCAGCTTCGATCGCAGCRACAACRTCGGCGGCAAGATCGATCAAGGTGATGCCATCGGTCGGCCCCCGGCTCKCGCCTATGCCGCGTGGCTGAGGTCGCAAGACACGGAAGCCAGCMGCAGCAATYAACGGAGCAATTTCATCGAAATCAGTAGCTCCTCTCGCTAGYGAGGGGAGCAAGACGATACGGGGGCCCTCACCTTCGACCAGAAGTTCAACCTGGCCTTCAKGCGTCGGGATCAGTTTGCGCTCGRGYTTTGACATTTTGTCTCCTAATTTKCTGGTTACTGAGGATTCGAGCTATCGAAAAATCTGGAAGAAGCCAAAGAGGGCCGTGACTGCATGGATCGGTGCCAGCTAGAGAGTGCCGGGTATTTTTCTCGCCAGCCGAGCCGCGGAAACCGGAAGTCGGCGTATTCAGCAATGATGGCCAGCGTAATTGACGACAACCCGAAAGGCCGTTGCGCGACGCGCTCGGCTGCCGCCTCCAGTCTTGCCCATATCATGCTCGACTTCAAGTTGAACGCATTGATAAGCGCAATCTGCTTGGTGTCCTTCATCGATTCGATGCGCCATTGCACCAGCAGGTCGAGAAAGCCATTGCACAACGCGTGCAGTCGAAGCTCCTCAATTCGCTCTTCCGGCGACAACGGAATGAGCTTGGCACCACCTGCCATGTGATCGAGGTACTCGATGATGACGAGACTGTCGTAGAGTGCGGACCCGTCATCCAGGACGAGCGTCGGGAGTTGCCCAAGGGGGTTATATGGCAACAGAGCCAAGTCGGGCTTGTTCGGTGCGACGCGAGTCGGGATCGTCTCCAACCTGTCGCGCAGCCCCAGCTCGTGGGCRCTTACGATGACTTTCCTGACGAATGGAGATGTCGATGACCAATATAGTTTCATTGAGAATAATCCTTGGCTATTAATCAGGAACATCGACCCATGCTCGCCTGCGGGGCAACATAGCTCGCTGCCATCACTCCAAACCGCAGGTTGCCGGGCCGACCAATAGCCGATAGTTTCGCCCGAGCGTGATGGCCTCGATAGGACTGCCAAGCCGCGACAACATGAAGGCTCCGCCGCTGTATCCGACGATGTCGCAATCGTCCAAATTCAGGCGCGCATTCGTCCTATCGCGCCAGGCTGGGAGCGCGATATCGTTCCGAGCAGTCAGTTCACATGGGGGTATCTTCATGCGCTTCAAAGCAAGGTGCATCATCTCTAGTGCCATATTCGAGGACAAAAAGTCAACCTATCTTCTCGCCTCTGTCATCTGATCCCAATTCACACAATTTGTATGAAAAATCTTTTCAGAATTGCACTGACGCTTGTCATTGCTGCTGCTTCGCACGGCGTCGTGGCCCAGACTTTCCCTACCAAGCCGGTGACCATCGTGGTGCCTTACGCCCCGGGCGGCCCTGTGGACAATCTGTCTCGGGCCTTGGGCAATCAACTGACCAAGGATTGGGGACAACCAGTACTGATTCTCAACAAAACAGGGGCCAATGAGATTATTGGTGCCGATTTCGTCGCCAAGAGCCCGCCCGACGGCTACACCTTGTTTGCGGCAACGGAGGCGGCCCTGACCATGAACCCGCACCTGTACAAAAAATTGCCATATAACGCTGAAAAGGACTTTGCGCCCATCTCTCGGTTGATCACCGTGCCTATGGTATTTTTGGTACCTCAAAACTCGAAGGCCAATACCCTGAAAGAGTTTGTGCAACTGGCGCATAACGCCAAAACACCGATGAGCTATGGTTCTTCCGGCGCTGGCGGCATTGTCCATCTCCCCCTGGCAATGTTTGCGAAACAAGAGAATCTGGAAATGGTCCACATCCCCTACAAAGGCGCAGCACCACTGATCCCCGATATCATTTCGGGTCAGGTCGACTCGGCGATCCTCGGTGTCTCAGTCGTCGAGCAGCACGTCAAATCGGGCAAGCTGAAGGCGCTGGCAATTTCCGGCGACAACCGCAGTGTTGCCTTGCCGGAAGTGCCAACGTTCAAGGAAGCGGGCGTGAAAGACATCAATGGTGCTTTCAACATCGGGTTCGTGGCGCCCGCGGGAACGCCCTCGGCCGTGATCGAAAAAATCGCCAACGACGTTCGCAAGGTTCTGATGGACCCCGAATTCCGCAGGACTCAGATCGACGCCTATTCTTATGTGGCTATCGGCTCCACGCCCGTGGAGTACAAGAACTTTCTGGCACAAGACTTCAAAGTGGAGGCTGAACGGGTGAAAGTATCTGGCGCCACGCTCGACTGATCGCCCTTTGCTCGAACGCGTTATGCCCCGGCTGAATTTTGTGCAACAAGGGCAAGGCCCGCTCGTGGTCCTGAGCCATGCCCTGGGTTGTGATCTGACCATGTGGAACGACGTCGCCATCGCGCTGGAAGACCGCTACACCGTGCTGCGATACGACCACCGGGGCCATGGTCGCAGTCCGGCCAGCGCCGGTACATACACCATCGAGGACCTGGCCGATGACGCGGCCGAGTTGATCCGCAGCCGAGCGGTGGGGCCAGTGCATTTCGTCGGTCTTTCGATGGGCGGCATGACGGCCCAGTCGCTGGGCGCTCGACACCCACAACTGGTACGCAGTCTGGTGATTGCCAACTCGGCCAGCAGCTACGACGATGCCGCACGCGCCATGTGGCAGGCCCGTGTCACCATGGTGCTGGCTCACGGTGTCCGGTCGATTGCCGCAGGTGTCATGCAGCGCTGGTTTACGACGGAATTTCATCAACATGACGAGGCTCACGTGACTGCTTTGCGAGCCGTTCTGGGAACCACTTCCCCTGAGTCCTATGCTGCGGCGTGCGGGGCGGTGTCCAGTATCGACCTCGACAAGAGCAACGGCAGCATCGTGTGCCCCACACTGGTGATCGCCGGTAGTAGCGACGAGGCGACACCACCGGTGATGTCGGAAGGAATTGCCCGGCACATCCCGGGCGCGCAGCTGCGTTTTGTTAGCGCAGCACATTTGAGTGCAGTGGAGCAGCCCTATGCCTTTGCGAGTCTGCTTACCGATTTCTGGGCAGGACTGCCTGCCTGAGCGCAGCCGCAATGGTCCACCGCTACATGAGAAGCCTCTTGGTGCCGACTTCCCTGTACGCCGCGCTGAGCGGGAGGACAGCAACTCAATGCCCCTCGACCTCGAGATCTTTCGACCTCATCGGCTTCGCTGACCCACTCGCGCCACTTGCTCTCCATCGCGCATCACTCGATCATTAGAAGAGAAGGTGCTTGCGGCCTGCGCTTGCTTGTGACTATGCAGCCAATGCCCCAGCCAAGGCCTGGGCCAGATCCTCTCGCAGATCGTCAGCGCTCTCCAGGCCGATCGAAAAGCGCAGCAGATGTCCGGCATAACTCTGCTTGCTGCTGCGGATGCTTCCCATGTCATAGGGCATGACCAGACTCATGGGCCCGCCCCAGGACAGTCCAATCCCGAACAATTGAAGACGATCGCAGAAGGCATCGACTTGTGCGGGAGTACGGGACTCATCGATGAGCACCGAGAAGAGGCCGGCGGCCGCGCTGCAGTGTGTCACCCAGTATTCGTGCCCGCGGCATGATTCCAACGCTGGGTGCAGGACCCGGCGAATTCCCTCTTGCTTGGCCAACCACGAGGCGAGTGCTCGCGCCGTGGCGTCGTGCAGGTTGTAGCGGGCCTTGATGGATGCCAAGCCCCGCAGCACCAGTTCTGCATCGTTGGCACCCACGCCCATGCCCAGGTCCAGATAGGCGATGCGGATCTTGTCATGCAGACTGTCGTCGTTCGTGATGATCGAGCCCATCAAGACATCGGCACCGCCTGAAGGATACTTTGTCAGCGCGTGGACACTGATGTCCACGCCCATCTCGAAGGGGGCGAACGCGATGCCTGCACCCCAGGTGTTGTCGAGCGCGACCAACGCGCCCGCGTTCTTGGCCGTTGCCGCCAAGGTGCGAAGGTCCGGAAATTCCATGGTGATCGACCCTGGCGCCTCGACCCAGACGAGCCTGCTGCGAACGCTCAGCTTGGCCTGGAGGTCAGCGACGTCCATGGGGTCGTAGCACTGATGCGTGATGCCCAGCTGCGAGAGCGTCATTCGCGCATGGCGCAGCGAGGGTCCATAGACGTTGGTGGGCAGGAGCACCTCGTCACCGCTCGACAGCAAGCCGAGGTTGACCGCGGCAATGGCTGCCTGCCCGCTCGGGCAGAGCAGGCAATGTCGACCGCCTTCGAGCGTACACAGACGCTGTTCCAGGGTATACGTCGTAGGCGTGCCATAGAGCCCGTAACTGTACCCGTCACGGTGACCGAATGCCTTGGCACGTTCGCGCACCGTTGCCGCGCTCGAAAACAAGACTGTAGACCCCTTGAATACGCCCGGAGGAACCGCGTGGTAGCCGGCAGGCGGGATGTAGTCGTGGTGGATCAGTTTGGTGCTGATGTCTTGAGGCATGGGGAGAAGTCTTCCGCAGATCAGGTGCTTCAATGTATCGGAACACAAGGCAGCCACCCATGCCCCACCTCGGCAAAAACGCACACAGGATTGCGCCTATGCACGCTCAATTTCCCAGGTTCACATTGTGTATGTCCCCGAGATCGGCCTGCTGCCATGGTTCGACAGCGAGCGTGTGGGCTGAGCAGGCCCCTCACATTGGACAACCTGTTTGAAACTCGACGGGGCCATTTCACTTGTACTCTCAGAGACCCCACGGGTAGACGCGCAGCGCTACGCCGCTACGAGACGGCATCGAACCACTTGGCGTCGCCACCGAAAAGGTCGGTCAGCTTCCGCGCACCAGCGAAAAGCGCCTGAAGCATCGGCACCTGATCAACGTTCTCGAAGCGATAGCGCGGTCCGGAGATCGTCAGCGCACCTACCAACTGCCGATTCACGCTCAGCACCGGCACCGACAAGGCCGCGATCTCCGCGTCGTACTCGCCGAACGAAGCACAACACATTTCGGCGCGGACGCGGTCATATTTCTTTCCGGTCTTTTTCTCACCGAAAGCCAGAAGCACCTGCGGGGCGGCGCCCTTGTCGATTGGCAAGCGGTCCCCTTCGCGGATGGCATCCCGGATCATGCGGGCCGAGTCGACCCGATGGAGACACACCGCGTGCTCACCGTCCCGGATATAGAACGATGCGCACTCGTAGGTGGCCTCGACCACTTCGCGCAGTACCTCGGGCACATGTTCCGAGGTGCGACACTGCCGCTGGTAGATCGCGCCGAGCCGCAGTGGCGCGGCACCCAACTGAAAAGAGCCGTCGGCCAGGCGCTTCAGATAGCCCATGCGCTGCAGCGACTCGGCCAACCGCAGGATCGTGCTCTTGTAGAGCCCCGTACGGCGCGCAAGATCGGCGAGCGTCAACGCATAGTCCAACTCGTTGAAGGCGTCGAGCAGGCTCAACGCTCGTTCCACCGCGCTCACCCCGGAATCATCAGCCATCGAATGCCACCCAGAAGAAGATCGACCGAGTTTAGCGCGACCCTCCCGGACACCACGCGCGCCTTGAACACTCTCAATGCGCGTCGACGTCCAGGCCCAGGAACCGTTCGAGCACCGAGGCATCGGCATCGAGATCTCCGGTGCGGCCTTCGTAGACAACAACGCCTTCCTCGAGAATGTAGTGCCGCCGGGCAAGCGCGCGGCAGACTGCAAAGCTCTGCTCCACAAGCACGATCGAGATGCCCGATGCGCCAACGCCGCGAATCAGTTCCGTGAGCTCGTCCACGATCACGGGCGCGAGGCCTTCCGTCGGTTCGTCGAGCAACAGCAGCCTGGGGCCCTGCACCAGCGCCCGCGCGATGGCGAGCATCTGCTGCTCGCCGCCGGAGAGCGCACCCCCTAGGTTGCGGCGACGCTCGCGCAGACGCGGAAACTCGTCGTAGACGCGCTCCAACGTCCATGCCGCGTGCTTTCTCTGTGCGATCTGCAGGTTCTCCTGCACCGACAGCAAGGTGAAGATGCCACGGTGTGCGGGCACCAGCGAGATGCCGCGGCGCACGATGTCGTCGACCGCCATGCCGACGAGGTCGACGCCTTCGAAGCGCACCGAGCCGGCATGCGCACGCAGCAGCCCGACGATCGTGCGCATCGTCGTCGTCTTGCCCATGCCGTTGCGCCCGAGCACGCTCACGATCTCGCCCGCATTCACCTGCATCGACACGCCATGCAGCACGTGGCTCTTGCCGTAGGAAGCATTCACATCCTCCAGCACAAGGATGGCTTCGCTCATGGCTGGCTCCCCAGATAGACCCGGCGCACCTGAGCGTCCTCGCGGATTGCCGCCGGGGCACCTTCAGCGATGACGTTGCCCTGGAACATGACGGTGATGCGATCGCTGATCCCCATGACCACGCGCATGTTGTGCTCGACCAGCAACACCGAATAGCGGGCCTTGAGTCGCTGCAGGAGTTCGGAAATGCGTGGCACGTCCGCAAGGCCGAGTCCGGCCAACGGCTCGTCCAGCAACAGCAGGCGCGGTCGAGCGGCAAGGCACATGCCGATCTCCACCACGCGCTGCACGCCGTGCGCGAGTGCGGCGACCGGTGTCGCAGCATGGCGCGTCAGTTCCAGCTCGCGCAGCACATCCATGGCAACGTCGAGCCTTTGCGTCTCGCGCGTCCAGTTTCTCCAGAACCTGAAAGACCTCGACGGCTCGACGCCCATCGCCGCCATCTGCAGGTTGTGCAGCACGCTGCTTTCACCGAACAGGCTCGTCACCTGGAAACTCCGCGCCATGCCGAGCCGGGCTCGCCGATGCGCTCCGGAGCGCGTGATGTCCCGCCCCTCGAAGATCAAGCTGCCGCGGCTGGCCGGCAGACGGCCGCTCACGATGTTGAAGAACGAGGTCTTGCCCGCGCCGTTCGGGCCAATCAGCGAGTGCAGGCCGGTCGTGCCCAGCTCAAGGTCGATCTTTCCGACCGCCGTGAAGCGGCCATAGTCGAGCCCAAGCCCGCGTGCGCTGAGGAAGGGGTTGCCCGCGGTCATGCGTGATCTCCCGCGCGCGCGCTTCGTCGAGCCCGCCAATTCACCCCGACACCGCCGAGCACGCGTGGCGCGAACAGCACCACGGCAATCAGCACAAAGCCGACGATCATCTGCCAGCGCGGCCACCACTGAGACAGCTGCTCGGCCATCAAGGTCATGGCGAGCGCGCCGAAGGCCGCGCCAAGAAGCGACCGGCGTCCGCCGAGGATCGCCATGATGAGGATAGTCTCGGACGTCATGAGGTCAATGTTGGAAAGCGGGGCCGAGCGCAGCTGCAGAGCATAGAGCGCGCCCGCCAGCGCGGTGATGCCCCCGGAAAGGCAGAAAGCCAGCAGCTTGAGCTTCTGAACGTCGTAGCCGGCGGTCTGCGCGCGCACCTCGTTCTCGCGCACCGCATCGAGTGCGCGGCCGAATGGCGAGCGCACCACGAGGCGCAAGAACGCAATTGCAAGCACGAAAACCACAGAGATCAACGCATATTGGCCAGCGCCTTCGCCGACGATGTCCTCGAGGCCCGTGGCGGGGCGCGGAATGTCTAGCAATCCGTTCTCGCCGCCGGTGAGCTGGGGGAACGACAGCGCGGCAAAGTATGCGAGCTGCGCCATCGCAAGCGTGATCATCACGAAATAGATGCCGCGCTGGCGAATGCTCAGCATGCCGATCGCCAGGGCCACGATCATGCCGGCCACGATGCACACGAGCAGCGCCGCCATGCCCGCGCCCGGTGCCGCCTTCAGCACCATGCCGATGGCATAGGAGCCCACGCCGAAGAAGCTGCCCTGCGCGAAGCTCAACAGGCCAGCGTAGCCCAGCAACAGGTTGCAGGCGGCCGCCGCAATCGCGAACACCAGCACCACGCCGGCCGTGGCCGTCGAGCCCATCACCAGCGGCACGGTCAGCACAAAGGCAGCCAGCGCCAGGCAGAACAGGCCGGAAGATTGTTTGATCTTTTCAAGCACGGCCGAACAACCCTTTGGGCATGACGAGAAGGATGGCCGCCATGACGATAAAGATGGCCAGGCGTGCGCCCTCGGGCCAGATCGCGCTCATCATGCTTTGCGTGACGCCGATGATCAGTCCGCCCACCAAGGGCCCGCTGAAGCTGCCGATGCCGCCGAGGACAACGACGACGAAAGCGATCACGATCGCCTCCGCACCCATCGAGGGATCGGCGCCGCGCAGCGGTGCGGCGAGGCCTCCCGCCAGTCCGGCCAACCCTGTTCCCAATGCGAAGGTCAAGGCATAGACCCTGCTGACCCTGATTCCGAGCAGGTTGAGCATCTCGGACGATTCGTTGCCCGCGCGAACCCGAGCACCGAACAGCGTGCGCTCGAAGAGAAACCACAGCCCCAGCCCAACCACTGCGCAGACCCCGAAGATGAAGATGCGGTAGACCGGGACCGGGTAGGCACCGAGCATGAACACGCCGGCGAGCATGTCGGGCATGGGCACCTGCTGCGACTCGGGCCCGAAGATCATCACCACGCCTTCGGTCAGGATGAATGTCAGGCCGACCGTGATGAGGATCTGTGACTCGTGCGGCATGCGATAGGTGCGCCGCAGGAGCCAGCGCTCCGCCACCACTCCCATGACGGCCACAGCCGCGAACGACGCCGCAAGGCCGAGCATGAAGCTGCCGGTCTGGGCGGTGACGAACATCGCGGTGTACGCCCCGATCAGGAACAGTGCACCATGCGCAAAGTTCACGAAGCCGAGCAGCCCGAAGATGATGCTCAGGCCCACGGACAGCAGGAAGTAGACCATGCCGACTCCGAGCCCATTGAGCGCCTGGAACAGGTAGATGTTCATGGCCCGCTCACACCAGCTTGCAATCGGACTCGGCCTGGGGAACCAGCGCGCGCGATGCGGACAGGATGTCGGCGTAGTCGTCCGCGTCTTTCATCGCCGCTTTCTTCTTGCCCCGCACCAGCAGGTAGTTCTTGGACACCTGGTGATCGAAGGGGCGGATCTGCTCGTCGCCGGTGAGGCCCTGGTAGCTGTGGCCTTCCAGCGCCTTCACGATCGCGGCGGGCTCGTCGCTGCCGGCGCGCTTGGCGGCGTCGAACATCAGCGTGGCAACCTGGTAGTCGGCGGCCGAGTAGAAACGCGGATTCTCCTTGAACTCACCCTTGTAGACCCGCACGAAATCCCTGTTCGCGGGGGTGTCCAGCGTATGCCAGTACTGCAACCCGAAGTACATGCCGTCGGTCACGTCCGCGCCGAGAGCCTGGAAGGTGTCGAGTCCCGAAAACCACACGACCACCACCGCCATGCGCTGCTTGAGGCCGAAGGTCGCGGCCTGGCGCAGCAGGTCGAGCGTGTTGGCGCCGAAGTTCAATACCACCAGCACGTCGGCGCCGGACCCCATGGCGTTACCGAGGTAGCCCGAGAACTCCTTTTCGGCCAGCGAGTGGTAGCTGTTGCCCACGTGTTCCAGCTTCGTTTCCTGCATCACCGCCTTCGCGTTGCGCAGCAGCGCCTCGCCGAACACGTATTGGCCGGTGATGGTGTAGACCTTCTTCCACTTGGGGTTCTGCTGTATCAGGGGCCGCATCACCGTGTTGACCGCGCCGTAGGTCGGCAGACCCCAGCGGAAAGTGGAGCGATTGCAGTCCTTGCCGGTGACTTCGTCGGCACCGACATAGGTGATGTAGACGCCCCTGTTCTTGTCGATCTCCTTCATGATGGCGAGGGCCTCGTTCGACAGCGCGGCGCTGCCGAAGTGGCGCGCCTTGTCCTGGTCGATGGCCTGCTGCACCTTGCGCACCGCGATGGCGGGGTTCCCTTCGCTGTCGATCTTGCGGTAATCGATGGGCCGGCCCAACCCGTTGCCGAAGGCTGTGACAGCCGCGCGCACGCCAAGATCGCTGTACTTGCCGCTGGTTGCGAAGTTGCCTGAGAAGGCGTTGACGCTGTAGTAGCTGAAAGGCCTGGCCTGTGCGATGGCGAAGCGCGGCAGCATCAAAGAGCCGGTCGCGGCGCTGCCCGCGACGGTGAGAAAGGAACGACGGTCCATGTTTTGTCTCCGTTGGTTTTTTGCAAGTGGGTGCGCGCGCCGTTGCGCAGCTCAGGCCGGCTGCGCGGCCGCGGCATGCTGGCCCGCGCGGCGGCCGAAGACCAGGCCTCGCAGCACCGAGGTCGAGCCTGTGTAGACCTGGTGATAGATGCCCATGGTTTCGCCTGCGGCATACAGCCCCGCGATGACCCGGCCGTCCTGGTCGAGCACCTGCGCGTCGCTGTTGACCTTGAGGCCACCGAAGGTGAAGCAGTTGGTGGAAATGATCGGGTAGGCCTGGAACGGACCTTTGTCGATCGGCCGCGACCAGTGGCTCTTGCGCACCGCCAGACCGGTGGTGCCGCGGTGGTCGACGTGCAGGGGATCGAAGTCGCCCTGGTCTTTCGGACAGGCCGCATTGAACTCGTGCACGGTGCGCTCGAGGCTGTCCGCGGGCACGCCGATCTGGGCGGCCAATGCCTCCAGCGTGGGCGCGCTGATGGACGGCTGATCGGAGCGGATGCTGGTTCGCCAGCGCGGGATGTCCTCGACCTTCGCGTCGAAGATCACGTAGCTGATGCCGTCGGGCTGATCGGCAATGCAGCGTGAGATGTTGTCGTAGTGGGCATCCACCGTGCCAGGGGCCTCGTCGGTGAAACGGTGTCCGTGCTTGTCGACCAGGATGCCGTAGGGATAGATGAAGACCACCGCTTCGGCCATCTTCGAGCGTGGGTCCACCGGCTCCGCATGGTACGAACCGTACTCGCCGGCGGGCGCCGCGCCGGCATCCAGCGCCATTTGAATGCCTTCGCCCTTGTTGTAGTAGCCCCCGAGGGCCACAGGGCGGATGTGCTTGCTGCGAAGTCCTACGTAGCGGGTCATCATCTCGGGGTTGCCCTGGAAGCCGCCGCTGGCGAGCAGCACCCTCTTGGCGCGCAGCACCTCGCGCACGCCGTCGGGACGGATCGCGACGACGCCATTCACTGCGCCCTCCTCCCCGCGCACCAGGTCGATCGCAGTGGTCCGATATCGAATCTCGCCACCCAGCGCGAGTGCCTTCGCGCGCAGGGTTTCTATCAGTGCCAATCCTCCGCCCATTGCAGCGATGCGCGTGGTGTTCTGAGTCAACAGATAGATTGGCTGGGGTCCGAACTTCATTCCCAGTTCCTTCAGCCACGCCAGCGTCGATGGCACCGACTGTGCGAAGATCGAGATCACTTCCGGATCGGGCAGCGAATGCGCTTTCGCGAATGCCGGCTGAAGCGCCGCGTCGTCCATCAATGCGTTGAGCACGTTGGGATCGATGTTCCAGCCAGCGTTGTGAGCGAAATGCCCTTCGAAGTCGTCCGAGACTTCCCAGTCGTTCTTCATGCGCATGTAGGCTTCGGTCCAGCGCGAGTTGCCGCCGAAGTGCTCTTCCTCCGAGCGCTCGAGGTTGACGACCTTGAGGCCCGCTTCCAGGGCAGTGACCGCGGCCGAGAGGCCCGCTACGCCGCAGCCGACGATCAGCAGGTCGGTTTCCATCTTTGAATTCATGTTGTCTCCGGGGGTGGCGCGCTGGCGCCGAGTTGGGGTTCAGCCGAGCACGAACGCGTTGGTGCGTGACGGTTGTGTGGTGATCCAGACGCTCTTGCTTTGCAGGTATTCCTTGATCGCGTCGACGCCGCCCTCGCGCCCGATGCCGCTGCGCTTGTAGCCTCCGAAGGGCGTGGTGAAACTGGTGGCGCGGTAATTGTTGACCCACACCGTGCCGGCCTTCAACCGGTCTGACATGTGGAACGCGCGATGCAGGCTCTGCGTCCATACGCCGGCAGCTAGACCAAACTGGGTGTCGTTGGCGATGCGCAGCGCATCGGCCTCGTCGTCGAAAGGAATCACCGAGAGCACGGGCCCGAAGACTTCTTCCTGCGCAATGCGCATGTCATTGGTGACGCCGGTGAAGATGGTGGGCGCCACGAACTGGCCTTGTCCGTAGCCTTCGCCAGTGAGCGCATGGCCGCCGAGCACGCACTTGGCACCGCCATCCTTGGCGATCTCGATGTAGTCCAGGATTTTCTGGAACTGGACTTTTGTAGCGATGGGCCCAACCTGAGTTTCCATCTTTGCCGGATCGCCCACGATGGCTTTGCTTGCCACATCGATGAGCATCGCAACGAAGCGGTCGTGAATGCCGCGCTGTACCAGAAGCCGCGAGCCGGCCATGCAGGTCTGCCCGGCCGCGCCGAAGATGCCAGCCACCGCGCCCATCACGGCCTGGCCCAGGTCCGCGTCGTCAAACACGATGTTGGCGGACTTGCCTCCGAGTTCGAGGGTGACTTTCTTGAAATCCCTGGCGGCAATCTCGTTGATCTTCTGGCCGGCAGCGTCGCCTCCGGTGAAGGCCACCTTGGCAACCAGGGGGTGGCTCACGAGCGGCTCCCCAACTTCAGCGCCGAAGCCGGTAATGACGTTGAAGACGCCAGGCGGGAAGCCCGCCAACTTCACCAAGGCAGCCAGCTCCAACAACGAGCTCGACGTGTACTCCGAAGGCTTGATCACCATGGTGTTGCCCGCTGCAAGCGCCGGGGCGATCTTCCATACCGTCAGGGCGAGCGGAGAGTTCCACGGTGTGATCGCCGCGACCACACCAAGGGGTTCGTGCTTGACGTAGTTGAACACGCCGGTCTTGTTGATTGGCACCACCGCGCCCTGGACCTTGTCTGCCAGGCCCGCGTAATAGTGGAACCACTGCGCAACGTTCTGGACTTGTCCGCTGACCTCTGCGATGAGCTTGCCGTTGTCGCGCTGCTCGGTCTCTGCCAGAACCTCGACGTTCTGGCTCACCAGGTCGGCAAGCTTGCGCAGCAAGGCGCCGCGCTGCGTTGCCGTCAGATCACTCCAAGCGGGTGCTTCAAGCGCTTCATGCGCAGCGCGTACCGCGAGTTCGACATCCGCCACCCCGCCCCTTGGAACATCGGCCCACGCTTTTCCCGAGTAGGGCTCGGTCGATTCGAACCAGGCACCGGAGGCCGGGTCGATCCATTCGTTGTTGATGAACAGCTGGTATCGCTTCATGCGCTTGTCTCTCGTGTGTCGATGGCCGGGAGTCTAGGGCAATTCTAAATTAGCTGCAAGCATTCTGCTGAGCAGAACCTTCAAAGCGTAGCGGTGGCCTGCGCTCACCCTGGGCAGCGTCATTGATCGCTGTGTTTTCGAAGGCCGAGCGCGAGGACGCGACCGGAGAACCACGATGACCTTCATCCCCGAAGTCACTGACTACCTTGCAGTGAAGGGGCCGGAGGTATCGCAGACGGACGGGGCCTGGCGGCTGCATTGATGCTTGGTGCCGACGGGGTCTTGATGGGAAGCCGCTTCTGGGCAACCCGAGAGGCCCTCATCGACCCGAACGCCAAGGCTCGCGTAACGCAGGCGCGCGGGTCGCAGACGATTCGCAACTACGTGTATGACATCGTGCGCGGAAAGGCCTGGCCGAAGGAATTCCGACGATCGCCTTGAGCATCGTGTCGATATAGTCCTTGAAGCCATCGGTCATTTTCCACGCCGTTGGCTGCGACGCCTCGTGAGTGCGGGTGAATCGGGCTATCGATCGCCCGATCGGGCCAGGACCTAAGCGCAAGATCCAAACAGGCTCCCTCTTGCTCTGAGCTGGCGCTGTATCGCTTAGCCGTTTGCTGCATGTGTCATTGCGCAGATTCACATTGCGCGCAGCCTGTACCGACCAACATACTGCGACGCCGCGCTCGATTGCTGATGCGGAGAGGATGGGCCTCTCCACTTGTGGCATTCGGCGAAAACGCTGGAGAAGACATGCTCGCGAAATCTCTGAGGTCCCTGTTCTTGGTAGCAGGCGCGCTGTCCGCTGCTACAGCGCAAGTCTCCGCCCAACCCATCAAGGTCGGCGTCCCAATGATTCTTTCCGGAGCGGGTGCCCAGTTCGGCGCCCCTATCCTGGATGGTGCGCGCCTGTACGCAGATCAGGTGAACGCCAGCGGTGGGGTACTTGGCCGCAAGATCGAACTCGTGCCACGCGACACGAAGTCCCGCCCCGAAGAAGCCGTGCGGGTGGCCCGGGAGCTGATCCTGCGCGACAAGGTGGATTTTCTCGTCGGCACCTTTACTTCGGCCGAGGGAACGGCGATCTCGCAGGTCGCAAAAGAGAACGAGATCGTTACGATCGTTCCGGGACCCAAGACCGACCGCCTGACTGCGCCGGATCAGCTGCATCCGTACATCTTCCGCACGTCCGGAAACACGACCACCGAGGGCCGAGTGGCCGCGGAGATCGTCGCCTCGATGAAAGTCAAGCGAGTAGCGACCATCGCTCCAGACTTTGCGTATGGCCGTGACGCGGTGACGGCCTTTGCCGCGCATCTGCGCAAGCTGGTGCCTGACGTGCAGATCGTGGATCAACAATGGCCCAAGCTCAACGAGTCCGACTACACGGCCTTCGTCACCGCACAACTTGCCGCGAAGCCGGAGGCGGTGTTCTCGGTAATTTGTTGCGGCAACTTCGATGCTTTCGCCAAACAGGCTAACGCGCTTGGCTACTTCAAGCAACTCGGGCCTCGTCTGGTAGCCGTCGGTGAGGCGGGATCCGTGGAGATGTTGAAAGCGCTGCGCGACGAATATCCGGTGGGGATTTGGGGTAATACCTACGACGCCGACAACTGGGAGTCATCGCCTGCGCACAAGGCATACCTCGCTCGCGTGCGCGAAGTCACCAAGCAGGCCGTTCCCTCTTCATGGGTCATCCAGGGCTATATCTCCATGCAGTTTCTGGTCGAGGCGATCAAGAAGGCCAACTCGGTCGATGCCGTGAAGGTTTCAGCGGCGATGAAGGGATTGACCATCGCTTCGCCGCAAGGGCCGATCACGATGCGTGCCAAGGATCAGCAGGCCGATCGCGCGCATCTATGGGGCCAAGCAGCCAAGGTCGCTGGCTCGGAGATCCCGGTTCTCACCAACATCCGCAGCATCGCCGTCGGCGGCCTGATGGACTAGCAGGCCGGATCCGGGAGCGCAGCCATGGACCTCTCTTTTGTTCCAGCACAGCTGGTCAGTGGACTGACGACGGCCATGACGCTGTTCGTCACGGCCTCGGGCCTGTCGCTCATCTTCGGTGTGATGGGGATTCTCAACTTCGCTCATGGCAGCCTGTTCATGCTGGGCGCTTTCCTGCTCGCCTCGCTGGCGCGGCTGCTTGGCGCGTCGGGCATCGGCTTCGTGGCCGCGTTGTTCATCGCATCAGTCGCGGTGGGGGTGATCGGTGCAGCTCTAGAACGCTGGCTCATCTCACGTCTGTACGGCAAGGAGGAGCTGTTTCAGCTGCTCTTCACCTATTCGCTGGTCTTGGTGCTGGCCGACTGCGTCCGGATGGTGTGGGGAGTCAACCAGCAATCCGTGATGCGACCGGCGATTCTGTCCGGATCCTTCGAACTCGCTGGTGCGACGCTTTCCCACTACAACCTGCTGCTCATTGGCGTGGGGTTCGCCATCGTGCTCGGTCTGTGGTTCCTCCTGCACCGCACCCGCATCGGGGAGCTGATCCGCGCCGCGTCGCAGGATCGAGAAATGCTGCTGATGCTCGGCAAGAACGTGCGCTGGATTCAGACCGGCGTCTTCGCGCTGGGGGCCTTCCTCGCCGGCTTGTCGGGTGCGCTGATGGCGCCTCTGGTGTCGGTGGTTCCAGGCATGGACTCCGAGATCATTATCGTACTGTTCATCATCGTGGTGATCGGTGGGCTTGGCTCACTGGCCGGCACGCTTGTGGGTTCGCTCGTCTACGGGGTCGCCTACTCATTCACCGTGTACTTCTTCCCTCAGCTTGCTCTGTTCGTTGTCGCAGCCCTCATGGTGATCACTCTCACCTTGCGCCCGCAGGGCCTGCTCGGTCGGCGGATTGGCTAGTGCTCCCGCAGATAGGTACATCATGAAGAGTCAAATTGAAGCCACGCTCGCGTTGATCCTGTTTCCTTTGGCGCTCGGCATCGGCATCTTCGGCTCCCGCCTCTGGTTGAACTTTGGTGCCGAGGTGGCGATCTGGGCATTGTTCGCCGTCAGTCTGAATCTCCTGGTTGGCTTTGGCGGCATGGTGTCGTTCGGCCATGCCGCCTACTTCGGCCTCGGCGCCTATGGCGCGGGGCTCGCCGCCATGCGCTGGGGCATCGGGCTCGTTCCGGCCACATTGATCGGCATGGGCTTGGCGGCACTCTTCGCGTTGCTGTTCGGCATGCTGTGCGTGCGGCGATCGAAGGTCTATTTTGCGATGTTGACACTTGCATTCAGTCAGCTGGTTTGGGCGGTGGCCTTCCGATGGAACGACCTCACTGGCGGTGATCAGGGAATCAATGGCTTGCCTATGCCGCAGTTCGGGAACCTGCTGGGGTGGACCAATCAGCGCTGGTTCTACTGGATCTGCCTCGTGCTGCTATGCGTCGTCCTGTACCTGTTGTATCGCCTGGCGCGCTCTCCATTCGGCACCCTGCTCAATGCGGCGAAGCTCAACCCGGAGCGGGTGCAGTTCCTGGGTACCTCGGTGCCGAGGGTGCAGCTGGTGGCCTTCGTAATCGCCGGTGCGCTGGCGGGACTCGCCGGCGCCCTGTTCGCTTTCCATACACGGGGACTGTTTCCCGACTATCTGTTCTGGACAAAGGGTGCCGAGGCGCTGAACATGGTCGTTCTGGGCGGCATGAATCAGTTGCTCGGACCGGTGCTCGGAGCCGCCACGCTGTTGTTCATCAATCAGGAGGCTACCGCCTTCACCGAGTACTGGTCCGCAGTGACCGGTGTGATGCTTGGTGCGCTGATCCTCTTCGCGCCCGGAGGGCTTGCGGGCGGTCTGCAGCGATTGTTCGAGCTAACCAAGCGTAGCGGTGCACGCAGCAAAGCCGGCCAATCCGCACCCGATCTTGAAGCCGATATCCGGAGGCCTCAATGAGCGTGCTGATCGAGATCGAAGGCCTGAGCAAGACCTTCAGCGGCTTCAAGGCACTGAGCGATGTTGGTTTTGCCATCCCCGAAGGCAAGATCACGGCGGTGATCGGCCCGAACGGCGCTGGGAAGTCGACCTTGTTCAACCTCATCACGGGCAAGCTTGTGCCCACCAGCGGGGCAATCCGACTTCGAGGCCGCGATATCACCACGCTGCCACCGGAGGCTCGAGTACGCAGCGGGTTCGGCAGGACTTTCCAGCGCACCAGTGTTTTCGGTGAAATGAGCGTGCGGGAGAATCTTCGGACCGCACTGTTGTGCCAGGGACGTCACGTCTGGTCGTTCTGGCGTGCGGCAACTGCTTTCTTCGAGTCGGACGTCCACGCGCTCGCGTCGCGCTTCGACCTCAGCGACGCGTTGGATCTGCAGGCCAAGACCATGTCGCACGGCGATCAGAAGCAGCTCGAGCTGGCCATGGCCGTCGCCCAGACGCCCAAGGTGCTGTTGCTGGACGAGCCACTGGCAGGAATGTCGCCGGTGGAGACACGAACAGCCGTCGCAGCCATCGTCGACGAGGTTCGCCAGCGCGGCATCACGCTTTTGTTCACTGAACATGACATCGACGTTGTGTTCGAGATCGCCGACGTGATCGTGGTGCTGGACAAAGGGCGCTTGATCGCCAGTGGGCCAGCGGCGCAGATCCGTTCCGATGCGAGGGTGCAGGCTGTCTATCTCGGCCAGAGCGACGCGCTCGAGGCACCGGAACTGCAGTGACCAACAGGCCTTCTCCGAACCTAACCGATCATGGAACCAATCCTCGAAGTTCTTGCGCTGAAGGCGGGCTATGGCTCTAGCCAAATTCTCTTTGACATCACCTTCAATGTCTATGACGGTGAATGCGTCTGCCTGCTCGGCCGTAACGGGATGGGCAAGACGACCACGATGCGCAGCGTACTCGGCCTGACACGTCGCCTCGGTGGCAGTGTGCGCTTCCGCGGTCGCGATCTCGGCCGAGCATCGGGCTTCGAGGTTGCCAGGCTGGGCATCAGCCTCGTGCCAGAGGACCGACGCATCTTTGCTGATCTGACCGTCGAGGAAAATCTGCGAGTTGCGGATGCGCGCGGTGAATGGACGCTGTCGCGCGTATATGCGCTCTTTCCCGAGCTTCAGGAGTTCGCGACTCGCAAAGGTGGGCTGCTGTCGGGTGGACAGCAGCAGATGCTGACCATTGCGCGTTCGCTAATGACATCCCCCCGCCTCCTGCTGCTCGACGAGCCGTCGGAAGGGATCGCCCCCATCGTCGTGCAGCGGCTGCGCGACCAGATCCGGGAACTCAAGCGGTCTGGGCTGACCCTGGTGCTGGCCGAGCAAAGCCTAGCATTCTGCCTGGCAGTGTCTGACCGGGTCGTTGTGCTTGAGAAAGGACACGTGCGCTACAGCGGAACAACCTCCGCATTCTCGAGCGATTCTGCATTGCAGAAGAGGCTGCTTGGCGTAGGGCACTGATTCACACTACTGAAGAAAACCATATGACAGCAAGGATCACCGAGAACGCGCCGGCGGAAGCCTACGGCCCCTCAGATCGCCGATTCCCCTTGCGCAAGCGCGAGGGATTCATTCCCCAAGTGCAGCGCTGGTCCTTTCAACTGCCGCCCGACTGCATGCAGATGCGCGTGGGCTTCCTGGCGGTGCAAGGCCTGGACGATGCAGCGCTCGAGCAAAGCGCCTTCTTTCGATGGGCACAGAGTGCGCTGTCGCATGCTGCCGGGCCGACGACCTTTGATCACGCCCGCTTCACCGACGCGCAGGGATTGCGCAATCACGTGATTGCAGCCTACTGGGTTGACGAGCGCCGGTTCGAACGCTGGCGCTCTGACGACGTGCTGCAGTCGTGGTGGGCCTCGAATGAACGTCTGCACGACAAGACGGGCGTGTGGCGCGAGATATTGCGCGTGCCGCGTGAACGCCAGGAGAGCATCTACTGGCGGGACTATCCGGCAGGCCTAATGTCGAGCGACGAGGTAGCGATCTATCCGACCCCTTACTGTGGCTACTACGGTGCGATGCGCGACCGCATTCCGCTGGCCGCGCGTGATCCCCTGGATGCGCCGGACGACTTCGGGCTTGTTGAGCAGACCGGGCGTGCTGGGTACGGCGAACGCTGGCGTATCACCCCGCCTCACAATCTGGCCGTGATCCGCTCAGCCAATACGTGGGGACGCATGGACGAGGAGCAACTGGCCGACTACGAGAAGAATCTGAGGCAGCCGCTGGACAACGGCATGGCCTACTTGCGCGAATCACCGTTGCCTACTGGATGTGCCTCGTTGCGCATGCAGCGCAAGTTCGACACGCAGGGGCGCCCATTGCCCGAGGAGCATGCGCTGGGGCATTTCCTTTCGCTGCGCCACATGGAGGCTTGGGCTGAGAACCACGCCACGCATGCGGCAATCTTCAAAGCCGCGATATCTCGCTACAAACGCTACGGCACTGACAATCAGCTGCGTACTTGGCATGAGGTCTATGTGCTTCCGGCCGGCGATCAGCTCTTCGAGTACATCCATTGCGGTCCGGAGACCGGTCTGCTGCGATGGTTCGATGGCGAGCGTGTGGGCTGAAAGAAAGACTGTTTCGCGGCGTAGGGGCTTCCGCCGGCGAGGGGACCAGCCCGTGCTGGCAATGTCCATGCACGTGATGGAAAGTCCGCGGGTAGCGAACCGGCCGCCGTCCTGAGGACCTGGTTACCGGTGCTGCATCTGAATGCCCGCGGACGAGGCCAGATGCGGGTGCGTCGGCTAACCGCGCGGCTCCACGTCGGGGGGACCGTTAAGCCACTCTTGCTTCGACTCAAAGAGCTGCTGCAGGTACTCGGTGACGGCCCGGATTCGGGCGGAGTATTGGAGGTCATGGTGCACGCTCACCCAGAGCGTTCGCATCACCCTCGCCGTATCGGCAAGCACCGGCACCAGCGTATCCTCTTTCACCACGGAGAACTTGGGAAGCAACACCAAGCCCAGGCCAGAGGCTGCGGCGGCCATCTGCGCCAGCATGCTGTTGGACTGGAAACTCATGTGAGGTCGTGTGATCAGTTCATCGAGCCAGCGTACAGCGTCGAGTTGGATCAGGTCGTCGAGATATCCCACGAACTGATGTTTCGGAAGTTCGGACAGCCCGGTGGGTGTTCCGTGGTTCTCCAGATAGCTCGGCGACGCATACAGGTACAGCGCGAACGAGCCCGCTGTCTCGCATGCCAATCCTTGCCCTATCGGCTTGAAGAAGCTGACGAAGACGTCGGCTTCCCTGCGGCTGACATTGACAACAGAAGGGGAGGTCACGAGTTCCACTCGTAGCTTGGCGTGCTTGCACAGCAGCGACTCGAGGTGGCGAGCCACGAACGTGGTACCGATCCCCTCCATCATGGCGATGCGCACGCTGCCCGACGGCTCTCTGTCGGTTCCGCCGAGCTCCTCCTGAAGCGACAGGACCGCCCGCTCCATGTTGTCCGCCTGAAGCGCGAGAACATGAGCCAGTTCGGTGGGTTTGAGTCCGGCGCGTCGACGTTCGAACAGGGGACCGCCCAAGCACAACTCCAACTGTGACAGCCGACGACTGACCGTCGAGTGATCGATATGAAGTTGCCTGGCCGCCTGCGACAGGCTGCCGGTGCGATTGATATGCAGAAACAGGCGCACATCGTCCCAATTGAGATTGGTGAGAGGTACCTTCTTGGTCGTCATGCAGCCTTCTTGTGCGTGGTCATATCCAATGTTTCTTCTCCTTTAAATATCAGGTTGTATGGTGATGCGCAATACAGACGAACACTGCGCTTGACCGGCAACGATGGGAGTGGGAAAGCAATTTGCGTTCCATCGCCAGCGGCAATGCGCCACGGCAGTCACTGGACCATGGCGTTTGATGCATGGGAGGCTGGCTGGCGCGCGAGGGCCCGAGCAGCCGTTCTCGTGGCGAGGAGGGCTCTTCGCCCGCGGTTGAAGGTTCGGGCTGGAGAACGGGGCCGAGAAGTATTCAGCCCGTGGGCTGTTCGACGTGGGCCTGGCGGCGGTACAGGAAGTCCATCAGTGCGCGCCTGCACTCCGCATAGGTCGGGTCGGTCGCCAGGCTGACGCGATCGCGCGGGCGCCCTATGGGGACGTCCAGGATCTCCCCGATCCGTGCCGCGGGACCGTTGGTCATCATGACGATGCGGTCCGCAAGGAGCACCGCCTCGTCCACGTCATGCGTGACCATGACCACCGTGCTTTCCGTTTTCTCGACGATGCCGAGCAGCTCGTCCTGCAACTTGGCGCGCGTGAGCGCGTCGAGCGCGCCGAAGGGCTCGTCCATCAGCAGGACCTGCGGTTCCATCGACAGTGCCCTGGCGATGCCGACGCGCTGCTTCATGCCGCCTGAGATTTCGCTGGGCTTCTTGTGCGCGGCATGCGCCAGGCCGACCATCTCGAGCGCCGCCTCGGTGCGGCGATCGACCGCGGAAGCAGACTCGGCACGAAACACGCTGCGCACGGCCATGCGCACGTTGTCGAAGCAGCTGAGCCACGGCAGGAGAGAATGGTTCTGGAACACCATCGCCCGCCGAGGTCCGGGCCCACGGATGACCTCCCCATCGCACGAGACGGTTCCCGCGGTCGGGGATGCCAGGCCGGCGAGAAGGTTGAGCAGCGTGGATTTGCCGCAACCGGAGTGGCCGATCAGGGCGACGAACTCGCCCCTGCGAATCTCCAGATTGATCTCGCTGAGCGCAGGAAATTCGCCTTTGGGCGTGCTGAAGGTCTGCCGCACACCGCAAACGCGCAGGAACCCGGGCGTTGCGGTCGAGGCAGTCGAAACAGTTGAGAAAGCTGGCCGCAACATCGTCTGACCTTTCATTCACGGAAGCTCAGCTGCTTCATCAATGCGCCCAGCAACTGGTCGAGCACCAGGCCGACAATGCCGATCATCACGATGGCGACGATGATGCTGGAGATCTGCAGGTTGTTCCATTCGTTCCACACGAAGAAGCCGATCCCGCTCTGGCCCACCACCATCTCCGCCGCCACGATCACCAGCCAGGCGATGCCGATCGAGATGCGCATGCCCGTGAGGATCATGGGAACTGCTGCCGGAAAGACGATCTTGCGCGCGCGCTCCAGTGGCGTGAGTCCGATGACGCGACCGACATTGGTCCAGTCCTGGCGCACGCTCGCGGTGCTGTACAGGGTGTTGAGCAGGATGGGCCAGATCGAACAGATAAAGATGATGAAGATCGCCGAGGCGCCGCTGTCCTTCAGCGTGTAGAGCGCGAGCGGCATCCAAGCCATGGGGGAGACGGGCCGCACCAGCTGGATAAAAGGATTCAGCGCCTGACCCAGCCATGGAACCAGTCCCAGCAAGAAGCCCAAGGGAACTCCGACCAGCACGGCCAGGGCGTAGCCGCTGAACACGCGCCTGAGCGAGTCGAGCAAGTGCCAGGCAATGCCCAGGTCGTTCTCGCCATTGCGGCGGAATGGATCCGCAAACAGTTCGCCGGCGCGCTTGAACACGTCGATCGGGGTCGGAATGGCCGAGCGCTCCACGGATGCACCGGGGCTCTTGCCCATCAGCCTGTCGTAGTCCGAAATCTCTGCCGGCGCGCTGCCGCCCCCGCTGGAGGCAAGTGCCTGCCAGACTGCCAGCAAGAGCAGGCCGATCGCCAAGGTGGCCAGCCAGGAGCGTGAGGTCGGGACCGAGCCCTGCATGATCACGCCCTGCCCTGCGACTTCAGATAGTCGGCGGGGCGGTCGGAGTCGAAGCTCTTGCCCAAAATGGTTTCCTTGCGGAATCCGACCTCAGGCGCCCTGCCACCGCGCTCCTCGATGAGGCGTTTTGCATCCGTGGCCAGCATCACCTGGCGGGCGAGGCCCTTGTAGTCCAGGTCCTCCTTGATCATGTTCCATC
The DNA here is from genome assembly GCF_056402355.1 of Variovorax sp. P4_B11. NCBI lineage: Bacteria > Pseudomonadati > Pseudomonadota > Betaproteobacteria > Burkholderiales > Comamonadaceae > Variovorax > Variovorax sp. P4_B11. The sequence continues at coordinate 27,464 of NZ_JBFUHO010000018.1, forward strand.
TGCGCATCTGGGTCAGCAGCCATACCGCGCTCGAGTAGTGAGGAAAGGGCTGGAAGTCGATGCGGCGCGGCAGGGTCTTCACGTTGCCAAGGCCATCGGCATACCTGCCGGTCAGGACCTGGTCCACGACCGTTTCGGGCTGGTTGAGATATTGGGGCTGGGCAAGGATCTTGGCCATCCCTGCGCGATTGGCAGGCTCGGACACATGCAGGCTCGCTGCGATGATCGCGCGGTAGGCGGCCATGAAGCTGTTCGGATGGGCCTTGATCCAGGCCTCGGTCGCTGTGACCGAGCAGCAAGGATGCTCCGGCCAGATCTCGCTCGATACCAGGTGAATGAAACCCGCGCCTTCGTACACGGCCCGTTGGCCGCCCGGCTCGCCGCCGAAGAAACCGTCGATGTTGCCCACGCGAAGGTTGGACACGTATTCGGAAGGAGGAACGACGCGGTAGGACACGTCCCGCTCCGGGTCCAGCCCTGCCGATGCCAGGTAGTGGCGCAGCTGGAGCATCTGGTGGGATTGCTCGAACGGCACGGCGAACCTGAAGCCCTTCCAGTTCTTCGGGTCGCGGTTGTCCTTGTGCTTCATCGCAAGGACCAGCGAGTTGCCGTTCTGGTTGAGCACCGTCATCACACGGGTGGGAATGGGAGCGCCGCCGATGCCGGCGGACATGGCCAGCGCAACGGGCATCACCTGCTGGGAGATGTCCAGTTCGCCGTTGACCATCTTGTCGCGAATCAGCGCGATTCCGGCGATCTTTTGCAGGCTCAGTTCCAGCCCCTCGCGCGGGAAGAGTCCGAGCTGCTCCGCATAGATCAGCGGCGTCGCGCAGGTGATGGGCAGGAATCCGACAGCGAGCCGCTTCTTCTCCGGCGCCCCCTTGCGCTCCTGCGCGACGGCGGCAAGCTGGGTCAGCGGCGTGAGTGCCGTGAGCGCGGCCAGCGCCCCTGCCCGACCCAGCGTCCTGACGAATGCACGCCGCAGGCCCTGCTCGGGAAAGAGCCCGTGCAGCATGCCCCCGGCCATCGCCCCGGCCAGCGCGTCGTCGGCGTTCGCAGGCTGTCCTGCGAGACACTCTTCATTGTCACGATGCGTGCCACCGCATGCGCAGAGGCCGGTGCGGGAAAGGCGAACATACTCTTGTGATGGGTCCATGGGCCCTCAAGGCTGGGTTGAACGGATCAGGTCCGCGACACAGCAATGGTGAGCATGTTCCGTGCAAATGGCCGCCGGTAAATTCACAACCGGCTGTGCGCAGATCCTGCAAGGATCCGCAGCGCCTGTAAAAACGCACCTCTAGTTGCGTTTTTCGAGTATCTATGCGGCTGTACCGGCAACTATCCTGTGGGTCTCAGCAACGCATAGCGAGTACCTGACATGAGTTCATTGCCCCGGGTGAAGGTTGCCGCCGCCCACGCAGCGCCGGTACTGCTCGACAAGACCGCCACGACCGAAAAGGCCGTGTCCATCATCAAGGAGGCCGCCCTTCATGGCGCGCAGGTGATCGCATTCCCGGAGACGTATATCCCGGCGTTCCCGGTGTGGGCAGCCCTGTGGGCGCCCATCTACAACCATGATCTGTTCGAGGCGATGGTCGAGAACAGCGTCTACGTGCCGGGGCCCGAGGTGGCCTTGATTGCCGCGGCCGCCAAGCGCTTTGGGGTGTGCGTGTCGATGGGCATCAGTGAACGCAGCACCGTGAGCGCCGGCTGCATCTGGAACTCGAACATCCTGATCGGCGAGACGGGCGAGTTGCTCAACCATCATCGCAAGCTGGTGCCGACCTTCTACGAGAAGCTGGTCTGGGCGGCTGGAGACGGACAGGGGCTTCGGGTCGCCGAGACACGTTTCGGGCGCATCGGCGGACTGATCTGCGGCGAGAACACCAACCCGCTCGCACGCTTCTCGCTCATGGCGCAGGCGGAGCAGATTCATGTCTCCAGCTGGCCTCCGATGTGGCCCACGCGCAAGCCGTCGGGCGGCGGAAACTTCGACAACGTTGCGGCAAACCGTATTCGGGCGTCCGCCCATTCGTTCGAAGCCAAGGCGTTCGGAATCATCTGCGCGAGCTTCATGGACAAGGCGATGCGTGACTTTCTTGTGGATCGCGATCCGGCCGTGGCAGAGGTGGTCGACGGCACGCCGCGCGCCGCATCGATGTTCGTGGACCCGACCGGCACGCAGATCGGCGACACGCTCCAGCACGAGGAAGGGATCGCCTATGCCGAGTTCGACCTGAACAAGTGCATCGAGCCAAAGCAGTTTCATGACGTGGTGGGCTACTACAACCGATTCGACGTCTTCTCTCTGGGTGTCGAACGCCGCCGCCACGAGCCAGTCGCGTGGTCGGGGCCGTCCGATCCGCAGTTTCCGCGCCTGCTCGATGATGAGATGACTGCCGGGGTGCTGGATGAATAGCGCCAAGTTCCTGCCACCGCTGCCTGAAGGAGCTGAGCGCTCGCTCGTCATTGGCCGGTCTCCCGGATTCCATCTGAAGCCGCCACCCGCCCCTGCGGCGCTGCGCGACTTCATCACCTCCGATGCGCAGCTCTTCGAGACCATCCATATGGGCTCCGTCGAAGTCGACGCCAAGCGATGGCGGTTGCAAGTTGACGGGCTCGTCCGCAGGCCTTTCTCGATCGGGCTGGACGGTCTCAGGCAGTTGCCTTCTGTCTCCGTCACGGCCTTCCACGAGTGCTTTGGCAGCCCCCTGGTGCCGGCCGACGGCAATCTCTGGCGGGTAGGCAACGTACGGTGGACGGGTGTGCCGCTGGCTGTGCTGCTCGAACAAGCGCAGCTCGAGGCGGGTGCCACCCATGTCTGGTCGGACGGCCTCGACAGCGGCGAGTTCGGCGGCCGCAGGGTGAATCGATACCGCAAGGATCTGCCGATCTCGAAAGCGCTGTCTCACGAGGTGCTCGTGGCTTACGAGATGAATGGCGAACCCCTGACACGCGAGCGGGGCGGCCCGGTTCGCCTGGTCGTGCCAGGCTGGTTCGGCACCAACATGACGAAGTGGCTCTGCCGGCTGTCGGTCCAAGGCAGGCGTGCGAACTCCCCCTTCACGACTGTCTGGTACAACCGCGACGGCGAGCACGAAGGCAAAGTCATTCGAGAGCCGGTGTGGGCCGTCGAACCCAATTCGATGATCACCCATCCGGCACCCGGCGACACCATCTCCACTGATGATGTAGAAGTCAAGGGCTGGGCCTGGAGCAACAACGGCATCTGTAGCGTAGCTCTCAGCACTGACGGCGGGGCAACCTGGCAATCGACCGAGGTCCGGCCCCGACGAGAATTCGAATGGCAGCAGTTCGCGGCGGCGCTTCCGCTGCCGCGAACGCCCGGCCCGGTGAGCATCGTCGCGATAGCTCGGGACGCCGATGGATCGATCCAGCCATTGAGCGGAACACGAAGCGCGGCCCATTCGGTCCGGATCCAGCGAGTTCTATCGAGGCCTTGAACAGATTGACGATGTCTTCCTTCGACGCGGCTGGGATCGTGAAATGTCTAAGCTCCTCATGTTCTTCCGCGACGCGACCGCAAGAAAGTCGCGCATTCAGTCTCTTCTTGTTGGTCGGTCAGACAGGATCAGAAGTTCATCCAGCAGGCACGCGACGTGCAGCGCATTTCGACCCGCGTCATCGGCGATCTGATGCCTGCAGCTGGTGCCGTCCGCCACCATGAACGCGCCCGGCTGTTGTCTGATCGCTGGAAGCAACGACGCTTCGGCCATTTGCATCGAGATGTCGTAGTGGCGCGCCTCGTAGCCGAAGCTGCCAGCCATCCCGCAGCAGGAACTCTCAATCAACTGCAGTCTCGCATCTGGCTGAGGCCACCGGACCGCAGCCGCGCTGCATGCCTGAAGCTGTCGGTTCACCGACGTACGCCGCGGGGCGACATCAGGAGGGCCGCGAAGGAAGGGGTGCTGGGGGCGCGTCTTCCCGAAGGCCGGGCATGACGGCCGCTTGCGCACCACGTGCGCGCCTGGCATTCCACGCCCAGATGCCCAGCATGACAACAACCAGCGCAGCGCCGGCGAATGAAAACGCCATGTCGTCGAGTTCGACTTCCGGCAACAACGCCTTGGCCACGTTGTAGACAGCTACGCCGAATGACATGGCAACGATGAGCCAGCCCACTGTCCGGCGCACGCGGCGCCCTGCCTTCGGATTTTCGATGCCTCGGCCGATTCGGCAGATGATGCGGCCGTCCAGCGTATCGGTCACCATCATCCCTGCCGTAAAGGTCATCCCTGCGAGCAAGGCAGCCCATACGCCGCCGTTCTTGTTGCTGGCGACGTAGCCCCAGGCTGCCGCCTGTGTGGCGGTGTCGAAGACGGTGGCGAACAGCACACCAATGACCACCACCGACCAGGCGCTCGTCTGTTGCCGCAAGCGCGCAGGGATCAGGCTCATTTTCCAACCAGTCGGCGCGTAGGCCTCGTCCCTGCGCAGCAGCAGGCGCAGATTGAGGCAACCAACCACGATCAGCAGCAAGGTTGGAATCCATCCGAAAACGGTGACCACAAGGCCCGGGGGATCGAAGTGCAGCGCCAGCTTGCTGACGACCACCGCGATCAGCGTGACCAGCAGGCCGTGACCGAGCGCGAACAAGGTCCCGATCCAACCTGCATGGGCATGCGAATGATTGAGTGCCCGCCAGGTCAGTCCGTCGATGCAGGCAATGTGGTCCGGGTCCAACCCGTGCCGCAGCCCCAAAGCGAACATCAGGACCAAGCCCGAAAAGGACAGCCACTCGGCGCTCATTCACTGCTCCGCAACGGCCGATCGGCCAGGACCCGGGCCAGTTCGCCTTCAGTTACAACCTGCTGCCGCTCCAGGACCTGCAGCAGCGCCCCAAAGAACCGCTCGTAGTAGTCCCAGGGCGGCTGCGCGGCGCAGTCGAGCCGTTCCCAGTCGCCGATCGATTCAATCAAGTGCTGCCGGAAGTCCTCCCAGTCGAAGTGCCCCTGCTTGGCCACGGCCAGCGTCAACCCGAAGAGCTGCCGTTGCCACGCCTCTGCAAAGAACAGCTTGCCCTGGCTGCGCGGAGGCGAGTCTGCATGGCCCAGCATCTGAGAAGCTGCATATTCCTCAAAGCGAGTGAACATGGCACTCCGCCTCAGGCCGCTGTAGGCGGCGGTACCAGCGCGACACCCATCATCGCCTCCGGCGTGACCAGCGCAGCCAGTTTCTCTTCGCTGAAGCCGTCGGTGTTGGCCGGCCGCTCAGGCACAACGAACCAGCGGATCTGCGCGCTGCTGTCCCACACCTTCACTTCGATGTGCTCGCTTATCGGCACGCCGAACTCGCGCAAGACTGCACGCGGCTCGCGCACGCCTCGGGCGCGGAACACCGGATCCTTGTACCAGTACGGCGGCAGCCCAAGCACCGGCCACGGATAGCAGGAACAGAGCGTGCAGATGATCAGGTTGTGCACACCCGGACCGTTGGCCACCGCGGCCATGTGCTCACCCTCGGCGCCTTCCATGCCCAGCGGCAGCTGAAGCTCGGCAATGGCCTGAGGCGTATCGTCAAGCAGACGCTGCTTGTAGGCTGGATCGACCCATGCCCGCGCAACGATGCGCGCGCCGTTGAACGGTCCCGCGGTCTTCTCGAAATGATCGAGCACCGCATCGACCGAGTCACTGCCGATCACGCCTTTCTCGATAAGCAAGGCCTCCAGTGCGCGCACTTTCGCAGCACTCGCTGCTTCGCGCTCGTCGTTGTACTTGAACAGATCGCTGCTCATGGCGTTTTCTCTTCTTCCTTGGGCGTTCGAGATTGCAGATAGACCTCAAAGAGGTCGGCGTAGATCGTCGTATTCGGTTCGCAGAGGTCGGGGCCCCAGATGTCGCGCGCGTCGAACGCAATGCGGTACACCGGCATCGGGCCTTCCAGCCCGTCAGGCCCGGTCGAACAGAAATACTCGAAGGCACCCGGATAGACCTCGCGGACAGTGCCCTTCTTATTGCGCAGGTAGCCGGGTAGCCGCGTGTGGTCAGCCGCCGCGGGGTCGGCCACGTGCACCGTCTGGCCGACCGTGAACCGCGGTGCATTCGGGAGCGGCCGCAGGCTGGAGTCGCCATGCAACAGGTAGTCGACAACCTGATGTTTGATTGGCTCGCTGGGCCGCTCGGGCAGCGGCGCATCGGGCTGGACGCGATAATGTGCGGTCCACCAGGCCAACTCTTGGGCGGTGATGTAGCCCTCGTCGACAAAGAACTGGCTGATGCCCATCAACCACTTCTCGTAGTAGCGGAACTTGAAGTACTCGAAGGGCTGCATGCCCTCGGCACCGGTGCGTAGCGAGGCCCAAGTCCAAGTGTGCTTGAACGTGGTGGGCAAGCTGGCCATCGGATATCTGGGCAATGCCTCTGCGAGGTGGGCGCTCTCGGCCATCATCACCGTGTGGATGCCGAAGATACGCTTCTCCCATTCCTGCACGAAGACTCGGGTTTCGAGGCTCACAGGCCCGAGGTTCTCGAGACCGCCCAACGCATGCTGGAGTTTCATGGGTGCTCCATTTCAGATTCGGCGGCAGGAGCCGGCGTCCGTTCAGGCTGAACCGCCAGGCATCCGAGAAAGCCCTCGCGCAAGGCGTCGCCCGCAAGTTCTCGCCCGATGAAGACCAGCTTACTGCGGCGCGGCTCGTCGGGGCCCCACCGCCGTCCAGGCCGCGCATCGAGCAGCATGTGCACACTGTGACAGTGGAACTGGCGCGCCTCGCCGTTGAAGTGAAGCACGCCCTTCGTACGCATCAGCCGTGCGCCTTCGCGTTGGACCAGCTGGTTCATCCAGCGGCTGAACCGCTCCGGATCGATCGCACCGTCGATTTCCATGCTGCACGAGCCGATCGAGGTGTCGTGCTCGTGGTCATGCGCTTCGCCGTCCAGCAGATCGGGCTCGATCGAAAGCACGTACGGCAAGGAGAAGCGCTTCATGCCCAGCAGCTCGGCGGCCGAAACCTGTGCTCGCTCGGTCCGGACCAGGTGCGCAGCCGGATTCAGCCGGCGCAGCTCTGTCTCGAGTTGCTCCATCTCCGGTGCGCTAGGGATCTCGATCTTATTGAGCACGATCACGTCGGCGAAGGCGATCTGCTCGCGCACGATGTCGTCACCGATGTGGATCAGGATGTGGCGCGCATCCGCGACGGTGACCACCGACTCGAGTTCCACGAGTTGCAACAGGGCGGGATCGGCGAGAAAGCTCTGCAGCACGGGGGCGGGATCGGCCAGGCCGGAGGTCTCGATGATCAGCCGCTCGACCGGACGTTCGGCGCGTTGCAGGAGCTCGCTCACCGCGGCCGTCAGGTCCTTGCGCACCGTGCAGCAAACGCAGCCGTTGGTGATCTCGATCAGCGGCTGGTCATCGGCGACGATCAGCTGCCCGTCGATGCCGACCTCGCCGAACTCGTTGACGATGATGCCGACGTAGGTGCCGCTGCACTGCGCCAACAGGTGGTTCACCAGCGTGGTCTTGCCGGCCCCGAGGAAGCCGGTGACGATCGTGACGGGGATCTTGGCTAGAGCCATGACGGTCCGATCTACTGTTCCGACGCAGCGAGCCGCGAAGCGGCGCGCTGCGTTTCCGTTGCGGCTATCGGCTCGCGCATGTCGAGCCCCCGGCGGTCACGTATGCAGATCGCTCCTACCACCAGCGTAAGCAGCGATACGGCAATCGTGTAAACGAGGCCTCGGAAGATATCGCCGCTGCTCACGACCATGGCAGTGGCGATGAACGGCGCGAAGCCGCCGATCCAGCCATTGCCAAACTGCAGGGCCACGGAGACGCCGCTGTAACGAACCTGCGTCGGAAACTGCTCGACGAGGAACGCGCCCATCGGGCCGTACACCATGGTCGCGAGCAGCACCAGCACGAACAGCATCAGCACGACCATGGGCGCATTCACGCGTGCCGGATCGGCCGTGAGCGGCATGCCGCGCTCGACCAGCACGCGGCGCAGTGCTGCTTCATCGAAACCGGTCAGCGTCTTTTCCGCGACCACGAACTGCAGCTCTCCCGCCTGCGGTCGCAACGTGTACGGCACGCCCTGCGCGGCCAGGAACGAGCGGGCGCGCGTGCACGGCTTGGTCGCCTTCGGCTGGAACAGCTGGCCGATGAAGGACTGGTCCTCGCTGCAATCGCCGCCTTGGATGACGACCTGGGTGCGGGCACGGAACTCCTCGAGCGCCGGGTTGCCGTACTTGGCCATGCCCTGGAAGAGCGGCGTGAACAGGATTGCGGAAAGCAGGCAGCCCGTCAGCATGATCCACTTGCGCCCGACCAAGTCGGACAGCCAGCCGAAGAGCACGAAGAACGGCGTGGCCAGTACCAGGGCGATCGTGAGGTAGGCGTAGGCAGACTGCGGCGGCAGCTTGAGCGTCGCGGTGAGGAACTGCAGACTGTAGAAGTGGGCGGTGTACCAGATCACCGCCTGCCCGGCGACGGCGCCGAAGATCGTCACCAGCACGATGCGCAGGGTGCGCGGATCGCCGAAGGTGTCCTTGACCGGGTTTCGCGACCCCTTGCCGTGCGCTTTCATCTCGAGGAACACGGGCGACTCTTCCAGCCGCATGCGAACGTAGAGCGAGTACGCGAGCAGCCCGATCGAAAGCATGAATGGCACGCGCCATCCCCACAAGGCGAAGGACTCGGCCGACATCGACGAGCGCAGCACCATAATCACGCCCAGGGAGACGAGCAGTCCGATGGTGCCAGTGATCTGCAGCCAGCTGGTCATGAAGCCCCGGCGGCGCGGATCGGAGTGCTCGGCGATGTAGGTGACCGCGCCGCCGAACTCGCCGCCGATCGCCAGCCCTTGCAGAAGACGCAGCAGCACCAGGAGCCCGGGCGCGGCCCAGCCGATGGTCTCGAACGTGGGGATGAACCCGATCGCAGCAGTGGCGGTCCCCATGATCATCATCGTCACCAGGAAAGTCTTCTTGCGCCCGACCAGATCGCCCAGACGCCCGAAGACGATCGCACCGAAAGGCCTCAACACGAAGCCTGCGCCGAAGGTCGCGAGCGACGCGAGGATGGCCGCCGACTCGTTGCCCTTGGGAAAGAACAAGCCGCCAAAGAACACGGCGAGGCTACCGTAGATGAAGAAGTCATACCACTCCAGCACCGTGCCAAGCGCCGCGGCGAAGACCACCCGGCGCGTTTCACGCGATCGCTCGGACGTTGCGGGGGATGTCTCGACTGTAGTTGTCATGTCCATACTCCTTGATGTGTGGGGGGCGGGCGTCAAGCGCCGCTCCCGATGTCGATGCGAGCGATGAAGTCGCGCAGGATCGCATTGAAGCGCTCGGGCTGCTCGAGCATCGGGAAGTGCGCGGCGCTGGGCACCAGCTGCAGGATCGCGCCGGGAATGCCGGCGGCAAGCGCATTCGACTCGGCCGGCGGCGTGATGGCGTCCTCCTCGCCGCAGACGACAAGCGTCGGCAATGCCAGGCGTGCGAGCTGCGCCCGGCTGTCGGCCTCGTTCAGCGAGACGATGGCTTCGCGGGCGACGAATTCCGGCGTCTGCGCCACCTGTTCGCGCGCAAAGGCCACCAGTTCGGCCGAGGCAACGGAGGCGAACGAGCGGTCGATCACCGCCTGGCTCGCCGCAGTGACGCCGAGGGTGTCGATGGCGCGCAGCACATTCTTCACGTTCACGTCGGGGCCGAGTCCGTGCGGCGTGGCGCCCACCAGCACCAACGCGCGCAAGCGGCTCCGGTGCGCGAGCGCGAAACGCTGGGCGATCGTCCCGCCCATTGACAGCCCCACGAGGATGGCATCGTCGAGACGCAGCTTGTCGAACAGCAGAACGAGGTCGTTCACGAACGCGTCGATCGTGTAGCGGCGGGAGCGCGGCGATGCCGAGCGGCCATGGCCAGGCAGATCGGGCACCACCAATCGGTGGTCGCGCGAGAACGCGCCCATCTGCTGCCGCCAGAACTCGCCGGTCGTGGTGAAGCCGTGGCAAAAGACGAGCGCCGGGCCTTGGCCCGCCACGCGCACGTGCATGTCTCCGATTGAAATAATGTCGTTCATGTGCATTTCCAAATGAAAGGGTGGAAGCCGCCACTCCGCGTCGAATGCGAGGCGGAGAGCACAGAGCAAATCCGGGGCCCGTTCGGCGGACGCCTTCGCGATTACGCCAAGTGCTTGATTTGCTTGAATAAATTGCTCGCGCCGGCTTCGATTGACGGCTTGGTGCAGATACCTTAGTCTCGGTATTGAGTCCTAAAGTCGCAAGAACGAGACGAAAAATGCCTTTTCCTGAATGGTTCGGCTCCGGCCAGAACGAGGCCGAGTTCCTGCGCCGCGTGCTTGACCACGTGTCCGACTGCCTGGTGGCGGTCGACACTGAAGGCCGCGTCGTGCTCATCAATGCGCCCTACTGCCGGTTGCTGGGCGGCCCGCCCGAGGACTTCATCGGCCGCCACATTACGGACGTCGTGTCGCCGAAGACGCGCCTGCACCATGTGGCGCGCGGCGACCTCAGCGTGACCATGATGCCGCTCGAAGTGCGGGGCCACCAGTTGCTCGCGCGGCAGGTGCCCGTCTACCAGGACGAGCGAATCATAGGCGCGGTCGGCCTGGCGCTGTTCTCCAACATGGCGGCGCTGAAGAAGGCGGTCGCTGTCGCCGGTGACCAGGGACGCGCCATCCATAGCCCTCCCACGCCATGGACCGCGCGCTACGGGCTCGACGACATCCTGGGCCAGGGCGCCCGGATGGAGGCGGTGCGTGGGGCCATCGAACAAGCCGCGCCGCTGTCGCTGCCGGTGCTCGTCCAGGGCGAGACCGGCAGCGGAAAGGAACTGGCGGCCAACGCCATCCATGCGCTGTCGCCCCGCGCCCGGCGGCCGTTCGTGTGGGTCAACTGCGCGTCCATTCCGGAATCGCTGATCGATGCCGAGCTCTTCGGCTACGAAGGCGGCGCCTTCACCGGAGCCCGGACGCGCGGCAAGCCGGGCAAATTCGAGCTCGCGAGCGGCGGCACGCTGTTCCTCGACGAGATCGGCGACATGCCCCTCAGTCTGCAGGCCAGCCTCCTGCGTGCGGTGCAGAACCAGGAGATCGTGCGGGTGGGCGGCGTCTCGCCGATCCCGATCGACACCCGCGTCGTCTGCGCCACCCACCGTGACCTTCAGGAGCGTGTGGACGCGGGCCAGTTCAGGGCCGACCTGTACTACCGGCTCAATGTGCTCGGCGTGCGCATGCCCGCGCTGCGCGAGCGCGACGACCTGGAGTGGTTGGCCGAGCAGTTGCTCGAGCGCATGGCGCTGCGCGAAGGCCTGCCGGGGCGCCGAGTGCCCTCATCTGTTCGCGCGCGATGGCTGGCCTTCGACTGGCCAGGCAACGTGCGGCAGTTGGAAGCCGCGCTGCTGCGCTTCCTGCTCTCTGGTGAAGCAGGGCTGCCGGATCAGCCTGTCGCAAAGCGCCCGCAGGCCATTGCCGGCCGGCACGGAACGACCCCAACGACTACGCTGCAGGCACACCTCGACCGCGAGCGCGATACCTGCATACGAAAGACGCTCGCAGAGACTGCAGGCGACAAGGACGAGGCCGCGCGCCGGCTGGGAATCAGCCGCGCGACGCTGTACCGGGAGCTTCGGCGCTCGCCCGCTTTGTCTTAGCGACACTCGCGATCGGCTTCGCACCCCGCGCGGCGATCACCGCAGCCAACACACGCATCCCCTGATCGATCTCCTCGACCGAGAGGCTGGCATATCCCAGGATCAGTCCGGCCGGCCGGGGTTGCATGCGCGACGGCGGCTTGGCGAACAGCGGCGACACCGCATAGACGCCCACGCCCTTGCCGCGCGCGGCGGCCACCAGCGCGGGCTCGTCCTGCGGCCGCAGGAACGGCAGCCAGAGCACCACATGCAGCCCGGCCGCCGCGCCGATGACCGTGGCGCTGGCAGGCAGGTGACGCGCAATGGCATCGAGCAGGGCCGCCCGCCGGCGTTCGTGCTCGCGGCGCGTGCGCCGCACGTGACGCTCGTAGGCGCCGCTGTCGATCAGCGACGCCAGCACACGCTGCTCCAGCACGGGCGCATGGCGGTCGGCCAGCCGCTTGGCCTGCCGGAACACCGGCACCAGTTCGGGAGGCAGCACCAGGTAGCCGAGCCGAAGCTGCGGCGACAGCGCCTTGGAAAAGGTGCCTACGTAGATCACGCGGCCGTCGGTGTCTACCGACTGCAGTGCGTCGATCGGGCGCTGGCCGTAGCGAAACTCGCCGTCGTAGTCGTCCTCGACGACCCAGGCGCGGTGCGTTCGCGCCCAACGGAGCAGTTCAAGGCGCCGGCCGATGGGCAGCACGCCTCCCAGTGGAAACTGGTGCGAAGGCGTCACATAGACCAGGCGGGTGCGATCGTCGTTTGGCAGCATGGCGGTGTCCAGCCCTTGGGCGTCCACCGGTATTGCCAAGGGCTCGGCGCCCGTGGCCTCGAAGCACCGGCGCGCCATCAGGTAGCCGGGCTCCTCGAAGACGAAGGCGTCGCCGGGATTGAGCAGAAGCCGCGCGCACAGGTCGATGGCCTGCTGTGAGCCGTGCACCATGAGGATCTGCTCGGCATCGCAAGCCAGGCCCCGCGCGCGCCGGAGGTACCCCTGCAGGGAGCGGCGCAGCGACGCGTCGCCTTCGGGCGCAACGTAGTAGAGCCGGCGTTGATGGCGCAGCAGTTCGGCCTGGTAGGCACGTCGCCAGGCCAGCGCCGGAAAGTCACGAGAAGCCACCGCTCCATACAGGAAGTCGATGCGGCAAGGTTCCACAGGAGCAAGTCCGGGCATATCGACCGCGGCCACGCGACATCCGAAGGCCGAGAGAGTCGGTGCAGTCCTGCCGCGCTGCTTCGGCCTCGTATCGGGATGTTCGGGCGCTACCAGCGGACTTGCGACACAGGCAACTCGCCCGGCCGACGTGACAAGGAAGCCCTCGGCCGCGAGCTGCTCGTAGGCGGCGGTGACGGTGGTACGCGACACCCCCAGGTCAGCCGCCAGGGCACGCGTTGACGGCACCTGCGCACCCGCGGCGAGCGTCCCGTCGGCGATCTGGGAGCGCAGCAGGTCGTAGATGCGGCGTCCGGCCCGGTCGGCACCAGAACTTGTGCTCGGCGGCGTTGAAAACTGGCCCATGCAAAAGGAATAAAACTGGACCTTCCCATTGTGCCGGTTCCGCGCGACAGTACCAGCTGCCCACACCATTCACACCCTCCCCGATGTACATCCCGACGCACTTTGCCGAAACAAGACCCGAGGAATTGAACCGCATCATCCGCGAGCATCCGCTGGGTGCGCTGGTCACGCAAGGGACCGCGGGCCTGGATGCCGATCACCTACCCTTCGAGTTCGATCTCGACGTGGGAACGCATGGTTTGCTGTCGGCGCACGTCGCTCGCGCCAATCCGCTGTGGCAGCGCTGCCCCACCGGAACTCCGGTGATGGTCATCTTCGGCGGCGCCCAAGCCTACATCTCGCCTAACTGGTACCCATCCAAGCACGAGGCGCACCGCCAGGTTCCCACCTGGAACTACGAGGTGGTGCACGCGCACGGCGTGCTCACCGTGCACGACGACGAGCGCTTTGCGCGCGGCATCATCGCGCGCCTGACGCGGCGCTACGAGGCGGCCGAGCCGAAGCCATGGAAGATGGGTGACTCCGCACCCGAGTACATCGACAGCATGGTGCGCAACATCGTGGGCATCGAGATCGCCGTCACCTCGCTTGTGGGCAAGTCCAAGCTCAGCCAGAACAAGGAAGCGCGCGACCGCCTCAATGCCGCAGAAATTTTGAAGGCACGCGGACACGAAGAAATGTCGGCACTGATGCGCAACGCCACGGGAGCAAGCTGACGAGGCCTGCACGCCCCATGTACACGTCCACCTTCACTTTCGCAAAGGGCGAGTTCGACGACGAGTTCCATGCCTTGGACAACGTCATTGCCCAGCTTGCCAAATCCATCCCAGGCTACCTTGGCGAAGAGAGTTGGGAGAACCCTGCAACAGGGCTCGTCTCCAACGTGTACTACTGGAAGACGATGGAGGCGCTCCAGGAGCTCACCGGGCACCCTGCACATATCGCTGCAAAGCAGCGCCAGGCGCTTTGGCTCAAGGGCTATCAGGTGGTCATCGCACAGGTTGTCCGCTCCTATGGCGATGGCGGCATTCCGCACCCGCTCGCTGGCGAAACGCGATCAGTACCTTGTGTCCGCTGAATTTCGGCGGTCTTATGAACAGCGACGGAGTCGATCGGATGCGGCGTCTGGATCGCCGAACGGAGAATCGTATGGCCTGGATGCTTCTGCTTGTTGCCGGTCTTCTTGAAGTAGGCTGGGCCATCGGCCTGAAGTACACAGATGGATTCAGCAAGCAGTGGCCAAGCATCTTCACGATCGCGTCCATGGTCATCAGCGTCGTGTTGCTGGGAATCGCCATGAAGTCCCTACCCGTTGGCACCTCATACGCCATCTGGGTCGGAGTCGGGGCAGTCGGCACCGCAATCCTCGGCGTTGTCCTGTTCGGGGAATCCGCAGCACCCGGTCGACTGGTCAGCCTGGGGCTCATCGTTGCCGGTATCGTCGGCCTCAAACTGGCAAGCTCGGCGTAGTCTGCTCGGCTGCACGTGCGAGCTTTCGAGTACGACGCGTTGCGTGCCTGCATCATCAACGCCGTGCACCGCAGGCACGTTGATAGCCAGATCGATACCAACCCAGGCATTGGCCACGGGATCCTCAGAACTCGCATCACTAGTTTCAAACCACAGATTTTCTGGAGATACTGAGAATGGAAAAGCACACTTCTGCAATCAAGCTGGAATCGTGGCTCGTCACGGCAGGCCGTGCCTCTGAGCCCGGCGCTCCGTTGAACGTGCCGCTGATCCCGGCATCGAACTTCATACTCGGCGGCGGGCGCGATTACTCGCGTGATGACGGTACGCCAACCTGGGAAGCACTCGAAGAAGTCGTCGGTGGGCTTGAGTCAGGCAAGGCCGTGGCGTTCGCCTCCGGCATGGCCGCCATTGCCTCGGTGTTTGATCAACTTGCGGCTGGTGCCGTTGTCGTGCTCCCAGATGATTGCTATCAAGGTGTTGCAGGCCTAGCGGCAGCGGGCGCTGAAAGAGGGCGTTGGTCCGTGCAGCGCGTGGCGGCGGACCATACAGCTGGTTGGATTCAAGCCTGCAGCGTCGCTGACCTGGTTTGGCTTGAATCGCCTTCCAATCCCCTGCTGACTGTCGCGGATCTGGAGGCCATCTGCGCAGCTCCGCGCAAGCCCGGGGCGATCGTGGCAGTGGACAACACCTTCGCCACTCCCTTGAATCAGCAGCCGCTCGACTTTGGCGCGACAGTGTCTCTGCAATCGGCAACCAAGTTCATCGGCGGCCACTCCGACCTGCTGGCGGGGGTCGCCACGACAAGAGACGATGCGCTGTGGCACGCCCTCAGGAAGTCCCGCGAGTTGACTGGTTCGACACCAGGAACGCTGGAAGCCTTCCTTGCGATCCGCGGCGCGAGAACTCTCGCGCTTCGACTTCAACGGGCCCAGCAAACTGCCATGCTGCTTTCGGAACGGCTCGAGGCGCACCCGTTGATCACTCGTGCCCGGTATCCAGGCTTGCCCTCGCATTCGACACATGCCATTGCCAAGCGTGTGCTCAAGGGCTTCGGAACCATCATCTCGTTCGACATGCGTGGAGGGGCTGATTTTGCTGACAGTGTCTGCAAAAATGTCAGGCTGATCCGCCATGCGACAAGTCTCGGTGCCGTGGAATCAACGATGGAAAGAAGAGCTGCGATCCCAGGACAGGGCCACCTTCCACCTTCGCTTCTGCGGCTCAGTGTCGGCATCGAGGATGCGGACGATCTCTGGAGCGACCTCGACTCGGCAATACGTTCCGCTGCACCGTAACAGCCAATTTCGATCACGTAAACAGCGACCAACCAAGAAATACCATGGCGATCGAAACACTTGACCGACCGCTGCGGTATTTCCTGTGCATAGCGGAACTGGGCTCTCTGTCTAAAGCTGCTGACAAGCTTGACCAGACGCAGTCCGGATTGAGCAAGCAATTGGGCGCGCTCGAATCAAACCTTGGCCAATCATTGTTTGTTCGAACAGGTCGCGGAGTTGAGCTTACAGAAGCTGGCACGGAACTCTACGCCGCCCTGGCGCCAGCCTTCAAAGAAATCGATCGGGCTGTCGACAGCGTACGTCAACAAGGAGTTACTCACGGCACGGTCCGCCTGGCAACAGTCCATACGCTCAGCTACTACTTCGTCGCTGAAGTGGTTTCGCTTTTCATCAGTACCCACCCGGATGTGAATCTCTCGCTTCTGAGCCGCAGTTCGCCCGAGGTCGTGGCTTTGGTCGACAACGGCAAGGCGGATCTGGGGTTCGTCTATGACTCCGCGGTGGACTGCGGAACCCTGATATCGAAACCGCTGTTCGAGGACGAAATGGCATTGGTCGTCCTCAATAACAGCCGCCTGAGGTCGCCCCAGGACCTGTCTACCCTCAATCTGCGCTTGGTCGGATTTCCGGCTCACTACGCTCTCAGGCGGATGATTCACAGCGCCGGATTGCAGGCCACCTATGTTGCCGAAGCAGAAACCATCGACGCCATGCTCAAGCTTGTCTCCTCCGGGGTCGGCAATTGCATCTTGCCGTCACGCGTTCCCGAACGGCTACTCGCCGACTATGGACTTCGCAAGGTTCCCATCGAACGACCTGCGCTACGTCGTCGGGTTGTGGCCATCTCGAAGACAGGCAAGACGATGGCGCCTCTGACCTCCGATCTCCTCGATTGCGTCTTGCAGATCGCCGAACAACTGCAACCTGAGCGGCCGGAATAGCTGACGCAAGCCCGCATTGTCTGGCGATCACGAGTGGTGGCAACACGATCGCACCAGCTTCCAGGCTGGCACCCAGCGAAACCCGTCTCCCCCGCCGCACATCTTATCGGGGCAGTAGTAAAGCTGTCGTGTATCGGACTTGCTTGAGCGCGAAGCTCGACCTTATCTTTTCAATGCCGGGAATGGGTGTGAGCTGATCCAGAATCAATCTCTCCAACGCCGCAATGTCCGCCACGGCGACACGAATCAAGTAATCACTGTCGCCGGTCATCAGATAGCACTCCATGACTTCGTCATGCTCGGCGATCCGGCGCTCGAACTCGGCGAGCAACGCCTTGCTCTGCGTTGTCAGGCTGATCGAGATGAATAGTCCGAGGCCAAGCGACGGCGCGCTGCACAAGGCAACGTACCGATCGATCACGCCGGCGGATTCCAGTGCTTTCACACGCACCAGGCAGGGCGATGGAGACAAATACACGCGCCTCGCCAGCTCCACGTTCGAGACGGAGCCGTCGCGTTGCAGCTCGTGGAGGATCCGCAGGTCGATGGGATCGAGATCCATTGAAAACCGTCGCCGCCCCTTTGGAGTGCCGGGACCGTCGCGCTACTGCAATGAGTCCAGTGCCTGCCGAAGGTCGGCGATGATGTCGTCCGCATCTTCCAGCCCGACAGACAACCGGATGAGGTCCATCGTCACGCCTGCACTGAGGCGCGCGGCAGGCTCGATCTTTTGACGCGCAAGAATCAGGGTGCCTGGATGTGTGATCAGGGTTTCCGTGTCGCCCAAGCTGATGGCCCGGGAAATGAGCTTCAACCGGTCGATCATGGCAATCGCACCGTCGACACCCGAGTGCAGCTCGAAAGACAGCATCCCACCACCGGCACTCATCTGCGAGAGGCCGAGTCGATGATCGAGGCTGCCTTCGAGGTAGGCATAGCGCACGAGCTTCACCGCCGGGTGGGACTCCAGCATGCGGGCGACCTTCACCGCGCTCTCACTGTGCTGCCGCATCCGCAGCGTCAACGTCTTCAGCCCTCGCATGACCAAGAAGCACAGCATGGGCGAGAGCGTCGCGCCGGTCATGTACTTGAGTCCTTCCGACCTGATCCGCTTGATGGTGGGCAGATCTCCGAGCACGACCCCCGCGAGCAGATCGCCGTGTCCGTTGATGTACTTCGTCATGGAGTGGACCACGAGGTCGGCCCCGTGCTCGATCGGCCGCTGCAGCGCGGGCGAGCCGAACGTCGAATCGACAAGCACCCGAACGCCAGGACGGCTGTGCGCCACTTTTGCCAGCTCGCTGATGTTCAACAGCTGAGCCGTCGGGTTCACGGGCGTTTCGAAGTACACGAGCCGCGTGCGATCGGACAATGCCTCTTTCAGCTTCTCTGGCCTGGTGAGGTCGACCTTCGTGACCTTCACCCCGAAGCGCGGCAAGCCCTCGTCGACCAATGAAGTCGCCGTCGAATACATCGTGTGGTGCACGATCAACTCGTCTCCGGCCGAGAGGAGCGTGAGCAAGGTGGAGCAGATGGCACCCATGCCCGAGCCGGTGGCCAGCGCGGCCTCGGCCCCCTCGAGCTCTGCAAGCCTCGTCTCCAGGAGGTGCTGCGTCGGGTTGTGTTGCCGGCCGTAGACGTACCGCTCGCTTTCTCCGGAAAAGACCGCTGCCGCTTCTGCCGTGTTCTCAAAGGCGAAGGTTGAGGTCATGTAGATCGGTGGTGAAACGGCCCCGTAGGGATCGGATCTGTCGTGGCCGTGATGCAGCGCGCGTGTCTGGAAACCCAGCCCCTGCGATTCCTCTTTCATGCTTGACTCTTTCATTCTGAATCTGTCGATAAAAACAAGCCGGCATCCCGGCGGCAGCGGTGGCGCCTAGTGGACGATCTGGTTCAAAAATTGGCGGGCACGATCTGTCTGCGGGTTCCCGAAAAAAAGCTCCGGAACGTTCTCTTCGACGATCTCCCCTCTGTCCATGAAGATCACCCGGTCTGCCACCTTGCGGGCGAAGCCCATCTCGTGCGTCACGCAGAGCATGGTCATCTTCGTCTCCTCGGCCAGGCTCACCATGACGTCGAGCACTTCCTTGACCATTTCGGGATCGAGCGCCGAAGTAGGCTCGTCGAACAGCATGACCTTGGGCGACATGCACAGCGACCTCGCGATCGCAACGCGCTGTTGTTGTCCCCCGGACAGTTGGCCGGGGTATTTGTGTGCCTGGTCGGGGATGCGAACCCGCTCCAGGTACTTCATTGCGATGGCCTGAGCTTCAGCCAGCGGTTTCTTCAGGACCCAGGTCGGTCCCAGCGTGAGGTTCTCCAGGACGGTGAGGTGAGGAAACAGATTGAAGTGCTGGAACACCATGCCGACTTCCTTCCTGATGGCCTCGATGCGCTTCAGGTCATGGATCAATTCAACGCCGTCCACCGTGATGAGCCCCGACTGGTGCTCCTCGAGCCGGTTGATGCATCGAATCATCGTGGACTTGCCCGACCCGGACGGTCCGCAGATCACGATGCGCTCGCCTCTGCGTACATTCAGATCGATATCTTGCAGGACATGAAAGTCCCCATACCATTTATTGACCTTCTGCAGACTGACGATAAATTCGCTCATTGATGTCCCCTTTGGACGCTAGCGCTTCAGATTCCGTTCGAGGGACTGGCTGTACCTCGATATGGAATAGCAGAAGACGAAATAGATCAGGCCGATGAACAGGTAAGCCTCTACGCCGAAGCCTGTCCAAGCGGGATCCGCAAGAGCTGCCTTCGCTGCTTGCGTCAGATCGAAGATTCCGATGATGACGACCAGCGACGTGTCCTTGAACAACGCGATGAAGGTGCTCACCAGAGGCGGAATCACCACCTTGAGGGCCTGAGGCAGAATGATCTTGCGCGTCTGCTGCCAATAACTCAGTCCGATGGACTCGGCGCCCTCGTACTGGCCCTTGGGAATCGACTGGAGTCCGCCACGGACAATTTCCGCAACATAAGCCGCCGCAAAAAAGATGATCGCAAGCTGTGCCCTCAACAGCTTGTCGATGCTGAAGCCCTCCGGCAAGAACAGTGGCAGCATCACCGACGACATGAACAGCAAGCTGATCAAAGGCACGCCGCGTATCAACTCGACGTACGCGACGCACATTGCCTTGATTGCCGGCATCCGGGAGCGGCGTCCCAGGGCAAGCAGGATACCGATGGGAAAGGCAAACGCGATTCCGAATGTCGACAGGATCAGGGTCAAGGGCAAGCCGCCCCAGCGCGTGTTTTCGACGAACGCCAAACCGAGGAACCCGCCCCACATCAGGGTCGCCACCGCCAGGATTGTGAACACCCACAGCCCTGCAATCTGGAGTCCGGCCAGCCGGCGTGTGGCAGTCCAGACGATCGATGCGACGAGCAGAGCCGTCGCGAGCAACGGCCTCCATTGCTCGGCGTGCGGGTAGGTACCGAAGAGAATCAACCGATACTTCTCCCGGATGAAAGCCCAGCAAGCCCCGCCCGCCTCCCTGCAGGCCTGTGCGTCGGGGGCCCGGAAGCTGGCCTTGACCAGCAGCCACTGCATAAGTGGCGGTGCCAGCATCAGCACGAGCCAGATCGTCAGGATGGTCAATACCGCACTCGCCGGAGACTGGAAAAGGCTTTGGCGCAGCCTGGTCATGAGCCTGGCCCGGACTCTGGGCGGCGCCATCAAGGCGGGCCGGTCCGTGTGGGTGGCGGTGCTCATGCTTATCTTTCCACCAGCGCAATGCGCTTGTTGTACCAGTTCATCAACAGCGAAACCGTGAGGCTCACAGTCATGAAGGCGGCCATGATGATCAGAACCCCCTCGATCGCCTGGCCGGTCTGGTTGAGGACGGTGTTGACGACGGAAACCAGGTCGGGGTAGCCGATCGCGACGGCGAGCGAGCTGTTCTTGACCAGGTTCAGGTACTGGCTCGTCGTGGGGGGAACGATCACGCGGAGCGCCTGGGGCAGGATGACGAGCCGAAGCACGCGCGACCGGGGAAGCCCGAGCGTCTGTGCCGCCTCCCATTGGCCATGGCTCACCGATTGGATGCCGGCACGGACAATCTCTGCAATGAACCCGGCCGTGTAGGTAACGAGCCCGACCAGCAAGGCGAACAGCTCGGGAGAGAGCGCCCAGCCTCCTTCGAAGTTGAATCCGCTCCGGTGAGGAATGCTGAGATGAAATTCGCGCCCTCCGACCAGCCAGCCGGCCACCGGCATGAGCAGCAAGAACATCACGGCGAAAGGCCACAGTCTTGTTGGGGTACCGGTCTGGCGCCGCCTGGCGCGCTGCCATCGGCTGACCGCCAGGATGGCGATTGCGGCGAGCACCAATCCCCAAAGTATTCCCGCAACGGCCGGTCCAGCCACCGATGGCATCAGCATGCCGCGGTTCGACAGATAGATGCCCGGAAACGGATGGAATGCCGCCTTCGAGCCCGGCACCAGCTCACCAATGACGGCATACCAGATCAACAGTTGCAGCAGAAGCGGCACGTTGCGGATCAGTTCGACGTAGGCACTTGCCAGCCGCGCGATGAGCCAGTTGTTCGACAGCCGGGCGATCCCGACGATGACGCCAAGCATCGTGGCCAACACCAATGCGACGGCGGAGACCCGCAGCGTGTTCGCGAGCCCGACAAGAATAGCGCGGGCGTAGGTGTCCGAAGGTGAATACTCGATCAGCGACTCGCCGATCGCAAATCCCGCCTCTCTTTCCAGGAACGCAAAACCAGTCGCGATGTTGCGCGTTGCGAGGTTGTGCAATGTGTTGGAGACAAGGTAGTACGCCAAGAGGGCCGCCAGACCAACGACGACGAACTGATAGGCAAGCGCCCTGAACTCTGGATTATTCCAGCTGAACTTGAACGGCGCGCGTTGGGGTGAGCTCATAGGGAGATCGAGTGCGGGTTTGGCGCGATTGCGACGATGCGCGCGCCACTCGCGCATCGCATCTGTCGCTTGGGCTTGGAGCTATCGAATGGGCCACCCGTACATCAATCCGCCCTTCGTGTACAAGGCATTCAGGCCGCGTTCGAGCTTCATCGGACTCCCCGCTCCCAGACTCCGATCGAACACTTCGCCATAGTTGCCGACTTGCTTGATGATGTTGTATGCCCACTTGTCATCAAGCCCGAGTCCCTTTCCCATTCCCGGGGAAGTGCCGAGAATCCGCTGAATGTTGGGCGGGATGCTGCCCTTCGCGATCTCGTCGACGTTCTTGGACGTCAGGTTGTATTCCTCCGCCTCCAGAAGCGCATTGAGGGACCAGCGCACGACGTTGAACCAGGCTTCGTCGCCTTGGCGGACCATCGGTCCGAGAGGCTCCTTGGACAGCGGCTCCGGCAGGATCACATACTTGTCTGTGTTTCCGAAGGCGATACGCGCCAGCGCCAGCTGCGACTTGTCCATCGTGATGCCATCGCAGCGGCCCGCCGCGAACGCGCGCTTGATCTCGTCGACGGTGTCCAGCAGGACCGGCTTGAAGCTTTGCTTGAGACCGCGAAACCAGTCGGTGAGGTTCAGTTCGGTCGTGGTTCCGGGCAGGACGCAGATGGTGGCGCCGGCGAGATTCTTCGCGCTGCTGACGTTGGCATCCTTGGTCACCATGATGCCCTGGCTGTCATAGAAGTTCACGCCAACGCCGATGAGTCCAAGCGTGGTATCGCGCGACATCGTCTGGGTGGTGTTGCGCGTCAGGACGTCGACCTCGCCGGACTGCAGCGCAGTGAAGCGTGCTTGCGTGGTGAGCGGGATGACCTTGAACTTGGTCGCATTGCCGAACATCGCGGCTGCAATCGCACGGCAGGTGTCCACGTCGATGCCCTGCCACTCCCCCTTGCTGTCGGTGAATGCGAATCCGGGGAGGTTCGTCGAGACACCGCACTGCACGAAGCCGCGCTTCTTCACCGTGTCGAATGTTTGGCCGGCATGACCCATGCCTGAGAGACAAAGGCCCATCAGGGCGGCGGCCGCGAGGCGAACGAGTTTCATGGCGATCTTTCTGTGGGGAACGGAGGTTTTTTCAGCGCGGAGCGCTGGGCATGGAAAGCGGGCGGGCGAACGAGGTCCGGGACGTACATGCCGGATGCATGTCCATCAGACTCAAGGCGCAGGGGTCGGACGAGTGATCTAGGGGCGCGGCCGACCGGCGAGCGGCGGCGCCGAGCCAGCTTCGGCCTGCCGGCACCAATAGTCGAAGGTGCTGTTCACGATCGAAGGCTTCAGCAGATAGTCGTGCGCCTCGCGGGCCAGCGTGTCGTCCACCGGCGTCAAAGGGCCGAATGCGGCTTGGGCCCGCAGCTGCATCCGTGCGGCACGCTCGAGATATACCGACAGGTAGGTGGCTTCCTGTGTCGTCTTTCCGGCCGTCAGGTAGCCGTGATGCGCCAGGATGATGGCTCGCTTCGATCCGAGCGTCCGCGAGATGATGACGCCTTCATCATCCGCAATGGGCACCCCCGGCCACTCTGCGAGGAACGCGCAATCGTCATGCAGGGGGGTCATGTCCATCTGGGCGATGACCAGCGGCTGTCCGGCTGCAGCGAGCGCGGAGGCCCAGGGCGAATGCGTGTGGACGATGGACTGAACGTCAGGCCGCGCCTCATACACCCACAGATGGAAACGCGTCGCGGGGTTCGGCATGCCGCTGCCCGTCAGCGTGTTCAGGTCGCCATCGACTTCGATGAAGTCGTCCGGCGTGGCTTCGTCGAAGCCGAGCCCGAACCTGAGCGTCCAGTACGCGCCTGCCCTCTCGGACCGCGCGCTGATCTGGCCTGCAAGACCCGCTTCCTGCCCCGTCATGGCAAGAATCCGGCAAGCGCAGGCCAGGGTCTCCTTCATGGTCCGGCGAGGTGACACCAGATGCCTGGCCATGTCCCTGGTTGCACGATCGTCGAAGTAGTCCTTGGACCTCAAGTCTTCAGCCATGTGGTTTGTCTCCGTGACTTTGTAATGACACAAAGTATCCTGGGCTGCCACACAAGAAACCATGCACCACAGCTCATAGCAGCTATGAGCTTCGCACGCCGACGCCTCGAATGAATGGATCTGCGCTCAATTCCACTTGAGGGAGCGTTCCACCGACATGTCCGGATCACTGCAGACTTCGATCAAAGCCGGTCCCTCGACTCTCATGGCTTGCTCGACGATGCCTGCGGCATCCCTGGAGTGCTCGATTCTGAATCCGCGGGCGCCGAATGCCTCTGCAAGCCTTGCGAAGCCGGGATTCGCCAGGTCCGTGCCGCTGATGCGATGGGGAAAGTGCCGCTGCTGGTGAGTGCGAATGGTGCCGTACGACCCGTTGTTCGACACCACTACGCGCAGGTTCAGCCCTCTGTCGACCGCAGTGATCAGTTCGTTGCCGTTCATGAGAAATCCTCCATCGCCTACGAAGGCGAGAACTTCTCGCTCCGGATGGCGCAAGGCAGCCGCTATGCCGGCCGGGACCCCCGTTCCCATGGCTCCGCAAGCCGAGCCGAGTAGCCGGTTCGCCGGCGTCATCTTGAAGATGCGGTGGACCCAGGCTGCAAAGTTGCCCGAATCGGTCGTCAAGACCGCATCGTTCCGGGCCAGACGTGCAAGCGCCATGATCGAGTGGCCCAGAACGTCGTTCGCCACCACATTTTGTGGTTGCCAGCCGTGCGCACGGTCGGCCGCCGCGCGCACCCGCTCGAGCCACTGGCTCGACACTGCTCCAGAGCCGCCATGGCGCAATGCGGCACGCACGAAACCATGCGCCGTCGAGACGATCGGCAGTTCCGCCTGGAAGTGGCGCCCGATCATGGACGGATCGGGATAGACGTGGACGAACTTCTGCGGATTGGCGCCTTGCCGCGGGAAGCTGAACCCCAAGGACGACACGTCGCCCATGCGGCTGCCGATCGCAACGATCAGGTCGGCCTCGCTGAAGAGCGCGGTGTGCGCGGGCGAGGTGAAGAAGCTCAGCTGGCCAACCCAGCGAGGGTCTGTGTTGGAGAACTGGTCCTGGTTCTTGTTGGTGACGGCAACGGGAATGCCCCATCGGCCGACGAGCTCCTGGAGATCGTTGCGGAAATCATCGGTCCGGCACTCCCCGCCCACGATCAGGATCGGGCGGCTGGCCTTGGAAATCAACTGGTGCACACGCGCCGCATTCTCCCGGGTCGCCTCGGCGCGTGCCACACCGTGAACACGCGTGGGCTGCCGCTCGACCAGTTCGGTCAGGATATCTTCGGGCAACTCGATGGCGACCGGGCCGGGTGTTCCTGAGACCGCCGCGGCAAAGGCTCGGGCCATCACTTCGGCGGTGCATGCCGCCTTGTCGATTCGACCGGACCATTTCAGCAAGCCGGAGAAAGCTTTGGCGGAGTCGATTTCCTGAACGGCGCCGCGGCCCAGGTTCGGCGTTTCGACCTGGCCAATCAAAAGGATCAGTGGAACTGCTTCTTCGGCCGCCACGTGGACTCCGATAGCGGCATTGAATGCCCCCGGCCCCCTGCTCACCATGACGATGCCGGCGCGGCCCGTCAGCTTGGCGTCCGCAATCGCGGCCAGGGCCGCGGATCCTTCGTGGCGACATGTCACCAGATCGAAGTCGCGCCGCGCGTAAAGCGCGTCCAGGAGCGCCAGGAAGCTTTCACCAGGAACGCTGAATGCCCGGTCCGCACCGTGCGCGACCATGCTGTCGACAATTGCCTCGGCAACTCGATACGTCATGACCGTCCTCTTACGACGCGTTCACGTTGACAACCAGGCGGCCTCGGATCTCGCCCCGCATAAGCCTTGCGGCGGCGTCAATCGCTTGCGCCAGTGGAATCTCAACCGCAATGTCTTCGAGGATCGGACCATGCAGATCCCGCGCCAGCCGCTCCCAGGCCGCGACACGATCTGCCTTCGGACGCATCACGCTATCGACACCGATCAAGCTTGCACCGCGAAGGATGAATGGCGCGACCGAGCCAGGCAGGTCGAGGCCCTGAGCCATGCCGCACGCGGCGACCACGCCGTTGTATCGAAGCTGCGCGCATACGTTGGCCAGCGTGTGGCTGCCAACGGAGTCCACGGCGGCGACCCAGCGCTCCTTCTGCAGCGGCTTGCCCGGTTCGCTCAACTCCCTGCGATTGATCACGTCGGTAGCACCGAGCCGCCGAAGATAGTCGGACTCGTCGGGCCGCCCGGTGGACGCGGTGACCGTGTACCCGAGCTTGGCCAGCAGCGCGATCGCAACGCTTCCCACGCCGCCGTTCGCCCCCGTCACGAGCACCGGCCCATCGCCCGCCTTGAGCTCGTGCCGCTCCAGAGCCATCACGCACAGCATGGCGGTGTACCCCGCGGTCCCGATTGCCATGGCATCCCTGGCGCTGAAACGCTTCGGAAGCAGAATCAACCAATCGCCCTTGACGCGCGCGCGCTGTGCAAGCCCGCCCCAGTGCGTCTCGCCAACGCCCCAGCCATTGAGCACCACCGGGTCGCCCGGCTTGAACTCGGGATGGTCGCTCTGCTCCACCACGCCCGCAAAGTCGATGCCCGGCACCATGGGAAAACTCCGGACCACAGGGCCCTTTCCGGTAATGGCCAGGCCATCCTTGTAGTTCAGCGTGCTGTATTCGACGCGGACCGTGACGTCGCCTGCGGGCAGGCGGTTTTCATCGATCTCGGCCAGCGAGGCGCGGTAGCCTTCCGCGTCTTTTTCCACGACGATGCCTTTGAACATGTTTTCGCTCCAATAAGAATTCAGTGATCCGCTGCGTTGCGCGGCGAGGCCTGGGCGCATACACCCAGGCTGGACAGAAATGCCTCGATGAAGGTCTTCAGGGGTCGGTCCGTCTGCACCAGCCTGGCTCGAAGCACGGCCCCTTCCCAGGCGATCCAGAAGAACTCGGCGAGCTGCTCGACGTCCAGCGCTGCCGAGATGGTTCCTGCGGCCTGAGCCTCCTTGAGGCAGCGTGCCACCCGCTCCTGCCAACCGACAAGAATGGCGTCGAGGCGTTCGCGAAAATCCGGAGGAAGGGCACCCAGCTCCTGGCTCAGGTTGCCGACCAGGCATCCCCGTGTGAAGCGGTGCTTGCGCATGCCTCTGGAGGCATCGGCGATGAAGTCGGCAAGCCGATCGAGCGGTGCGCGCTCCTGGTTCGACAACCATCGATCGAGCTTTCGCTTGAAGTAGTCGTCATAGGCGTCCATCACGGCCGCTCCGAACGCATCCTTGTTCGCGAAGTAGTGATAGAACGAACCCTTGGGCACAGTCGCCCGCTTCAGCACGGCATCCAAGCCCGTCGAACTGAAACCCTGCTCGGTGAGCAGCTCCATCCCGCATCGGATCAGTACATCGCGCGTTCCCGCATACGCCGGCGACGGCCGTCGGCCGCGTGCCACAGCTACTTTTGGTTTTTCGGTCATGCGTCAATTTTAGACCGATCGTCTATGGAACATCTACTGCTTTATCCGACATGCGCGCACCCACGGAGATCGCACCAACATGCGGCCACGCGCGCACTTTCATTGGGAAATTCGCACTTTATTGCGAGGCATTCGGATCAAATCCGTTGATTTTTCCCGGCTTCGTCGTTGGCCCGAGTCTTGCTCGTAAACCCCAATGCGAGTCCTAATTGACACAATGTGTCCTGTAGCCAATACTTTCGCCACCTCCTCACTTCTGCAGAAGGAAGCCCCATGAAGCCCCACTCCATCAAGAATTGGCTTGTCGCCGCCGGCCTCGCCTGCCTGGCCATCACCACCGCGCTGGCCGACGAGCCGTATCCGTCTAAGCCGATCAAGCTCGTTGCGGGTTTCCCGCCAGGGGGGCCCACGGACATCATTGCCCGCGTGATTGCGCAGGCCCTCGGCAAGGAACTCAATGGCACGGTCATCATTGACAACCGCGCTGGCGCCGGCGGCGTCATCGGTGCCGAAGCCGTCGCCAGGTCGAAGCCAGACGGCTACACCCTGCTCGTTGCGGTGGAGTCCTCGCAGACGCGCGGCCAAGCCCTCAACCCGACGCTTTCCTATGACCAGCTCAAGGACTTCGCCTATGTCAGGAACGTCGCCAAGCAGCGCAATCTCGTCGTCGTAAATCCCGACGTGCCGATCAACAGCATCAAGGAACTCATCGCCTACGCCAAGGCGAACCCCGGCAAGCTGAATTTCGGCGGCACCTTCGGCGCCACGTCGCACATCGGCGGAACGCTCTTCGACGCGGGCAACGGCACGCATCTGACGTTCGTGAACTACAAGGGCGGCGCACAGCCCATCACCGACCTCCTGGCCGGCGTGGTGCAGGTCGGCTTCTTCACCGAGGCGACGGTCGCCCAGCACATCCGCGCCGGAAGGATCAAGGCCCTTGCGGTCGCCGCGCCGGAGCGCTCGCCCGCGTTCCCGGACCTGCCCACGCTCCAGGAAGCCGGCAGCAAGCCGATCGATCTTTCACCGTGGTTCGGTATTGCGGCGCCTGCCGGCACGCCGGGTCCTGTCGTCCAGAAGATTGCGGCGGCGCTCGACAAGGTGGTGACGAGCCCCGAGTTCCTGGCGCAGCTGGAGACGCTCGGCGCCGTTCCGGTGAAGGTGTCGACACCCGATCTGTACACCAAACAGGTGGCCAAGGAGATCGTGTTCTGGAACGATTGGGCGAAAACATTGACGACTCCCTTGGCCCGCTGAGCGACTGCCGACCGCGCATTCGAACCCGATGAACTTCTACGACCTCTACGACGAGAGACTGTCCGCGGCGGAAAGATCGCTCGTCCAGGCCGCCAGCGACTTCTGCCGCGGCGAATTCAGCGCCCATCTCCTGGGATCTCACACGCAGGGCCGCGCCTACGATGTTTCATGGATCGACAGGTGGGCAAAGGAAGGCTTTCTGGGACTTCAAGCGCCAAGGGAATTCGGCGGCCACGATGCCTCGTTCCTCTGCAAGATCCGCGTGGCCCAGACGATGGCGGAGCATGGCTTTGCCGCCGCCTTCGCCATCAACAATCTGCAAGGCTCCGTGACTCGCGTGGCGCGCTTCGGTTCCGAGAGGCAACGTGCCGAGCTTCTCGGCGCCATGCTGGGCGGGCGAACGTTGTGCGCCCCCGCGATGTCCGAGCCCGATGGCGGCAGCGACCTGGCCGCGCTGAAGACGAGGGCACGGCGCGTGGACGGCGGATGGCTGATCAGCGGCACGAAGTCGTGGATCACCAACGGTTCGATCATCCAATGCGCAAACCTGCTTGCAAGAGTTGACCCAGCCGGCGCGGAAGCAGTCGGCGATATCGCGTCTTTTCTGGTGCCCCTGGTTGACGGGCCGACGCTGCGAAGGGAAGAACTCGTCATGCCGGGCGCCCGGTCCTTCCGACTGGCATCCCTGGTTTTCCAGGATCATTTCGTTCCCGACTGGTGTCTCTTCGACCCGCCAGGGCGGGCCTTCAAGTCTTCCATGGCATCGGTCAACGCCGCACGCGTTCATGTCGCGGCGATGTGCGTCGCCTCTGCCAGAGCGGCCTTGGCAGAGACGGTGGGCTACGCGGAATCAAGGCAAGCCTTTGGCAAGCCGCTACTCAGGCACCAGGGATTCGGGTGGGAGCTCGCGGAGGTCTCACTGCGCCTGGAGGCGGCCAATGCACTCGTGCTGCGCGCGGCGATTGCCGTGCAAACAGGAAAGGCGGCGCTGACGCTGGCCGCGCAGGCGAAAAAGTTCGCCGTCGACGTGGCCGTCTGGACACTCGACCAGTGCCAGCGTGCAATGGGCGCCACCGGCGCGAGCGCCGATCACCGCCTTGCCATGCTGTCGAGCGAAACACGCCTGGCGGCATTCGGCGACGGCACCAGCCAGATGCTGCTCGACCGCATCGCCAAGGGCTTGGCCAAAGACTACGGGCCTTCGCCCGCGCAAAAGGAATCTGATCGATGAGAAATGTGGTCGTCAAAGATGCGAACGCGGCAGTCAGCGGTTTGCGCGACGGAGACACGGTGATGGTCGGCGGCTTCGGCGGCGCGGGCGTTCCGCGCGGGATGATCGAGGCGGTGCTGGACCTGGGGGTGCGCGAACTGACCGTCATCTCCAACAACGCAGGCTCCGGCGGCCAGGACCTTTCGCTTTGGTTCGGCGCGCGCATCGTCCGGAAGATCGTCTGCTCCTACCCGCGAAGCGCGGACGTGTTCGCCGACCAATACCGGGCCGGCGATGTCGAACTCGAGCTGGTCCCGCAGGGCACGCTGGTCGAGCGCATCCGGGCCGGCGGTGCGGGCCTTGGCGGATTCCTCACTCCCACAGGTGTAGGCACCGTGTTCGAGAAGGGCAAGCAGAAGGTCGTGGTCGATGGCCGCGAGTTCCTTCTTGAGAAGCCCTTACGTGCGCAGTTCTCGTTGCTCAAGGGCCGACAGGCAGATGTGCTCGGCAACCTGAACTACAACAAAACGGCTCGAAATCATTCTGTGGTGATGGCTACTGCCGGCGAGGTGGTTGCGGTGGAAGTCGACGAACTCCTGGAGCCCGGCGAGCTCGACCCCGAAGGCATCATCACCCCCTGCATCTTTGTCGACCGCGTCTTTCTCTCGAGGCCCGCATGAACTCTCTATCCAGACTGGAACTCGCGCGCCTGGTCGCACACCAGCTTCCCAAGCAAGGGTTCGTCAACCTCGGCATCGGAGCACCGACGAGCGTGGCGGACTATCTTCCCTCGGATACCTCGGTCATGCTCCACAGCGAGAACGGCATTCTCAACGTCGGGCCCAAACCAGCCAAGGGAGAGGAAGACCTGGACCTGATCAATGCCGGGAAGATGCCCGTCACGCTCGCCCGCGGTGGCTCATTTTTCGACTCGAGCCTGTCGTTCTCGATGATGCGCGGAGGGCACCTCGACATTGCCATCCTCGGTGCGTTCCAGGTCTCCCAGCACGGCGACCTTGCCAACTGGACCACGGGCGATCTGAACGGTGCGCCTCCGGCCATCGGCGGAGCCATCGATCTTGCCGTGGGAGCAAAGCAGATATGGGTGATGATGGAGCACACCACGCGCGACGCACAGCCGCGCCTGGTCGAGCGTTGCACCTTGCCGCTCACGGCAGTGGGCGTTGTGGCCAAGGTGTTCACGAATCTGGCGATCATCGAAATTACCAGCGATGGATTTGTCGTGCAGGCGCTCTTTGAGGGTGCATCGCTTGAATCCGTGCAGCAACTCACCGGGGCGCCGCTGAAGCCGGCGCCCACGCTGTGGCGATTCTCTTCGGATGGGGTGCTCGCGCCGTCCTGCTGAGGCCGAGATTCAGGCTACGGGGCGAGCCGCGCCTCGGGACCTATGCGGTGGCGGCAATCACGACAAGAGCCGAAGCCGGTTCGTCGGTGAGCGCCGTGAGCTTGTGCGGAATGGTGGAGTCGAACTGCACACAGTCGCCTGGTTCCAGCCGCTCCTTGCGTGCCCCGATCTGCATCTCGATGTGGCCGGTGAGAACGAAGAGGATTTCCTCGCCCTCATGATGGCTCATGATCCGGCCGCGCTTCTGGGTCTGTCCCGGTCGCACGATGAACGCCCGCATCACGCGATCGTTGCGAAGACCCGCGACCAACGAGAGATGCGTCGTGGGATCTCCCGCGATGGATCCATTGCCCCGTACGATGGAAACAACGTCTTCCTCCGGCTGTTGCCCGAAGAGCCGGTCCACCGTCACGCCCAGGGCTTTGGCGATATTGAGCGCCGACTCGATCGACGGGGTGGATATGCCCCGCTCGATCTTCGACAAATAGCTGCGCGTCAGCCCTGAATCCCGAGCCAGATTCTCTAGCGTCAGTCCGCTTTGGACGCGCAGGTACTTGAGGTGTAGTGCCAAGGCTTTGAACGGGTCTACGGCAGGCCGATCGGCTATTCGCAACCCACTGGAAGTTGCTGCGGGGCCCGATTCTGGCACGAGTGTGTCGCCCGCAGCCTAGATGTCGAGAACCAGGCGCGGCCCCGCGCACTCCGCAACGCACACGATCACTTCATGCGCGCGCTCCTGAGCGCTCAATACCCTGTCGCGATGGATGGGCGGTCCCTCGGTCCAGCGGGTGCGGCATGCGCCACAGATGCCGCCTGCGCATGAGACGGAAATGTCCGCATCCATCGCCTCCAAAGTGGCAAGAAGGCCCACCTCGGGCTCCACCTCCATCTCGCGTCCGCTCCTGGCCAGCACCACGCTGTACGGCTGCGCGTTCAGGGTTGGAACGAGTTTCGGCGCGGTAAACCGCTCCACGTGCTTGCGGCTTTCGGGCCACTCGGCGACAGCGGATTCGAATGCATCGAGCATTCCGGCGGGTCCGCAGCAAAATGCTTTCGCGTCCGGGCCAGAGCCCTCCACGATGGATCGGATGTCGGGCGGATTGACCTTGAGCGTGTTGTACAAGTGGACCCGTCCACCCTTTACCGCCGGCTCCAGCATGTCGATCAGGCTCGGCTCGCCCATGCTGGCCCAGTGCAGCTGGTAGTTCGACTTGCCTTCACGCTCCAGCGCCAGAATGGCAGAGACGAAAGGTGTGACGCCTATGCCGCCCGCAACAAAGATGTTGATTCCGGTGGACGAGAGCTCCAGCCCGCTACGAGGTACCGAAACACCAACGACTTCGCCGGCACGAAGCTCGTCGTGTATGTGGCGAGACCCGCCGCGCCCCTCCTCTTCGCGCTTGACTGCAACAACGTATCTCCTGCAGTCGGCGGGATCGTTGCACAGCGAATAGGTGCGCACGTGCCCGTTGCCCAAATAGAGGTCGATGTGCGCTCCGGGCCTGAACGCTGGCAATCGCCAGCCGTCCTGGTCAGCCAATACCAACCGCTTGACTCCCGGCAGGGGCTCGTCGATTTCCCGAACGACAGCTTGGAGATGCTTGATCGCCTTCGGCATGTCACGCCCCGTGGACAGCGTCGCCCACGCGGATGACGCCGCCTTTCAGGATTCGGCAATTGAGTCCTGACCTATTGATCAATGGATCGAACACGGCCTTGCCGAGGATCTCTTCGATGTGGCGGCACGGCGTGGACAGCCGGGTTGCCTCGAGAAGCGTTTCCCCCACCCAGAACCGGCGGCCAACGAGATGATTGAGCGGCACACCTTGCACGGTAACGTTTCTACGATGCTCCTCGGGCAGCATCTGGATTTTTGCATCGCGCGCCAAGGCTTCGAGTGTTTCGATCTCGAACAGCGTGATCTGTCGTCCCTCCTCCGGCTTGTGGGAGTAGAAGCCGGACTCCCGGCCGATCATGTACCGGTCTCCCTCGATGCCCTTGCTCGCCACGAGCGTCAGTTGGTCAAACGCCTCCATAGGAAGGAAGGCGCGAGGCGTGATGTGCAGATGTCGAACGACCCCCTTCCAGGCAGGAACGGCTTGGCGTTCCTCGAGCTGCGGTGAGTGGTCTGTGGCAGTAAGCATGTAGACGCTCCTTGATAACGGCGATCCAGCCGGTCTGATGAAGGAACGTCATTTTAGGACACTTTGTGTCCCATGAGACTCACAAGAGTGTTTCAAGATCGATCACGAGGCCGTGGCAGCACGATTGCGCGAGCCCAGGTGACGGTGGACTGTCGAGTGCCACTTTGAGGCGCACCAGGCCCAAATCGAGTTGCTTCATCGCTTTTGCAGATAACGGATGTTCGGATTCTCCGATTGCGAGTGATCCGGTGAGTGCCTATTCTCTGGCGAAAACGATCGGGAGACAAAGTTGCTGAGCCCTGTGCAGACCCACGCCGAGGCAGCGCCGGAAGCATGTCGCCGCGATGCAACGAGCCGTTCCCGCCACGCAACTTAAAGAGGAGACAGAAAATGGTTAGAGCCAGCAGTCGTACGGGCAAACTCATCTTGATGGTAAGCCACTGCGCGGGCATGCTGGATCTGGTCGCGCTCCCGGTCTGGATAGGTACGTTGATTGGCCACTATCGCTTCGACCCGCAGGAGGCTGGTGGATTGGTGACGCTGTTCCTCTTAGGTGCGGTGCTCGGGAGTGCTTTTTTTGCATCCCGTTCTCACCGAATTTCGGCACGGTGGGCGACTGCGATGGGTTATGGCGTGTCAGCGGTCGCGCTTTTCGCAGTGTCTCAGACCAGCAGCTATCTCATCATGGGGATGATGCACGCGGTAGCTGGACTCTCGGCGGGAAGCGCACTGAGTTTCACCCACGGCACCATCGGCCGCAGCGAAAATCCTCACCGGTTGTTCGCGGCAGTGGGCATCTCGATAGGCATATTTGCAGTCGTGTTCCTGGGGCTTACGCCTCCGCTCATCGCGCGGGCCGGCGGGCCGGCACTGTTCATCGTGTTCGGGGGAGTCATGGCCGTCGCCGCTTTGCTTGCGGCAATCACTTATCCCCTGCCGGATGCCGCGTTGCATAGTCAGGAGTTCAAGGCTCATGCGAAGCTCGAACCTGCTGTCTGGTTCGGGGTGGTCGGAATTTCTCTCATGGCCTTGACTCAGGCCATGATCTTCAGCTTCGTCGAACGTATTGGCGTAGATCGCGGGTTCGGCATGCCGGCTGTCCACGGGGTTCTTCTAGCCATTGGCCTGGTCAATTTATTCCCGGCATTGCTCGCGGGTCTGCTCGAGCACCGACTTGCTGCGCACCGTGCAGTCGTCGCCGGAGCGATCCTACAGGCCGTCATCGCGCTGATGATCACGTCCAGCGTGGCGTTCGCGCCTTACGCAATGGCGACTTCGGTGTTCGCCTTCGTCATGGTATTCACTCACACCTTTGCGTTCGGACTGCTGGCGCGACTGGACCCCTCAGGTCGTATCGTTGCAGCCACCCCCGCCATGTTGATGATCGGTGCGGCCATTGGTCCGGTGGTAGGCGGAACGTTGGTAAAGACTTCCGGATACGCAGCCCTTGGCATGGCCGCATTGCTCATTGCCGCACTTGCCGTGGCCTGCTTCAGTCGGATTCGGTTGACGGCCCCTGAGCTCCGTCCTGCACCTCAATAGAAGTTTCGTCGCCTTCGGTGTGGAGACGCGTAATTGGTTGTGACCCGTAAAGCGCAACACGATGCTGTGCGTAAGGGTCGGTTTGCCAATTTAGCAGCGTCATGATCTGAGCCCTCAACCATTTGCAGCTTGGTTCCCGCTGGGTACGGCGGTGCCAGTACTGATAGATGGTGACGGACGGCGGATCGAACGGCAGTGGCAGAATTTCGATCTCCCCAGAACGCGCGAATCCAATGGCCGCGGGCAGCGGCACCGTTGCGATGAGGTCAGTCTTGGCGATCGTGGCGGGCAGACTGAGCAGATTGGGTGTACTGATCACTACCCGTCGTCGAATTTCATGACGCTCCAGGGCTGCCTCCAGCAAGACAGTTGAACGCGCGGGGATCGCGAGTACAGCGTGCCCTGCCTCCTGGAAGGCGGCTAGGCTCATCCCTTGCGCGACAAGGGGATGACCTCGCCGCACGATGCACGCGTAGGTATGCGTGAACAAGGCTTGCCGGAAGTACACATCCTTTTCCATCGCCGGAAAGTAGCCGATCGCGATGTCAATCTCTCCGTTGGCGAGCCGCTCATGGAGCGGCAGCACGTTAGACGACACGATATTTACCGATGTGCGGGGCGCTTGCTCCGCGAGAAGTGCGGTGAGCGTTGGCAAGAGCAGAGCCTCGGCGGAATCAGGCATGGCCAGGCGAAAGACCATTTCGCTGTGCAGAGGGACGAATGAGCCACCCTCGACGACTTCCCGATTGAGTTCACTGAGTACCGCGCGAGCGGTCACGGCCAGGGCCACGGCACGCGGCGTCGGACGCATGCCGATTCCGGTGCGGACGAACAGGTCATCGCCAAGCTGCTTGCGCAGGCGGTTCAGCGCGGTACTGAAGCCCGACTGGCTCATTTGCAGGCTTTCAGCTGCTCGCCCCAGGTGCCGGGTGCTATCTAGGGCCACCAATAGTCTCAGGAGGTTCAGATCGAGCTGCTTCATCGTGTTTTCAGATATTCGATGCTCAAGTTTCGCGATTGATGGACTTCCTGAGACTACCTATTCTCCGCCATGAACTTGCAGGAGAGAATTTGTTAAGTCCCGTTCAACTCGACGCCGACCAGCGTCGCAAGCACCTTGCCGCGATGCAACGAGCCGTTCCCGTCACGCGGATGGTCGATTACGGAGTGCCGCTGGGTGACGCGCTCCACGTCCATGACCTGATCGCGATGGACGCTGCGGCCGCTTGGGACGAAATCTGCGAACAGCTAGCGGCACGGCATCATGGCTTGGCAGAGGCCGCGGAGGAGATTGGCCAATCCGCAACCGCGTTACTGGCATGGCGAGCCGCATCGGCGCTGCTTCAATGCGCGCAGCTCGCGTTCAATCAAGACGTGCCTCGCAAAAGAGCGCTCTACGAGCAGGCCCATGCCGCGCTCGCCCGACATGCGCACTTGAGCGGAGATCTTACGGAGGTACAACTACCGACGGCATACGGCGGTCTTCATGGTTGGATCGTCCGTCCCGAAGGTGTGGCTGCAAAGGCTGCGGTGATCGTTGTGGGTGGGTTGAGCGGCTGGGGGAGCGTGTACCTTGACATTGGACGCGCACTCGCGACTCGCGGCCTGCTCGCGATTCTTGCCGAAGGGCCTGGGCAGGGCCTGACTCGTCTTCGAGGCGGAATGCATCTCGACAACCGAACCCTGCCGCTCTTCAGCGCTTTCCTGGATCACGCCGAGTCTCTGGGTGTACGCCGGTGCGGGGTGTGGGGCAACAGCTTTGGCGGCTTGTTCGCTGCACAACTGGCCGCGAGCGATCGAAGGGTGCGGGCCGTGTGCGTCAACGGCGCCCCGATGACTCCCGCAGTCCCTTCGTTCCGCACCGCCCGCGAGCAAATGGAAGCGGCATTCGGTGTAGATGACGAGATTTCTCTAGGCTACCGATTGCAATCGCTGGCCATGAGCCCACGCTGCCACCGCATCGATGCCCATCTGCTGGTCGTTCAAGGCGGGCGCGATGCGTTGGTCCCATTGGGCGAGCAGACGTCGTTCTTCACCTTGGTGCCAACCCACGCGAAAACCGTACTCACGTGGGCGGACGGCGAACACACCATCTACAACTATGCCCAGGAGCGCAATGCGCGAGCGGCGGACTGGTTTGCCGAGCAGCTGGATTCGGCGGCGGCGTTTTGATCGAGAGCAATGAAGGAGACATGAATTGGAAGAATCCACAAGCTTTGAATTTGACGTGATCGTGGTCGGGTACGGACCAAGCGGTCTTATCCTCGCTTCACTGCTGGGACAGCAAGGCCATCAGGTGGCGGTGGTCGAACGTTGGCCGACCCTGTATGGCAAGCCGCGGCTGACGCATATCGATGGCGAGACGGCCCGGCTGGTTTCGGTCTGCGCAGACGCGGACAAAGCCCTGCGGGACGCATGGACCACCCCCCACTACTACTGGTTCAACGGCAAGGGGCAACTCCTGCTGGACGTGGGTGCGGGCGGCAACACGCGCCGGATGCTGTGGGACGACCATATCTCGGTTCACTTGCCGCACATCGAGGAGGCGATTCACGAGCGAATCACGTCCCTTCCCAATGTGCACCTCTATCGGGGATATCTCGCCAATGGCCTCGAACAGGACTCCGAGGGCGTCACCCTGAGATGCGTGCCGTGGGGGAAGGGGACGGATCCCTCCGCTTCGCCACGATCCGGGTTGAGCTTGCGCGCTCGTTACCTCGTGGGATCGGACGGCTCGAACAGCTTCGTGCGCGAGGCCCTCGGCGTCGATCGCATCGACTTCGGCTTCAACGAGCGTTGGCTGTGCGTCGACACCGAGCCTCGTCGCAAGCTGCCGCCGAAGTTCGACGACAACGCCATCCAGGTGTGCGATCCGCGCCGTGGTCACATGTTCATGCCGATTGGCACGAAGCGGCAGCGATTCGAGTTCGCTTTGCTGCCCGAGGAGACAACAGAGGAGATGCAGACCGTCGATGCCGCATTTCGCCTGGTCAAGCAGTATCACGGGCTGGAGCCGGAAGATCTGAACCTCATCCGGAATCTCGTCTACACGTTCGAGTGCCGTTTGGCGAAGTCCTGGAAGGTCGGGCGGGTCTTTCTGGCCGGAGATGCCGCACACACCAATCCACCATACCTCGGGCAAGGTGCCTGCTCCGGCATGCGCGACGCCGCCAATCTCGCATGGAAATTCGATCTCGTGCTTCGCGGCTTGACCGACGCCAGCCTGCTCGATACATACGAATCGGAACGCAGGCCGCACGCCCAGCAGATCATGCTGGACTCGCGTGCGCTGGGACTGGTGGCCAACACCTCGAACCCTGTGAAAGCGGCGGTGCGGGACCTGCTGTTCAAGTTCAATCTCGCGCCGAAACCCAAGTTCCCGGTGCTCACCGATGGCATTCTGGCCAAAGGAGCCGATGGGAGACCAATGCGGCGGGCGGGGACCTTGGCTCCACAGGGCCGCGTCACGGTGGACGGTCGCACGATGCGCTTCGATGAGCATGTCGGGTTCAATTTCGCCCTTCTTGCAAACCCCAAGGTTACAGACGAGTTGCCTGCGACTCTCAAGGCCGCGCTGCGGGCGGTCGGTGTCCGGTTCGTCGAGCTGGCATCTGCTGCAGGCCTGTGCCAGGGTGATCGCGTGATAGATGCCGACGGCGTGTATGCCCCATTTCTGGAGTCGCTCGACGCCGAGGCCGTTCTGACGCGCCCTGACTTCGTGGTGTATGGACACGCCGATCGTGCAGGTCTCGTGCATCTGGCCGAAAGCTTCCTGCAGCAGTTGCTGCACACCTCGACAAGGCGGCATCATTCCACCATCAGCGTCCCTAGTCCGTGAAAAGGCCGATGAAGAAATTGCGGATCCAGTGGTGCGCCGGATCCGATTCGAAGCGGCGGCTCCAGTGGAGCGACACGGTGAAGGTGCTGCGGGGAAGCTCAGCCGGAAGCACCGCATAGCGCTTCGGCTCGATGAATCTGCGCGCGATCGCCTGCGGCATCACAGCGGCGAAATCCGTGCGCGCGATGATGGCCGGGAGCGCAAGGAAGTGCGCCGAGTTCAGCACCAGCCTTCCATCGAGGCCGAGCTGCTGCAGGATGCGAAAGGTCTCCGAGTGCGAGCGGACGGCCACGTACTCCAGGCGCCGCAGGTCCTGGATCGTCATGCGGACATCCGAGGCCTTCGAGGCCTCGGCCATCGGATGCCCCGCCCGCACCACCACCGCGTAACGGTCGCGCAGCAGCTCGACGCGCTCCGTTCCGCTGACCGAGGGCAGGAAACCGAGTGCGAAGTGAATGGCGCCGGTCTCAAGGGCATCCGTGATCTCCCCGTGCGGCAGCGGAGTCGTGTGCACCCGAATGCCGGGTGCCTGACGATGCAAGGCTTCCATCAGTTCCGGCAGCAACCGGGCCTCGCCGATGTCGTTCAGGTGCAGCCGAACGGTCATCTGCGAACGCGAGGGGTCGAAGGTGTCTTCGTCCCGCAGCACATCCTCGATGGCGGCCACGGCCGGCTGGATGACGCTTGCCAGCCGCTCCGCGCGCAGCGTCGGGCGCATGCGCCCGTTGGCGCGCACGAACAGCGCATCGCCCAAGGCGAGCCGCAATCGCGTCAGACCTTGGCTGGCGGCCGGCTGCGACAGTCCCAATGCATCGGCAGCGCGGCTGACGCTGCCCAGGCGGTACACCGCTTCGAACAGACGAAGCAGGTTCATGTCCAGCTTTTCGGTATGCATACAGCTTATTTTGTTCTAGACATTTCATTGTATTGATGAATACAACGACAACCGCAAAACTGCGGACCTCATCTAGGAGCACTCATGGATCGACACGTCGAACTTCCCGCGCAAGCGCCCCTCTCGGCCGGCAGCGCTCTGACCGTGCGAGACGCGGTTTTCAGGCTGCTGCGCGCCTTTGGCATGACCAGCGTGTTCGGCAACCCAGGATCGACGGAACTGCCGATGTTCATCGACTTCCCGGAAGACTTCCGCTATGTACTGGGGCTGCAGGAGTCCGTGGTCGTTGGCATGGCGGACGGCTACGCGCAGGCAACGCACAACGCGGCGTTCGTCAACCTGCATTCCGCCGCCGGCGTCGGCCATGCGATGGGCAACATCTTCACAGCCTTTCGCAACCGCACGCCGCTGGTGATCACGGCCGGCCAGCAGGCGCGTTCTATCCTGCCCTTCGAGCCCTTCCTCGGCTCCACGCAGGCGCCCGAGCTGCCGAGGCCCTACGTGAAGTGGAGCGTCGAGCCGGCCCGGGCCGAGGATGTTCCGCTGGCGATTGCGCGGGCCTACTACATCGCGATGACACCGCCGCGCGGCCCCGTCCTGGTCTCGATCCCGTCGGACGACTGGGACGTTCAGACCTTGCCGGTCGATGCACGAGAGGTCAGCCGCCACGTGCGCGCTGACCCCGACCTTCTCGCGCGCATTGCCGCCGCCCTCGATGGCGCCCGCTCCCCCGCCTTCGTGGTCGGTGCCGCGGTCGATCGCGACGAGGCCTGGAAAGAGGCGGTTGAATTGGCCGAGCGGCACAACGCCCGCGTGTACGTCGCGCCCATGTCGGGCCGATGCAGCTTTCCGGAAGATCATCCGCTGTGGGGAGGATTCCTGCCGCCAATGCGCGAGCGCATCGTCGAGCGACTCGCCGGTCACGACCTGGTGTTCGCGCTCGGTGCGCCGGCGTTCACCTACCATGTGCCGGGCCAAGGGCCGCACCTGCCCGAAGGAACCGAGCTGGTGCAGCTGACGGACGATCCCCAGGTCGCGGCCTGGGCGCCGACAGGAACCTCCGTGGTCGGCAGCATCCGCCTCGGGTTGCTCGATCTGCTCGAGTGCAGCACGCCGCGCGATCGTCCGGCACCACCTGCCCATGTGCGGCCGCCGCGCATGGCAGAGCCCGAGCCCAGCGAGCGCCTGCCGGTTGCGTGGGTCCTGCAAACGCTTGCCGATGTGCGCGCGCGCAACAGCATCGTGGTCGAGGAAGCGCCCAGCGCGCGGCCGGTCATGCATGGCCACCTGCCGATCTTCGAATCGGAAACTTTCTACACCATGTGCAGCGGCGGCCTGGGCTATGGCCTTCCGGCTGCGGTGGGGGTGGCCCTGGGCAAGCCGGGCGCCCAGGTCATTGCGCTGATAGGCGACGGCTCGGCGATGTACGCCATTCAGGCGCTGTGGAGCGCGGCGCAGCTGGCGCTGCCGGTCACGGTTCTGATCCTGAAGAACCGCCGCTACGCCGCGCTGTACGAGTTCGCCCGCATCTTCGGTTACCGGCCTGACGAGCATGTCCCAGGCACAGACCTGCCCGATCTCGATTTTGTCGCGCTGGCTGGCGCGCAAGGCATGAAGGGGCTGCGCGTCGAAACGGCGGACCAGTTGCGTCCCGCCTTACACCAGGCCCTGCAATCAACCGCACCGATGCTGGTCGAGATCGAAGTGGCCTGACAGTTTTTCGCTTTTTTCAGATCTACAAGGAGACAAGACGATGGGCACGATATCGATGTTGATCAATGGCGAGGACCGCCAAGCTGCGGACGGTGCCACCTTCGAGCGCCGCAATCCGCTCGACGGCACGATGGCGACCATCGCACCGGCCGCCACGAAAGCCGACGCCGTGGCAGCGGTCGAAGCCGCCGCGGCCGCGTTTCCGGCCTGGTCCCGTACCGGCCCGAGCGAACGCAGGGCGCTGCTGCTGAAGGCGGCACAGGCCATCGAGGCCAAGGCCCAGGCCTTGACGGATGCCATGGCATTCGAGACCGGTGCCGGCGCCCCGTGGGCCGGTTTCAACGTGCACCTGGCCGCCGGCATGCTGCAGGAGGCGGCCGGCATGACGACCCAGATCAGCGGCGAGGTCATCCCCTCCGATGTGCCCGGCAGCCTGGCTCTGAGCCTGCGCCGCCCGGCCGGTGTGGTGCTTGGCATTGCGCCATGGAACGCTCCGGTGATCCTCGGCGTGCGTGCGATCGCCACGCCGCTCGCTTGCGGCAACACGGTCGTGTTCAAGGGCTCGGAACTCAGCCCTGCGACCCACGGACTGATCGTTGAAGCGTTCAAGGATGCGGGCTTCCCGCCCGGCGTCGTCAACTTCGTGACCAATGCGCCCGCCGATGCAGCCGAGGTAGTCGAAGCGATCATTGCGCATCCAGCGTTGCGCCGCGTGAACTTCACCGGCTCCACCCGCGTCGGCAGGCTGATCGCACAGACCTGCGCGAAGTACCTGAAGCCGGCGGTGCTGGAGCTTGGCGGCAAGGCCCCGCTGGTCGT
This sequence comes from Variovorax sp. P4_B11, assembly GCF_056402355.1. NCBI lineage: Bacteria > Pseudomonadati > Pseudomonadota > Betaproteobacteria > Burkholderiales > Comamonadaceae > Variovorax > Variovorax sp. P4_B11. Next base: position 69,486 of record NZ_JBFUHO010000018.1, read on the forward strand.
GCTGGAAGATGCCGATCTCGATGCCGCAGTCAATGGCGCGGCCTTCGGCGCCTTCGCCAACAGCGGCCAGATCTGCATGAGCACCGAGCGCATCATCGTGGACCGCAAGATCGCGGACGCCTTCGTCGCGAAGCTCGCCGCCAAGGCCACGCAGCTCCCGCTGGGCGATCCGCGCAAGGGGCCGGTGGTGCTGGGTTCGGTGGTCGATGCGAGCACCGTCGAGCGCTGCAACGCGCTGATCGACGACGCGCTCGCCAAGGGCGCGAAGCTCGTGTGCGGCGGCAAGGCCGAGACCACGCTAATGCCCGCGACGCTGCTCGACCATGTGACGCCGCAGATGCGCATCTACCATGAAGAGAGCTTCGGTCCCGTGAAGCCGGTGGTGCGCGTCGACGGCGTCGACGAAGCGGTGCGCGTGGCCAACGACAACCCGTACGGGCTTTCCGCCGCGGTGTTCGGGCGTGACATCGCCCGCGCCTGGGAGGTGGCCAATCGCATCGACTCCGGCATCTGCCACGTGAACGGCCCGACCGTGCACGACGAGGCGCAGATGCCCTTCGGCGGGGTGAAGGACTCGGGCTACGGCCGCTTCGGCGGCAAGGCGGGTGTCGAGGCCTTCACCGAGTTGCGGTGGCTCACGGTGCAGACCACCGACCGCCACTATCCGTTCTGATGAACAGCAGGAGACAGCTCATGAAATCCCTGCTCGCAACCGCGGCGCTGGCGCTCGGCCTCGGACCGTGCGGCATCGCCCACGCCCAGGACTGGCCCAGGCAGCCGATCAAGATCGTCGCCAACTTCGCGCCCGGCGGCGCGGCCGACCAGCTGGCCCGTGTGATCAGCGCGCCGCTGCACGAAGCCCTGGGCCAGCCGGTGCTCGTCGAGAACAGGGGCGGTGCCGGCGGCAACCTCGGCGGCGATTTCGTCGCCAAGTCGCCGTCCGACGGCTATACGTTTCTGATGAGTTCCGGCGGCATGGTGTCGATCAATCCGCATATCTACGCAAAGATGCCCTTCGATCCGGCGAAGGATCTGGTCCCGGTCGCATCCGTCGCACGCGTGCCGTTCTACCTGGTGGTCCGTGCCGACAGCCCGGTCAAGGACTTCAAGGGCTTGGTCGCCGACCTCAAGGCGAACCCCGGCAAGCGCTCGTTTGGATCGCCCGGCAACGGAAGCTCGCCCCACCTCGCGGCAGAGATGATGACGGGCCAGACAGGGACTACGGCCATCCACGTGCCCTACCGCGGCGCGGCGCCCGCGCTGACGGACCTGCTGGGCGGCCAGATCGACTTCCTGTTCGATCCCGGCATCAGCATCCAGCACGTCAGGACCGGAAAGCTGCGCATGCTGGCGGTCGCAAGCCTCAAGCGGGCGCCCCAGATGCCCGAGGTGCCGACCCTCGACGAACTCGGGCTCAAGGGCTTCGACGCCGATGCGGTGTTCGGCCTCTACGCGCCTGCCGGCACACGGCCGGCCGTGATCCAGCGGATCAATGCCGAAGTCAACCGCGCGCTGGCACTGCCTGCCGTCAGGGCAACCATCGAAACCCTCGGCAACGTGCCGGAGCCGCTGACCCCCGCAGCCTTCGGCGACAAGGGCGCGGCCGACTTCAAGCGGCTGGGCGCCGTGATCCGGGAACGCGGCATCCGCGCCGACTGATGCATGAAGAAGAAAGACAGCCGATGACCGCCACGTTCCGGCCCGATGCCGACCGCCCTCCCCTCATCGCCACGGACGTGCTGATCGCCGGCGGCGGTCCCTGCGGCCTGATGCTCGCCAACGAGCTCGGCCGCCGCGGCATCCGCTGCCTGCTCGTCGACGCCAAACCGGGCACGGCCTTCAACCCGCAGGCCAACGCGACGCAGGCCCGCACGATGGAGCATTTCCGCCGGCTGGGCTTCGCGCACGAGATCCGTGCGCTGGGACTGCCCGCCGATCACCCGACGGACATCGCCTATTTCACGCGCCTGGCCGGGCATGAGCTGGCACGCATCAGCCTGCCCACGGCCGCCGAGGCCGCGGTCAAGGTCAAGGCGATGACGGGGTCCTGGAGCGCCGCCGAGCTGCCGCATCGCGTGTCGCAGAAATTCGTCGAGCAAGCGCTGCGCCGCCATGCACAGGCCTGGCCTTCCGCCGATGTGCGCTATGGCTGGCGGCTGGAGCGGTTCAGCGACGACGGTGAATCGGTGAGCGCCACGGTGCGGCCGAGCGAAGGCGGCCCGGCGCAGGACGTGGTCGCGAAGTTCCTGATCGGTGCCGACGGCGCGCGCAGTCTGGTCCGGCAACAGCTGGGGATCGAGTGGGGCGGCGTGAGCGGCATCCAGCGCGAGTTCATGGGCGGCAAGATGTTTGCCATCTACCTGCGTGCGCCCCAGTTCCTCTCTGCACTGCAATCTCCCAAGGCCTGGATGTACGTGGCCGTCAACCACGAAAGGCGTGCCTTCATGGCCTCGGTGGACGGTGTGTCCGAATACGCCTTCCATGCGGCGCTGCGCCCCGGCGAAGATGCCGACGGCTGGACCGAGGCCGATGCGCGCCGCGTCTTCGCAGAGGCAGTGGGCGTCGACGTGCCGATCGAGATCCTCTCGATGGGCACCTGGCTCGCCGGGCACGCGCTGGTGGCGCAGCGCTTCCAGCAGGGCCGGGTCTTCATCGCGGGGGATGCGGCCCACCTGTTCACGCCCACCGGCGGGCTGGGCTACAACACGGCCGTCGAAGACGCGGTCAACCTGGGCTGGAAGCTCGCGGGTGTGATCCGCGGCCAGGCACCGCTGGCGCTGCTCGACAGCTACGAGGCCGAGCGCCGGCCCCTGGCCGAGCGCAACACCGGCTACGCGCGCAAGTTCGCCGACTCGGTGGGACTCTTCGCGGCAAAGCCCGAACTGGAAGAAGCCTCCCAACGGGGCGATGCCGAGCGGAAACTTGCCGGGCTGCACTTCGATGCGCATGCCCGGCTCGAATTCAATATCCCGGGCGTGACCTTCGGCGGCCGGTACGACGCCTCGCCCATCATCCTCGGCGATGGGGCCGTGCTGCCGCCCGACGAGCCGAATGCCTACACACCCACCGCCAGTCCCGGCGGCCGGCCGCCGCATGCGTGGCTCGATGACGGGCGTTCGCTGTTCGATCTGTTCCACGCCGAATGGACCCTGCTCGCGCTGGGCCCCGATTGCCCCGCTACCGACGACTTCGAAGCCGCGGCCCGCCATTTGGAAATGGACCTGCGCGTCGTGCGGCTGGCGCAGCCATCCCTGCGCGAACTATACGAAGCGCCGCTTGCCCTTATCCGCCCGGACCAGATCGTGGCATGGCGCGGTGCAGCCGCGGACGATGCAGCAAGTGTGCTGTCTCGCGCCACCGCCCGGCTTCGCCCCGCGGCGCCACACGCCACTTCAACCCCCTCAACAATCTCCGTCGATGCGACGAGAGGAGACCCGGCATGAAAACCAACACCCCGCTTCTTCGTCTCGCCGCCTTTGCGATGGCCCTGGCGATCGCTCCTTCGGCCTTCGCGCAGGCTTGGCCCACCAAGCCGGTTCGCATGGTGGCCGCATTTCCGCCGGGCACCCCCGGTGACGTGATCGCGAGGTTGATACAGCCGGCGCTTCAGGCCGCCTGGAATCAGCCGGTCGTCATCGAGAACAAGACAGGCGCGGGAGGCAACCTGGCGGCCGGGGAAGTCGCGCATGCCAGGGACGGTCACACACTGCTCGTCGGGCCCGACACGATCCTCACCATCAATCCCCATCTGTACAGGAAGCTGGGCTTCGATTTGAGGGCTTCGCTCAAGCCGGTGACCTACTTCGCGAGCTTCAACCAGACGCTGGTCTGCGATCCGGCCGCCGATGTTCCGTCCCTCGCGAAGTTCGTCCAGTTGCCCTCGACGCGGCTGTACGCCTCCGGCGGCGCCGGGACACCGAGCCACATGGCAATGGAGATGCTGTTGGCGACGACCGGAACCAAGCTCACCCATGTGCCCTACAAAGGCCCCGGCCCTGCCGCGCAGGACGTGATGGGAGGCCATGTGGACTGCGGCTTCATCGTCTCCTCCATCGTCCTGCCGCATGTCCGGAGCGGGCGGCTGCGCGCGATCGCCGTGTCCGGCAAGGAACGATCGGGCCTGCTGCCCGAAATTCCGACGATCGCCCAGAGCGGACATCCGGGATTCGATGCCACCTTCTTCGAGACCCTGATGGCACCGTCCAGCCTGCCGGCTGCCACGGTCGAGAAAATCCAGCGCGACGTGCGTGCCGCGCTCCAGGCTCCTGCCGTGAAGACACGGCTGGCGGAGATGGACCTGCGTGTCGAGGGCTACAGCACGCAGGAGGCGCAACGGCGCAGCCAGGAGGACTTTGCCAAGTGGGGTACGGTCGCGCAGCGAACCCAGCTGCAACTGGATTGAAGGAGGACCAACATGCGCAACCTGGACCATCACACCATCACCGACGCCGTGCTTGCGCGGCAGGCGCAGGCGGCTGATCCGCGGCTCAGGCGCATCATGGACAGCCTCGTGCGGCACCTGCATGCCTTTGCACGCGAGGTGGCTCTGACCGAAGAGGAGTGGCTCGAGGGCATCGAGTTCCTGACCCGCTGCGGCCACATCACGGACGACAAGCGCCAGGAATTCATCCTGCTGTCGGACGTGCTGGGCCTGTCGATGCTGACGGTGGCGCAAAACAACGACAAGCCCGCCGGCTGTACCGAGGCGACCGTCTTCGGCCCGTTCCACGTGGAAGGGGCGCCTCACTACGAACCTGGCGCGGACATCTCCAATGGTGCGCGCGGCATTCCGTGCCTGGTGCGCGGCGCGGTGCGCGGCATCGGCGGCGAGCCAGTCGCCAACGCCCGCATGGACGTGTGGCAATCGGACGAGGACGGCCTGTACGACGTGCAGCACCCGGAGCTCGGCCACGCGCAGGCGCGCGGCATCGTGCACTCCGACAGTGAAGGCCGCTACCGCTTCCGCTCGATCCTCGCCGTTCCCTATGCCATTCCGCACGATGGCCCGGTGGGCGATCTCCTGAAGGCCACAGGCCGGCATCCGTGGCGTCCCGCGCACCTGCACTTCCTGATCGAGGCGGACGGCTACGAGAAGCTGATCACGCACGTGTTCCGCAGCGACGATCGGTACCTGGATTCGGATGCCGTGTTCGGCGTGCGCCAGTCGCTGATCGCCGATTGGAAGCAGCACTCCGATGGCTCCTACCTTGTCGAGTACGACTTCGTGCTGAAGCCCGCCAGGCAGGACACTGCGGATGTCTGACATCCTGTCTTTGTCGACAGCCGCAAAGGGCGCGCAATGATCCGGCACATCGTCATGTGGGACGTGAACGGCGATACGGCCGAGGAAAAGCAGCGAAACGTCGAACGCCTCCAACAGTGCTTCCATGGTCTGCGCTGCTGCATTCCCGGGCTGCTCTATCTGGAGATCGGTGTGGATGTCAGCAAGATTGACTATGCTCGCGACGTCGTGTTGTACAGCGAGTTCGAATCCTGGGAAGCATTGGCCGCCTATGCGGTGCATCCCGAACATCTGCGAGTACGTGACGAACTGGCGGGCGTCCGCATTGCACGGCATCAGGTGGACTACGAAGTCCGGCCCGGCCGAGTTCGGATGAGCACCACACAGCAGGGATCGCATGAAGGATTTCGTCTATAACGGCCAGCCGTCGCGGGTGGTGTTCGGCGCCGGCTCCCTGGCGCACCTGGAACACGAGATCGAACGTCTCGGGGGGCGCCGTGCGCTCGTGCTGTGCACGCCCGACCAGCAGGAGCAGGCGCAGCTGGTGGCCGAGCGTCTCGGCGGCCGCGCGGCGGGCGTTTTTGCGCGCGCCGCCATGCATGTGCCCATCGAGACAGCACGCGAAGCCCGCGACGAGGCGCGACGGCTGGGCGCGGACTGTGCTATCGCCATTGGGGTGGCTCGACCACCGGCCTAGGCAAGGCCATTGCGCTGGAATCCGGCCTGCCGATCCTCGCAATCCCCACGACCTACGCGGGTAGCGAGATGACGCCGACCTACGGCATCACGGAAGATGGCTTGAAGAAGACCGGCGAGGACGCGCGCGTGCTGCCTCGCACCGTGATCTACGACCCGGAGTTGACGCTGACGCTGCCGGTTTCCTTGAGCGTGACGAGCGGCATGAATGCGATTGCACACGCGGCCGAAGGTCTGCACGCGCGCGACGGCAATCGCGTGATGTGCCTGATGGCCGAGGAAGGCATTCGCGCGCTGGCCAGGGCGCTGCCGGCCATCCGCCGACGCAGCGACGATGTCGACGCGCGCACAGACGCGCTGTACGGTGCATGGCTGTGCGGTACGGTACTTGGCAACGTGGGCATGGCATTGCACCACAAGCTGTGCCACACCCTGGGCGGCAGCTTCAACCTGCCGCATGCCGAGGTTCACACGGTGGTGCTGCCCCAGGCCATTGCCTTCAACTCGCCCGCAGTGCCTGGAGCTATATCCCGCATCGAGCGCGCACTCGGTTCAGCAGACCCGCGCAGCGCCGCGGCAGGCCTTTTTGACTTGGCACGAGACAACGCAGCGCCGGTGGCGCTGCGGGACCTCGGGATGACGGAAGCTGACCTCGACCGCGCTGCAGGTCTCGCCTTAGAAAACCCCTACTGGAACCCGCGAGAGATCGGCGTAGCTCAGCGAGGCGAGATTAGCGAACTCCTGCAAAAGGCCTTTGAGGGCACCCGGCCTGAGCAAGCCGAGTACCTGCAGTCGAGATCAACTGGTCTCGGCACACCGGCCACAGCATTGAGGAAAAATCTGTCTCGATTATTAAACCCGGGCTGATCACTATTGAAGACCCGGCTATCCTTCCTCCTTGGCCAGAAGAATTTAAAAGGGATCCAAAAAGCCGGCCCCAAGACTGGGTAGTCGTTTCCAAGGCGACTACCTATTGGCAATTGACGAGTTCAAAAAAACGTTTTTACCCTAAATTAATTAAGAAATGTCGCGGAGCGTTATCCGATTCTTTCACTTGCGATAGCGCGAACAAGCCGAAGCAATGAGGGCTGCAGAATCCGCGACTGGAAGTCGCGGCGCGGTATCGCGAGTTGTGCCATGATGAGCCCGTTGACACAATTCAACACAAAAGCATAATCCAATTCTGGATCCTTGGATCCAAGTTTCAGAAAGCTATCCCGCATCAGACGGGCGTGTATCTTTCCCCATTTCACAAGCACACCACCTAGCTCCTGGTCGCGCGACCCCGCAAGTGTAAGTTCGGTGATCGCCATGCCCATCGCATGGTCGTTAACCATATATTTAAGGTTGTGCTCCGCAAGAACGGTGGCGAACCGATCCGGATCATCTGCGCACTTCCCAAGCTTAGGAGTGACGAGGGTAATGTTGTTTGCAATTCGACGGCAAACATCTTCAGCGAGGGCGCACATCAGGGCACTTCGGGACCCGAAGTAATAGTTGATAGAGCCATGACTTGCATTGGCTTCGACTGAAACCGCTCGCAAAGTTACAGCATGATGCCCGTCGCGAACTAAAACGCGAAGCGCTGCCGCGATCAAGTCTTTGTGACGCTGACATCCGCGCGCGCTTAGTGGCAAATCGGGTTCAGCAAAGGCGCTCACAGCAGGCTCTTAAAAGTCGTTAGGACCATCAGCTTAGCAGAAGAAGACCTTCGACCATCGGGCCCCAAGTGGGAGATTCAGTTTTAAGCGGAATCTCCAAGAGATTGACATACGTCAAGTTTTTCGAGGCTCAACACTCTCAAAGGGACGGGAGCATGAGGAGATTGAACAAGTGTCCCCCGAGGTCCTGAACGAGCGATAAGGATGCTCAGGCATCTGAACAGCCGAATCGACGAACTACTTTCGCACAAAAGCCCTCTCTGACCTACGCGACAGGTCAGCATGCCTTGGCCAACCTTGCCCGGCTAGGCGTCCACGCCGCAGCACGCGACTCAGGGAATGATCAGCGCCGCCAGGTCTCGCGCCGTGCCGGATGTTTCGCGCTCGAGGTGGTAGATGACGCCGCCCTTTGCCAAGATTGTCAACGAATACCTCCGACGCGACCGGAGCGCCGAGCACAAGCGATGCGTCGGGCGAACACATGGATCAAGAAGGCGGCGTAGAGCAGCCCTGCGACATGGACACGTACGCGTAGACTGAGACCCACGGCACTGGTTCGGTCGCCGCGCGCGGAACTGGCGGTTGACCCGATCCAAAGGGCATGGGGCTCTGACACGGTGATCGAAGCTCTGTCCCGCATCGGGAAACCATTTCGTGACGTCGGTGCCGCTGCGCGTTCACAGCTGCGCCGTGCCGTCGAACTCGGCCAACCCGCGATAGATCGGGCGGACGCTCATCGAATACCAGCCCATGCTGCTCGAAGCCAGGATCACAACCCTTGAGGCGCGGGGGTGTACATCCAGTTCCGATGGCAACGATCGAGTGCATCACCGAAGAGGGCCTCGCGGAGATCGCGCCGTTGGGCGACAGGCGTATTCCCTCGCTGCGCCCGCCGGTCATGAGTTCCGCAATCCGGTCGGCTTGCGCCCGGACGCTGGGCAATTCGATGACCACTGGCTCTGGCCTGACGCGACCGCAGCTCACCGGCTGGACGAGCGGACCGCCATCGATTTGCTTTTTTCTTGGGGGCATGACAACTCAGATGCCTGCGCACTCGCCGTCTGGAAGATCGGCCGGGTTGCGCTAGTTGATTCTGAGGATCGTCGTGCGGCGCTGCGTCTACACGCCGACGCGCTTGAAGCTGACGGGCTTGCCGCGCCGCCAAGCATTGAATCTCTATTTGTTCGCCTTGCCAACGCTCAGTATCCTTCGAATCTCGTCCGCCACAAGGTCCACGAGCGCATGCGTTGCAGCGCTCAGAGGCTTGCGCCGGTCACTGACGCGGACCACATGGCGGACGATGCGCGGCGAGAGGATCGGGCATACAGCCAGTGTGCCCTCGTTGACCGCGCGCTGCACTACAATGCGCGGCAGGATGGTCGCGAAGCGCGTTTCCTCCACGAGGCGCACGATGGTGCTCAGCACGTCGACCTCGAATTTGGGTGCAAGCAGAATGCCCTCCTGGCGAGCCGCCGCTTCCAAAACGCCGCGCAGCCCGTGACGGCGCGTGGGCAGGATCAAGTCCAAGCCGAGTTCGGCCAGGCGCGCAAGGCGCACGTTGGCAGGTAGGCGCGGGCCGTGTTGCACGCTCGTTACGAGCAGCATGTCTTCCTCGGCGAGCGATTCCGTGGCCAGCGACAGCTTGGCCCGCGGCTCGTTGATGACCGCGACGTCGAGTTGTCCGCTCGTTACCCAATCGATCAGCATGGCACTGTAGCCGACGGATACCGTGACCTCCACATGCGGGTAGGCTTCGTTGAACCGCGACAGCGCGTCGGCCAGCACGCTTTCGGCCACCGAGGAAATGAGCCCCAGCGAGACGTGGCCGGTCACAGCCTCGCTGCGCTGCGCAAGTTGCTCGCGCGCATTGTCGATGCTGCGCACGATCGGCAGAAACAGCCGGTACATCAGGCGTCCGTGCGCGGTGGGCGACATGCCTCGGCGCTTGCGCTCGAACAAGGGCTGCCCCAGCTCTTCCTCCAGCTTCGCGATCTGCATGCTCAGCGTCGGCTGCACGACGTCCAGCCGCTTGGCGGCCTGCGTCATCGAGCCGTCTTCGAACAGCGCAAGGAAGTACTGGATTTGCCTCAGGTCCACGATGGCCTTCTTGGATATTGCCCCGCTGACCGGGCTCGCAAGGGAGAGCAATTGTAGAAGGCGGGTGGCCCTCTGCGATGCTGGCTCAGGCCGTGCCGACCTGCTGATAGATGTGCTTGATTTCCTGGAAGTCGATCAGCGCATCGTACCCATGCAGCCGGCCAAGCCCGCTGCGCCGAAAGCCGCCCGTCTCGGCTTCTGCGAAGAGCTTGTTGTGGTCGTTGATCCAGACCGTGCCGTTGCGCAATGCGCGGGCCACCCGCATGGCGCGCGCGCCGTCGCGCGTCCAGACGCTGGCCGACAAGCCATACTCCGAGTGGTTGGCGCGGGCGATGGCCTCGCGCTCGTCCTCGAAACGCTCCAGTACCAATAGCGGGCCGAAGATTTCCTCTTGCACGAAGAAGGCATGCGTATCACGATGCGCGACGAGGGAAGGGTGGACGAAGTTTACGTCGCGCCGCCCGCGCAGCAGCACCGCATCGGCCGCCTCCAGCGCGTCGTCGATGCGCTGGCTAACTTGTTGGGCGGCGTGCGTGTCGATCAGCGGGCCGATCTGCGCACCCGGCGTCAGCCCCGGTGCCACACGCTGCGCAGCCAGTGCTTCGGTCAGCGCCTTTTGCATGGCGCTGTAGTGGTGTGCATGGACGAGCACGCGTCGCGCTGCTGTGCACTGCTGGCCGCTGATGATGGTCGCAGCCACGGCAATCGCACCGGCCGTCTTCTCGACGTCGGCATCCTCGAACACCAGGCAGGCCGACTTGCCGCCCAACTCCAGGGACAGCTTCTTCATGGTGGGTGCCGCCGCAGCCATGATGCGCTGACCGGTGGCGTTCGAGCCTGTGAAGCTCAGCACATCCACCTGCGCGCTCTCGGTCAGATACTGCGCCACTGCGTGACCGTCTTCGCTCACCAGATTGACCACGCCGGGCGGCAGACCCTCGCAGGTATGCAGCGTCTCTATCACCCGCGCGGTGATCAACGCCGTCTGCGGCGCCGGCTTGATCACTGCAGTACAGCCCGCTGCCAGCGCGGGGGTCAGCGAGCGAATCAGCAGCACCACTGGCGCATTCCACGGCACGATGATGCCGGCCACGCCAGCGGGCTCTTTCAGCAACGTGGAATACGCGCCAGGCTCCACCTCGAACACATGGCCCGGCATGTAGCGCGTCAAGCCTGCGTAGTAGCGGATCTCCGACACCGCACCGGCGATCTCGCCGCGCGACTGCGCCAGCACTTTGCCGTTCTCGCGCGTGAGCAGTACGGCCAGGACTTCGGCTTGAGCTTCCAGGCGATCGGCCCAGCGCAACATCACCATCTGGCGCAGCCGCGGGTCGTGCGCCCACTTCGGCTGCTCGAACGCGCGGCGCGCGGCGGCCACGGCGGCTTCGGCGTCACTGCGCCGTGATGCGGCGTGGCGCCCGAGCGGGGTGCCATCGGACGGGTCGCTGCGCTCGCCCCATGCGCCGCAAGCCGCTGGCTGCCAGTGACCATCGATGAGGTTGAGGGCGTCGTGTTGGATGGTCATGCTGCGGTGATGTGGTTTTGTTGAATAACGCGCTTCCACAGCGACTTGTGGCTTTCGATGAAGCTGTGGAATTGGGCGGGCGTGCCGCCGTCGGGCACCACGCCCTGCTGGGCGAAGATCTTCCTGACGTCGGCCAGTGCGAGGATGCTGTTCATTTCGCGATTGAGCTTGTCGACCACCGGCTTCGGCGTTCCTGCGGGCACCACGATGCCGTGCCAGGACGACACCTCGTAGCCCGCGACGCCGGCCTCTGCCGCAGTGGGAATCTCCGGCATCAGCGGCGAACGCTGCGCGCCCGCAAGGGCCAGCGGGCGCACCTTGCCGGACTGGATGAACGGCAGCGCATTGGGCAGCAGGTCCATCGCCACCGCCACTTGGCCACCGGCTAGGTCAGTCAACATCGGCGTGCTGCCCTTGTAGGGAATCTGGTTCATGCGGATGCCAGCCAGGTTCTCGAACAGCACCATGGCCAAGTGGTTCGATGAACCCGGGCCCGACGTGCCGTAGTTGATGGCGCCGGCCTTCGCCTTGGCGGCCGCCAGCACGTCGGCCGCGCTGCGATAGGGACTTCCCGCGTGAGCGACCAGCACCATCGGCGATCGCCCCGCCAGGATCACCGGGTCGAAGGCCTTGTCGCTGTCGTAGGGAAGCTTGTAGAGCCACGGGTTGGCCGCAAACGGAAACTGCACCACAAGCAGCGTGTAGCCGTCCGGCAGCGACTTGGCCACGGCCTGCGTGCCGATGGCCGTGCCGGCACCGGGCTTGTTGTCGACCACGGCGGACTGCTTCCACGCCGCGGTTAGGTGCACGCCGACAATGCGCCCCAGCGTGTCGTTGAAGCCGCCCGCGGGGTACGGCACCACGATGCGCAGCGGCTTGGCCGGGTAGTTGCCGGCCGCAGCGGGCTGCGCCCAGAGCGCGGGGGCGAACGCGCTGCCGAGCAAGGCGGCGGTGGCACCGCGGCGTGATACCGGCATGGTTTGTCTCCTTCATCGGGGAACGCGCGGGCGCTCGTCGAACGCCCGGCTCTCTCATCGGGCACTGGCACATCGGGTGCGCCCGCAGTGCATCGGCCGCTCAGTCGGCCAATGCGAGCGCTTCCTGCGCCAGGTCTTTCTCGACGTACTCGCGGAAAAGCTCCGCGGTGTACAGCAGCCGCATCTGCGCACCCACTTCGCAGGCCTTCAGGCAGGCTGCCTGGAGTTCGGGCGTGTCGGCATGCTCGACCACGATCTGGTAGCCGCGCTCGCCGTGGATCTCGTCGGACACGATGTGCAGATCGAAGAATTCGACCTCTTCGTCCGTGAACTTGTACTGCTCGCGCAGCGTGGGCGCCTGCTTGCGGTAGATGGACGGGACCTGCGATTCGAGTCCCACGACGATGCCGGCCACCGCGATGATCGGGTTTTCGCGCATCGACATCGAATAGCACCAGCTTTGCAGGCCGCGCGTGGAGGGCAGCATGTTGTCGGGGTCGGTCACGCGAGCACGCGACGAACCGCAGGCTTCGGCAAAGCGGATCAGCAGGTCAGTGTGGCGGTCGCCGCCGATTTCCTCCTCGTACATGTTCGCCAGCATGAAGTCCTTCACTTCGATCAGGTGCGCGGGCGTGCGCGAGTAGATGAAACCCAGATAGTCTGCGAACGGACCCACGTAGTGGTAGTGGTTCTCGGCCCAGCGCGCTAGATGCTTGCGCGAGAGTCGGCCTGCGGCCCACGCCATGCTGAAGGGCGATTTGTTAGCGCTCTTTCCGCGCACCGTTTCCTCCAGCGCGTGGCGGAAGTCTTCTTTGCTCATCAATGCCGTCATGGGTTGTTCCTTCGTTGGTATGAACACGGTCCGCGGCAGCTGCGAGGCGCGCGGCACAGAGCCCCTGGAGGGGATGGCGTGATCCTACGTATGCGCGATGCAAAACCGCAATTCATATCAATGTTATTGATCCCTTGCATTGGCGGTCATGATGTTGTTTGACGCGGTGGCGGCTTCGCTTGGACATTAGCCACCAAGCATTCGGCCTGGGAGGACCACGGCCGATTCGCCCCTCCACTGGCAACCATGGAATAAGTGCTCATGCCCAAAGTTGTGATCAGGAAAGACGGTCAGTGCTTCGAGGGCGAGGTGCGGCCGAACACTAACCTTGTCGTACGCGCAGGCATCAAGCAGTTTCCTTTTCCACACCTCAACTACGGTTGCGGAATGGGGAAGTGCTCCAAGTGCATGTGCAAGGTGCTGCACGGCGGCGAACACCTGGCCGCGCCCAACTGGAAAGAGAAGAAGCAGCTGGGCGAGCATCTCGACGCTGGGTTCCGTCTGGCCTGCCAGCTCTGGATCCACCAGGACATCGAGCTGAGCCAAGACGAGGCGATCCCTGCCTGACACACCCTTCACACACATGCCAAACGCATACGTCATCCTCACGAACAAGGACGGCCAGTTCCGCACCGAGCTGTGCGACGGCCTCCGCCCCGTCGAAAGCCACGATTACTTCTTCTACCGCCAGCGGCGCGCGCGTTTCGTCATTGCCGAGCTTGAACGGCCGGTGAAGGTCGCGATCGTGGACGAGGGCGACCCGCCCACGCGCAACCTCGTTCCCTCCAAGTTTCTTCCGCAGTTCGACACGCTCGAAGCCGCGCGCGAGGAACTCGCGCAGTTGGTCAACTTCGGCCACCTGGACGTGCGCCTCGTGCGCCTCGTGCGTGTCGACGCGCAGGAGACCGGCCGCCCATGATCAGCGTTACCTTCATCACCAATGCCAACAAGGTGCTGACCGCGCCTGAAAACAGCAACCTGCTGCGCGTGTCGCTGCGCGGGCAAGGCGGCATTCCTTTCAAGTGCGGCGGCGGCCTGTGCGGCACCTGCAAGTGCCGCATCGAGAGCGGCCTGGAACACACCGACGCGGTCAAGCAGAAGGAGCGCAAGCACCTTTCGGAAGCGGATTTCGAACAAGGCTTTCGCATGGCGTGCCAGACCTTCGTGAACGGGGACGTCAGCGTCTCCTGGTAATTCCCATTCAGGCGCGGGCGCACCTTCGCCGCGCCGACAACATCGAGCACCTATCCCATGACGGACCCCGACAATTTCCCTGTGCGCGTGCTGGCGCGCACCCCCATCGCCACGGACACGGTGGCTTTCTTCCTGGAACGCCCTGCCGGCTTCGACTTCGAGGCGGGCCAGTTCGTCAGCCTCCAGCTGCCGGATTTCGATGCGCCGGAAGACGGCTCGGACGACGGCGAGCGCATGCTGTCGATCGCCAGCGCCCCCCATGATCCGCACCTCATGATTGCGATGCGCATGCGCGATACGGCATTCAAGCGCCACCTCTCGCAATGCGCCCTCGGTCCCGACGGCGCCCTCGTGAGCCTGAGTCCGGCCATGGGCGATTTCGTGTTGCCCGAAGACCCGCGCCAGCCGCTCGTGATGCTCGCCGGTGGCATCGGCATCACGCCGTTCTACAGCATGCTGCGCCACCTGCAGTACCAGGCCGCCAGCGGCAAGGTGGTGCCGCCGGTCACGCTGCTCTACGGCAACCGCACGCACGCGCTCGCAGCCTGGCGCAGTGAGCTCGCGCAGCTGTGCGCCGACCTGCCGCAGTTGCGCGTCTTGCATGTGATTGCCGAGGACAAGGACGCGCCGCCCTCAACGCGTGGTCAGGGCGCGCACGCCTGGCGCGCTGGAGTGATCGACGCCGCGCTCATCCAGCAGGAAGTCCCCGATTGGAAGGCCTGCCGCTACTACATCGTCGGCCCCACCGCCATGGTCGCGGCCATGCAGGACTGTCTCGATGCCTGCGGCGTGCCGCCCGAGCAGGTGGCGATCGAGTTCTTCGCCGGCTACTGAGCCCATCGTCTTCAAGCGCCAAAGGAGTTCTTCCATGCAGATCACGACGCAGACCATCGCCCTGCCCTCCGAGGCCGGCAGCATCCAAGTGCATTGCTATGGCGACGCCAGCGCACCCACCGTATACATGGCGCACTCCATCCTCTCCAGCAGCGCCATGTGGTCCACACAGGCACACCTGCTGGTCTCGCGCGGCTGGCGCGTGGTGTGCGCGGACACACGCGGCCATGGCGGCTCGGTGGCCCACGAGGCGCCCTCCTCCATGCAGCATCTAGTGACCGACACCGTCGCGGTGCTCGATGCACTCGGCATCGCGAAGGCGCACTACATCGGGCTTTCGTTGGGTGGCATGAGCGGCTTCGGCCTGGCGCTTGCGCATTCCGACAGGCTAGCGAGCCTGTGCCTGTGCGATGCGCGTGCAGACACACCACCAGAGGCGTCTGCGCCTTGGAACGAGCGCATCGCCATCGCCGAGCGCGAGGGCTGCGCGGCACTCGCACGGCCCACCCTCGAACGCTGGTTCGGCCGCGTCTTTCTCGATGCACACCCTGACATCGCGCAGCGCTTGCTGCAGGTCGCAGCTTCGACATCGGTGGTCGGATTTGTCGGATGCGCGCGCGCCATCCAGGGACTCGACTACCTGGCACGGGTGTCGGAGATCGCGTTGCCGACCACCCTGATCGTTGGTGCGAACGACGGGGTGCTGCCGCAAGCTATGACCGAGATCCAGCGGCGCATCTCGGGCTCCGTCCTCGAGGTCATTGCGCAGGCGGGGCACCTGCCCAATATCGACCAGCATGCGGCATTCGACGCTGCGCTGCTGCGGCACCTGGACGCGCACGAGTAAAAACTGCGGCTTCAGGCACCGTACCGACAGCACCTTGCGCCGATGCAGGGCATCGGATCGAGGGACCGCGACGCGTTCGCACGCCCGCACCTGTGAAAGATTGTCATCCTCGTGATTCCACAAGATGGCTCGAACAAGACGCTTCGTCTCCGTACGATTTGTAGGGTCGCCACCGCATTGCCATCCACCGGCTTGCGCATGGCGGCGACCCACAAGAAAACGGAGACAAGTTCGCATGACCATCCTTCTCGCCCGCGTCCGATCATGGCGCATCGCCGTTTCGGCCTTCGTGCTGGCCATCGCAGCCACCAGCGCCTGCGCGGAATGGCCCGAGCACGACATCAGCTTCATGGTGCAGTTCGGCCCCGGCGGCACCACCGACCTGGTGGCTCGCGCGCTGACCACCGAGCTTTCCCAAAGCCTGGGCCAGCCGATGGTCGTGCTCAACCGCCCTGGCGGGCAGGGCACGGTGATGGGCATGCTGCTCGCGCGCGCCCAGCCCGACGGCTACACGCTCGGCATGCTCTCCAGCGGCCTGGCGCTGTGGCAGCTGGTCTCCAATAAGCCGCACACGTCGAAGGACTTCACCAGCATCGCGAGCGTGGGCCGCTACGTGTTCGCCGTGGTGGTCAACGCTGATTCCCCGTACAAGACCATCGAGGACCTGATCGCGGCCTCGAAGAAGGCCAAAGGCGGCATCAACTTCGGCGGGCCGAGCTCGGTCAACACGCTGGGCATGCTGCTGCTGGCTGAGAAGACCGGCATGCAATTCGAGACTGTCAACTACCGCTCGGGCTCCGACTCGGTGGTGGCCTTGCTGGGTAACCAGATCGACGTGGTGGTTCAGAACCCGACGGACTTCATGCCCTACGTCAAGGCGGGCAAGCTGCGCGTGTTGGCTGCGGCCAGCTCCACGCGCATGCGCGAACTGCCCGACGTGCCCACGCTGCGCGAGCTCGGCTACGACGTGGTCACCGACGCTTACTTTGGCGTGGGTGCGCCGCTCGGCCTGCCCGAGCCGATCCGCCGCAAGCTCGAAGACGCCACGCTCAAGGTGGCGCGCGATCCGGCGTTCCAGAAAAAGCTGATCGACGCCTACGGCGTCGAGCCCGCGCCGATGACGGGCAAGGCGTACCGCGCCGAGATCGAGCAGGCCGAGATCACCGTGTCCAAGCTCAAGAGCCGTTTCCCCTCCTCCAAGTAATCCATCCCCATGTCAACTCCAGCAACAAGCGGTGGCACCGTGGCCGACCGCGTGGCGGCGGCTTGCCGTCGCCACGGCGTGCAGGTCGTGTTCGGCCAGTGCAACCCGGTTCGTTTTCATCTCGCGGTGCCGCAGCATGGCATGCGCAACATCGGTTACCGCACCGAGAACGCCGGCGGCGCCATGGCCGACGGCTACGCCCGAATTAGTCGCCAGACGGCGGTGGTCACCGCGCAGAACGGGCCCGCAGCCACGCTGCTGGTGGCGCCGCTGGCCGAGGCGCTCAAGTCCTCGGTGCCGATCATCGCGCTGGTGCAAGACGTGCCCGTGGGCTCGCGCGAGCGCAATGCCTTCCAAGAGTACGACCATCTCAAGCTCTTTGCGGGCTGCAGCAAATGGGTCGGCCGCATCGACAGCGCCGAGCGCGTCGACGAATGGGTGGACATGGCGTTCCGCATCGCGACAAGCGGCCGCTGCGGACCCGCGGTACTGCTGCTGCCAGTGAACATCGCCGACAGTCAGGTTGCCGGTGACCCGACCCGCCGCGCCGTCAACGGCCGCTTTCCGCTCGATCCAGTGGTGGCGGCGCCGGAACGCGTGCGCGAGGCCGCGCGCCTGTTGATGCAGGCCGAGCGGCCGCTGGTGATTGCCGGTGGCGGCGTGCACCTCTCGGGCGCGGCACCTGCGCTGGCCGATCTGCAGCAGCGCTTTGCGCTGCCGGTGGCGACCACGATGATGGGCAAGGGCGCCGTCTCGGAGCTGCATCCGCTGTCACTGGGCGTCATCGGCAACGTGCTGAACGTGGGCGCACCCGCCTACGAAGCGCGTGCGCTGGTCACGAAGGCCGACGTGGTGCTGCTGCTGGGCACGCGCACCGCGGCCAACGGCACCGACACCTGGAGCCAGTACCCACGCAATGCGCG
This sequence comes from Variovorax sp. P4_B11, assembly GCF_056402355.1. Classification (NCBI taxonomy): domain Bacteria; kingdom Pseudomonadati; phylum Pseudomonadota; class Betaproteobacteria; order Burkholderiales; family Comamonadaceae; genus Variovorax; species Variovorax sp. P4_B11. The sequence goes on from NZ_JBFUHO010000018.1 coordinate 87,518, forward strand.
CTTCATCCACATCGACATCGATCCGGTCGAGATCGACCGCAACTACGAATCGCTACGCCTCGTCGGCGATGCCAGGCTCACGCTCGAGGCGCTGGCCGATGCGATGTCGCAGCTCGATGCGCAGCAGCGCCAATCCGCCCGGGGCGCGGTGGAGGACGCCATCGCCACCTCGCATGCGGCCGCGCAGCGCCTGCAGCACGGCGTGCGCACCGAAGACCGCCTGCCCATCCGGCCCGAACGGCTCATGCACGAGTTGGGGCAGTTGCTACCGGCCGACGCCATCGTCACGGCCGACGCGAGCTACGCCTCGGTGTGGACCTCGCTCTATCTCACGGCGCGCCATGCCGGCGAGCGCTTCCTGCTGCCGCGCGGGCTCGCAGGGCTCGGCTGGGGGCTGCCGCTGGCCATGGGGGCGCACCTCGCGCGCCCCGAGGCCACGGTGGTTTCGGTGGTGGGCGACGGCGGCTTCGGCCATGTGTGGGGCGAGCTCGAAGCCATTCGCCGCCACGGCATTAAGCTGGTGCTGATCGTGCTAAACAACGGCGTGCTCGGCATGCAGGAAGACATGGAGGTGTTCCGCTACGGCGGGCGCACGGACACCCGCTTCGAGCCGGTCGATCATGCGGCCATTGCGCGCGCCTGCGGCCTGCACGGCGTTCGCATCTCGGAGCCCGGCGCCCTGCGCGCCGCGTTGCAGGAGGCCATGTCGGCCGACCGCGCCACGGTGCTCGATGTGGTTGTCGACCCCGCCGCGTGTCCGCCGCTCACGGCCTACAGTTCGCGGCCGAGCCAGCTGGGTTGATGGCGATGAACTTTCCCTCCAAGCCTCCTGTGGCACTGGTGACGGGCGGGCGGCAAGGCATCGGCCGCGCCGCCGCGCTGGCCCTTGCCCGCCAGGGCTTTCACCTCGTGATCGCCGATCTGCAAGACGACCAACGCACACAGGTCACGCTCGCGGACATCCGCGCGCTGGGCGTGCGCGCCGACTTCGTGCGCACTGACATCGCTGATCTCGCCACGCACGCCGGGCTGGTGGAGGCTGTGTGGTCGCTGCACGGCCACGTCGACTGCCTGGTCGACAACGCCGGCGTTGCAGCGCGACCACTGCGCGACGTGCTGGACATCACGCCCGAGGACTTCGACGGTAACTTCGACGTCAACATCCGCGGCACCTTCTTCCTCACGCAGGCCGTTGCGCGCCGGATGCTCGAGGACCGGGCGCCACGGCCCTACCGCAGCGTGATCGTGATCTCGTCGATGGCGGCGCACTATGCGCGGCTCAACCGCTCGCAGTACTGCATGTCGAAGGCGGCGGTGGCCATGATGGCCAAGATCCTGGCGCTGCGCCTGGCGCCGCACGGCATTCACGTGCACGACATCCGGCCGGGCTTCATCCGCACCGAGATGACCGGCTCGCTGGACACAAGCGCGCAGGACGCCCGCATCGCCAGCGGCGAGGTGCCTCTGCGCCGCTGGGGCGAGGCCGCCGACGTGGGCCAATTGGTCGCCACGCTCGCTGCCGGCCTCGTTCCCTACGTGACCGGTGAGCCCTTCGTGATCGACGGCGGCCTGCGCGCCAACAGCGCCTGAGCGCGCATGAATTCGAGGAACTTGAAATGCTTGCACTGAGAAAGATCTCCCCCGATTTCGGCGTCTCGCTGATGGACGTCGCACCGCCCGAAAAACCCGCGCCCGGCGAGGTGCTGGTCGAGGTCGAGGCGGCCGGCATCTGCGGCAGCGACCTGCACATCTACGATGCCAAGGGCTCGGCCTACGCGAACGTGTGGCCCCGCCTGCCGCTCACGCTGGGCCACGAGTTCTGCGGCCGTGTGGTGCAGCTGGGCGAAGGCGCCGCAGCGGACCTATTGGGTCGGCGCGTGGTGGCGCTGCCCGTGGGCATCGGCATCCAGCGCAACGGCTGTTTCGCGCCGATGGTCGCGGTCGCGGCCGTCAACTGCCTGCCGGTGCCAGATGCGCTGGACAGCGACCTGGGTGCGCTGATCGAGCCGCTCACCGTGTCGGAAAACGCCGTCGCGCTGTCGGAAACCGGAGCGGGCAAGCGCCTCCTGATCATGGGCGCCGGCACGCTGGCGCAGGGCGCGGCGCTGTTCGCGCGGCTCGCGGGCGCCAGCCAAATCGTGGTCACCGGCTTTGCCGACACGCACCGTTTCGAGGTGCTGCGCCAAATGGGCTTCGATCTGCTGATCGACCGCGCGGAGCCCGGCTCCGCCGAGCGCCTGGCCGCGCTAGCTGGTGACGGCTTCGACGCCGTGATCGAGATGACTGGCGTCATGTCGACCATCGATGAAGGCCTGCACGCGCTGCGCCGCAAGGGCATCTTCGTGGCGACCGGCATCCACCCCGACAAGGCCACAGTCGACATCACGCGCATGGTGCGCCAGCAGCTGCAACTGCGTGGCAGCTACGGCAACACGCGCGAGGGCTGGCACAAGGTGATCGCGCAGGTGACCGCGAACCCCGAGACGTTCCGCCCGCTCATCACGCACCGCTATCCGCTGCACCAAGCCGTGCAGGCGTTCGAAACGGCCTATGCGCGCATCGCGTCGAAGGCCATCCTTCATCCGCAACAGAAGAACTGAGACTTGGCATGAACGAATTCTTGTTTGGCGGCCGCGCCGAGACGGTGATCCAGGCCGGCCACGTGGTCGAAGACCTCGACGTGGCCATGGCGACCTTCACGCGCGTGCTGGGCGCAGGCCCTTGGTATCGCTTTCGCGTCTCGCAGCCGCGGGAGGGCTCGCTCTACCGCGGCTGCGAGGTCAACCACGACCTGTCGATTGCCCTGGCCTTTCACGGCACGATGATGCTGGAGCTGATCCAGCAGCACGATGAACAGCCCTCGGTGTTCCGCGACGGCGTGGCGCAGCGCGGCTACGGGCTGCACCACTGGGGCATCGGCACGCGCCGCTTCGACGAGCGGCTGGCGGGAGAACTCGCGCAGGGCAAGGAGATGCTTTACACCGCGCGCACGGGTCGCGGTGCCCGCATCGCCTATTTCGAGGGGCCGACGCCGTTGCACGCGATGGTGGAGTTCATTGAAATCACCGAGACCAGCGAGCGCTTCTACGCGGGCATCGCAGCCGCCGCGCGCGACTGGAACGGCAAGACGCTCGAATGGGCGGGCCCAGACGGGGTTTGAGCGTCAGGCCGCCGGCAGGAAGCACGTCGATTCGGCGATGCGCTCGCGCAGGAATTCGATGAACGCTGTGGTGCGCGGACTCGGGTTCTGGTTGTGCGGGTAGATGGCCCAGATCGGGTCGTACTCGGTCTTGGCCTCGCTGTCGAGCAGCGTCACCAGCGCGCCGGCAGCGAGCTCCATCTGCACCACATAGAAAGGCAGCTCCACGATGCCCACACCGGCCACGCATAGCCGGTGCAGCATCTCGGCCTGGTTGGAAGAGATGTCGCCCTCAACGGAGGCCGGCTTGAGTGGCGACTCCGCGCGCAGGCCCCAGTGGATGTGGTGCGTGCGGATCGAGAAGTTCAGGCAGTTGTGGTCCTTCAGCGCCTCGGGTGATACCGGGCGCCCGCGCCGCTCGATGTACGAGGGTGCAGCGCAGATCACGTGCGTAGTCATGCCTATCTTGCGCGCGAAGTACGCACTGTCCTGCAGCACGCCCAGGCGAATGGCCACGTCAATGTTGCGTTCGACCAGGTCGACCCGCTCAGCGCCGAGCTGGATGTCGATCTTCACGCGCGGAAAGCGCTGCACGAACTCCGCGATGAAGGGCACCAGCGTGTAGCCGAAGCTCGGCAGCGTGTAGATGCGCAGCTTGCCGCTCAGGTCGGCCGAGAGCGCGGCCAGGTTGCGCTGCGCATCGTCCATCGCCTCCATCACGCGCCGCGCGCCGACGATGAACACTTCGCCCTCATAGGTCAGCTGCAGTGAGCGCGAGGTGCGGTTCAGCAGGCGCACGCCCAGGCTCTCTTCCATGCGCGAGATCGACTTGCTGACCGCCGAGGCGCTGAGATCCAGCTGCCGCCCAGCGGCCGAGAAGCTTCCGCTCTCGACCGCACGGATGAAGACGTTGAGCTCGGAAAAGCGGTCGTATGACATGGTTGCAGCCTAGCGCACGCGCTCCCGCGCCGCAGGATGCACGCGCGCCAAGGCGCTGCTTTCAAACGCGGCCGAGCGACACATAGCGCGCCAAGTGATGGTCCTCGTCGCCGAGTATGTGATTGGTCAGCACCAGGCCCTTGGCCAGGTGAGACAGCGGCAGCTCCCAGGTCATGCCGATGCCGCCATGCATTTGGATACACTCCTCGGCCACGCGCGTTCCGACTCGGCCAGTGGTCGCCTTGGCTGCCGACAGCGCGCGCTCGCGCGTGACGCGGTCGGCCGATTGCAGCGCGTTGGCCGCGTTGATGACGGCAGAGCGCGCCTGCTCGATGCCCAGCCACAGGTCCACCATGCGGTGTTGCAGCGCCTGGTTGCTGCCGATGGACTGCCCGAACTGCTCTCGGGCGCGCAGGTAGTCGAGCGTGAGTCGCTTGGCGGACTCCATCGCGCCCAATGCCTGTGCGCACAGCGCCAGCACGCCGGCGCCCACTGCACCTTCGATGGCCGGAAAGGTCTGGCCTTCGGTGCCGACCAGCGCATCGGCCGGCAGATGCACGCCTTCCAACGCGATGTCCGCGCCCCGGCCACCGTCGGCCAGCGGGTAGCCGCGCAGCGCGATGCCCGGAGTTGCGGCGGGCAGCACGAACAAGCTGATGCCCGCGGGATCGTCGTCGCCGCCGGACGAGCGGGCCGAAACGATGAAAAAGTCGGCCTGCTCCGCGTGGCGCACCACGCATTTCAGGCCGTCGAGCTGCCAGCCACCATCGCTCGGCCGCGCACGCGTCGTCACGTGCGAAGCCTCGTAGCGGGCCTCGGGATCGGCGTGGGCAAGAACGGCCAGCGTGCTGCCGGCCACGATGTCGCGCCGCAGCGCACGCTGCACATCCGTTTTCGCTTCGGCCAGCGCCGCAGCGGCCATCAGCGCTGCGAGCAAGGGCTCCAGCACCATCGCGCCGCCCAGCGCCTCGAACACCAGTGCGATGTCGAAGCCGCTGCCGCCCAGGCCGCCGTCAGCCTCGGCGAAGAGCGCGCCGAGCGCCCCCAGATCGATGAGATGCCGCCACATTTCCGTGCTGTGCCCCTCGCCCGATTGCGCAATGCGCTGGCGCTGCGCGAATTCGTAGTGCTGCGCCAGCAGTCGTCGCAGCGCATCGTCCAGCATGCGCCGTTCGTCGGTCGGTTCGAAGTTCATGCGGCGTCCTTCATAGCCCCAGCACCGTCTTGGCGATGATGTTGCGCTGGATCTCGTTGGAGCCCCCGAAGATCGAGAGCTTGCGGTTGTTCAGGTACTGCGCGGTCGCGCTCACCGATTCGGCGGGCGCGCCGGCCAGGGCTTCGGCATCGCCGAGGTGCGGCAGTGCATGCAGGCCGACCGCACGGCGCACGAGCGCGGCGAGTTCCTGGCGGATCTCGCTGCCGAGCAGCTTCAGCGCCGAGCTTTCCACGCCCGGGCTCCCGCCGTTGGCCACAGCGGCCGTCACGCGCAGGTTGGTCGTCTTGAGGTTTTCCAGGTCGATCTCCACGCGCGCCATGCGCGCCGCGAAGGCCGGGTCGCGGTCCAGCGGCTGGCCGCCGCTCATGACCTTGGCCGCCACGGTCTTCAGGCGCTGTAGCGCCGCCACTGAAAAGCCGATGCCCGCGTTGCGTTCGTGCGTAAGCAGGTATTTGGCGCAAGTCCAGCCATCGTTCTCTTCTCCAACGAGGTTGTGCGCCGGCACTCGCACGTCGGTGAAGAAGACCTCGTTCACCTCGTGCTCGCCGTCCAGCGTGACGATGGGCCGCACCTCGACGCCCGGCGAGCGCATGTCGATCAGCAGGAAGCTGATGCCCTGCTGACGGCGCGCGTCTTTGGAGGTCCGCACGAGGCAGAAGATCATGTCGGCGTGCTGCGCGAGCGTGGTCCAGGTTTTCTGGCCGTTGACGATGTAGTGCGCGCCCGCTGCATCGTGCCCGCGCACCGCCGACGTCTTCAGCGCCGCCAGGTCGGAGCCCGCGCCAGGTTCCGAGTAGCCCTGGCACCACCAGTCCGAGCCATCGAGGATGCGCGGCAGCCAGTGGCGCTGTTGCGCCTCGGTGCCGTAGCGGATCAGCACTGGCCCGAGCATGAGGAGCCCGAAGGGCACGATACGCGGCGCGTCGGCCAGCGCGCATTCGTATTCGAAGATGAAGCGTTGCACCGCATTCCAGCCGGCTCCGCCGTGCTCGCGCGGCCAGTGCCCCGCGAGCCAGCCACGCGATTGCAGGATGGCATGCCACTGCTGCATCTCGTCCTTGCGAAGCGTGCGGCCCTCGGCCACCCGCCGGCGCAGCGCCGGTGGCAGGCGCTCGGCCAGGAAAGCGCGGACTTCCGCGCGGAAGGCCTCTTCTTCAGGTGTGAAGTTCAGGTTCATGCGGGTCTAGCGAAAAATCTCGAACAGGCCGGCCACGCCCATGCCGCCGGAGACGCACATCGTGACCACCGCATAGCGCGCACCGCGCCGGCGCCCTTCGATGAGCACGTGACCTGCAAGGCGCGCACCGGTCACGCCGTAGGGATGGCCGATGGAGATGGCGCCGCCGTCGACGTTCAAGCGCTCGTCCTGAATGCCCAGGCGCTGCTGGCAATAGAGCGACTGCGAGGCGAAGGCCTCATTCAGTTCCCACAGGTCGATGTCGTCGACCGTGAGGCCGTGGCGCGCCAGCAGCTTGGGCACCGCGAACACCGGCCCGATGCCCATCTCGTCGGGCTCGCAGCCCGCCACGGCCAGGCCGCGAAAGGCCCCCAGCGGCGCGAAGCCGGCGCGCTCGGCATCGCGCGCTTCCATCAGTACGCAGGCGGCCGCGCCGTCGGACATCTGCGAGGCATTTCCCGCGGTGACGAAGCGCTCGGGCCCATTCACCGGCTGCAGCCGCGCCAGCGCCTCGTAGGTGGTGCCGTGCCTGTTGCAGTTGTCCGCGTCGATCGTCGCCTCGCGGCGTGACACCGCGCCGGTGGCCTTGTCCTGCACGGCCATGGTGGCGGTGACGGCGACAATCTCCTCGCGGTATCGGCCCGCGCGCTGTGCGGCCTCGGTTTTTTGCTGACTCTGCGTCGCAAAGCGGTCTTGCGCCTCGCGCGTGATGCCGTAGCGTGCGGCCACGATGTCGGCCGTCTCGATCATCGAGATGAAAAGTCCGGGCTGCTGCGCGAGCAGCCACGGATCAGCATCGCCGGGCCCCGGGGCGCGCGGCGCAATGCGCGAGATGCTTTCGACCCCGCCGGCCACGACGACCGACATGCCGTCCACCACGATGTTGCCCGCCGCCATCGCAATGGCCTGCAGCCCCGAAGCGCAATAGCGGTTGATGGTGGCACCGCCCACGCCCACCGGCAAACCGGCGCGCAAGGCCGCCTGCCGCGCGACGTTACGGCCGGTCGTACCTTCGGGAAAACCGCAGCCGAGGATCAGGTCTTCGATGCGTTCGGGGTCGATGCCCGCGCGGTCCACGGCGGCGCGCACCGCATGCGCAGCGAGCTCAGGGCCGGGCGTGATGTTGAACTCGCCGCGGAAGGACTTGGCCAGCGGCGTGCGGGCGGTGGAAACGATGACTGCTTCGCGCATGGTTGCCTTCTCTTTAACTATTCGAGCGTGATGCCGCCGATGCTGCGGATCAGCTGGCCCCAGACCACGCCGTCCTGCTGCACCGTCTTTGCAAAATTGGCTGCCGAGGGGTCGCCGATGTCGTAGCCGATCTGCGCGAGCGCGGCGCGCATGTCGTCGGTCTTCATCACCTCGGCGAAGTCTTTCACCAACGCCGCGACGAGCGGCTTGGGCATGTGCGCGGGCCCGAAGATGCCCAGCCAGCCGAGCAGCGGCCCGAGCGTGGGATAGCCGGTCTCGGGGAAGGTCGGGATGGTCGGGAACGACGCCACGCGGTGCGTGCCGGTGATGGCCAGCCCGCGCAGGCGGCTGCCGGGCTGCAGGAAGGCGGCGGCCGACCCAACATCGCACACCACCGCGCTCAGCTGCCCGCCGATCAGGTCGTTGATGGCCGACGCGCAGCCCTTGTAGGGCACGTGGACCATGGTCATGCCCGAGGCGTGCTTGAAGGCCTCGCCGATCAGGTGGCCGAGCGATCCGTTGCCGTAGGAGCCGTAGCTCATGGTGTTCGGGCTGTTCTTGGCTGCGGCCACGAACTCGGCCACGGTCTTCGCCGGATTGTCGGAGTTGACCAGCATCACCAGCGGCGTGACGCCGATCTGCGCGATCGGCGTGAGGTCCCTGGTCGCGTCGTACGGCAGCTTCTTCATCAGGTGCGGCAGCACGGTGATGGTGGAGCCCGCCGCCAGGATGAGCGAGCTGCCGTCGGGCGCGGAGCGCACGATGTTGTCCACGCCGAGTACGCCCGAGGCACCGGGCCGGTTCTCCACAATCACGGGCTGGCCGAGCACGGGCGCCATGCGGGTCGCGAGCCGGCGCGCGATGGTGTCGATGCCGCCGCCCGGCGGCACGGTGACGACGATGCGCGCGGGCTTGGTCAGCGTGGCGGCACCGGGGGTGGCTAGGGTGGCGGGGGCGCCCTGCGCCCAGGCCACCGCCTGCAGCGACACCGCGGCGGCGACGCACAAGGCAGCCCGCAACGCGGCCCGCGTCCAGAGAGTATCGGTCTTCATTTTTTGTCTCCTGCTGTTGATTCGATGGATGCGGCTCAGGCGGCGATGGCCTGACGGCCCAGCATCTGGCCGAGCGCGGCGTCGTATTCCGCGGCCAGCCGGTCGACCAGTACGGCGGCCGGCACCACTCGGTCGATGGCGCCGATACCCTGGCCGCAGCCCCAGACGTCCTTCCAGGCCTTGGGCTTCATGCGGCCTGAGCCGACATTCATGCTGCTGGGGTCTCCGTCCGCTAGGTTGTCGGGGTCGAGCCCCGCCGCGACGATCGAAGGGCGCAGGTAGTTGCCGTGAACGCCGGTGAAGAGGTTGGTGTGCACCACGTCGCGCGCCGCGCTGTCGACGATCATCTGCTTGTAGGCGGCCGCGGCGTTGGCCTCCTCGGTGGCGATGAAGGCCGAGCCCATGTAGGCCAGGTCGGCGCCCATCGCGCGCGCCGCCAGGATCGAGCGGCCGCTGGCGATGGCCCCCGACAGCACGAGCGGGCCGTCGAACCACTGCCGTATTTCCTGCACCAGTGCAAAGGGCGACTGCGTGCCCGCATGCCCCCCCGCGCCCGCCGCCACGGCAATCAGCCCATCGGCGCCCTTCTCGATCGCCTTGCGCGCGAACGCGTTGTCGATGACGTCGTGCAGCACGATGCCGCCATAGGCGTGGATGGCGTCGTTCACTTCGGGCCGCGCGCCCAGTGAGGTGATGACGATCGGCACCTTGAAGCGCGCGCACACCTCCAGATCGTGCTGCAGTCGGTCGTTCGAGCGGTGCACGATCTGGTTCACGGCAAAGGGCGCGCTGGGCCGCTCAGGATGCGCGCGGTCGTGCACCGCAAGCGCGTCGGTGATGCGCTGCAGCCAGTTCGCGAGTTCTTCCTTGGGCCGCGCGTTGAGCGCCGGGAACGATCCGACGATGCCCGCCTTGCATTGCGCGATGACGAGTTCGGGCGTCGAGATGATGAACAGCGGCGAGGCGATCAGCGGCAGCCGAAGCCGTTGTGAAAGAACCTGTGGAAGCGCCATGCGAAGACTCCTGGAATCGGTTGGACGGGCATGCCGAAGGTGCGCGTTCGTGCAGGGCGCGCATCGGCCAAAGGATGTTTCAGATGCGGCGGTTCTGCTCGCGCCAGTACGGCTCGCGCAGCAGGCGCTTGAAGATCTTTCCGGTGTCCTCGCGCGGCAGCTGTGTATGGAACTCGATCACGCGCGGCACCTTGAAGTTGGCGATGTGCGCGCGCAGAAAGTGCTGGATGCCGGCCGCATCGAGTTGCGCGCCGGGGCGCAGCTGCACCGCCGCAGCCACGCTCTCGCCGAACTCCTCGTCGGGAATGCCGAACACCGCGCAGTCGGCCACTCCCGCCAAGTCCTGCAGCACCGACTCGACCTCGGCCGGGTAGATGTTCACGCCACCCGAGATGATCATGTCGTTGCGCCGGTCGCAGATGTAGAGAAAGCCCTGCTCGTCCAGGTAGCCCACGTCGCCAAGTGCGACCAGGCCGTCGCGCTCCATCGCGTCGCGCGCCGCCTGGTTGTTCACATAGGTGAAATCGGGCAGCGCCGGCTGGCGCACGTAGATGGCGCCGATCTGCCCCGGGGCCATCTCGCGGCCCTCGTCATCGACGATGCGCAGCCGCGCCGGGCCGAGCGCCTGGCCGACCGAGCCGGGATGGGCCAGCCAGGTGGGCGAATCGATGAAGGTGACGTAGCCGGTCTCGCTGGCGCCGTAGGCCTCGGTGATGACGGGGCCGAACCAGTCGATCATGCGGCGCTTGACATCGGGCGCGCAGGGTGAGCCGGTGGAGGTGACGTGGCGCAGCGTGGCCACGCTGAAGCGCGCGCGCTGCGCATCGCCCAGCGCGAGCAGCCGGCGGTACATGGTGGGCACCAGGTAGGCGTGCGTGACGGCGTGCCGCTCGATCAGTTCGAGTGTGCGCAGCGCGTCGAAGGTGGGCTCCAGGATCAGCGTGGCACCGGCGTCGCAAGCCTGTACCAGGTACATGGTGGAAGCGCTGTGATAGATGGGCGCGCACAGCATCGCGGTCACGCCCGGCGCCATGCCCGAGGCGATGCGGCCGATTCGGCGCGACTCCACCTCCAGCGCATCGCGCTCCTGCGGCGCAAGCGCCAGCCGTCGCACGCCCTTGGGCTTGCCGGTGGTGCCCGATGTGTATTGCACCGATCCGAAGTGCAGGCGCGGGCGCGCTGCCATCGGCGGCACGCCGACGCCGAACTCGATCCAGCGCACGGCGCGGCCGCTGGCGTCGGGCTGCGGGCTTTTTTCGTCGGCCGGCACGGCGACGATGGCCACGCCGGTCGGCACCCCGGCCACAACCTGCGCGAGCAGGTCGTCATGCACGAAAAGCATCGCGGCGCCACTGTCCTCGAGCATGTAGGCCGCCTCGGGCGGCTTGCAGTGCCAGTTGAGCGAGACGAAATAGACGCCTGCGCGGCGGCACGCCAGGATCAGCGCCGCGTAGGCCGGGCAGTTGCGCATCATCATGGCCACGGTCTGGCCGTGCGCCACGCCGGCCGCCTCCAGGCCGGCGCACAGGCGCTCGACCTCGGCCTCCATCCATTCGGCGGTGAAGGTGCGTCCTGAAAAAACGATCGTCGGGTAGCTCACTTCGGTTGTCTCCTCGTTGTTCTTGGGTGTCTCAGCGGCTTTGCAACGCCGCCAGCGCCGCGCCCGCATGGCGCGCGCCGATGGTCATGGCGCGGCGCAGGTACAGGCCGGCGTCGTGCTCGTCGGCAAAGCCGATCGCGCCATGGAACTGCACGACCTCCTTGGTCACGCGCAGCGCCGCGGCGCCGGAGCGATGCACGGCGGCCGCGGCAGCCCAGCCTTCCTTGCCGGTGCTGGTCGCGCGCGCTGCCTCGTGCACCAGCGCGCGCGTGGCGGTCACGTCGACATGGCAGGCTGCGGCACGGTGCTGCAGCGCCTGAAAGCTGCCGATCGGCACGCCGAACTGGCGGCGCAGACGCAGGTAGTCGAGCGCGAGGGCAAGGGCCGCGTCCATCAGGCCGCAGAGGTAGGCAGCATCGCCGAGCCCCGCGAGGTGCCGGCCGTGCCGCCAGGCGGCCTCGCCCGCGGTGCCCGACAGCACCTGTGGCGCATCGTTCCAGGTGGCGCGGCCGACGTGCAGATCGGCCAAGCGGCTGCCATCCACGGCGTGGCGCACGGTAAGCGCAACACCAGGTGCGCCGGGGTCCAGCAGCCGCGCACTGAACTCGTGCCCCAGGCCGCAAGCCACCAGCCAGTGGGCGGCCGCGTCGCCGTCGGGTACCAAATGCGCCGCGAGGGTGGCGTCGGCGGACTCGGCGGCATCCACCAGAACGACGTGCGCCAAGCCCTCGATCAGCGCCTGCAACGTCGGCACCGCGACCTCGCCCGCCTCGGCCAGCACCGCAGCGGCGGCCATGCCCATCGTGAGCGGCGGTGCCAGCAATGCGCGACCGCCTTCTTCGGCGACCACGCACAGCGCCGGCGCGCCCAGCTGCAGGCCACCCGCCGATTCGGGCACCGCGATCGCGAGCCAGCCGAGTTGGGCGATCGCTTTCCACGTGGCTGGCTCCCACGCCGGGCCGCCTTCGTGCACCCGGCGTGCCCGTGCCGGGCCACCGAACGAGGCAGCGGCGTCCGCCGCGCTCTCGGCAATCATGCGCAGGGACGCGCTGTGTTCGGCGTTCATGACTTGGCTCCGGCGACCGGCAGGCCGAGCACCCGCGTCGCGATGATGTTGCGCTGCACTTCGCTGCTCCCGCCGTAAATGCCCAGGCGGCGTGCCTGCAGGAACATCTCGGTGGCATCGAGCAGGTCGTCACCCCGGCGAACCGGGTCTCGCAACGCGGCGGCGGGTCCCGCCACGCGCTGCACGAGGTCGAGCAGCTGGTGCACGGTGTCCGTGGCCAGCAGTTTCAGGTAGGAACTGTCAGCTGCGATGCCCTGTTCGGCGGCTTCGGCCGCTTCGAGGTAGGCGGCGATGAGCGTCTCGACCTCCACCTCGGCCAGTGCGGCGGCCTCGTGCACGCTGGGCGGCAAGCGGTCCGCAGGCGTGGCGCGCAGCATCATGCGCAGGCGCTCCAGCGCGCGCAGCGCCTGGGCCGGCGAGCCAATGCGCAACCGCTCCTCGCTCAACACTGCGGTGGCCACCTGCCAGCCCTTGTCGATCTCGCCGACGACGTTGTCCAGCGGCACTGCCACCTCGTCGAAGAACACTTCGGCAAACTCGTCGTCGCCCGCGATGGTGCGGATCGGCCGGCGCCGGATGCCCGACGTCTTCATGTCGATCAGCACGAAGGTGATGCCGTGCTGTGGCTTGCCGGCGCTGGAGGTGCGCACCAGCGCGAACATCCAGTCGGCATGGTGGCCCCAGGTGGTCCATATCTTGTGGCCGTTGATGACGAGCCTGTCTCCGTCCGGGCCGCCGCGCACCTCGGCGCGGGTGCGCAGGCTCGACAGGTCCGAGCCCGAGCCCGGCTCCGAATAGCCTTGGCACCAGATCGCGTCGCCTGAAAGAATGGCCGGCAGGTGGCGCTGCTGCTGCGCCGGCGTGCCGCGCGCAATGAGTAGCGGGCCGATGTGGTTCAGGCCCTGCGTCGGAAAGTCGGGCGTGCCCGCGCGCGCCATTTCCTCCATGAGGATCACCTGCTGCACCGCGCTGGCACCCATGCCGCCATGCGTGCGCGGCCAATGCGGCGCAATCCAGCCGCGCTGCGACAGCGCGCGGTACCAGGGCATGCCCTCGACCGGCAGCGGCCGGAAGGTCCGGTGACGCAGCGCGTCGGGCGCGTGGGTCGCGAGCCAGTCGCGTACCTCGTTGCGGAAGGCCGCGTCGGCGGCCGATTCGGGTCTGAGCATCTTGGCAATGGCGGCGGCCTCAGAGGCTGCCGATCTCCTGGTAGACGTGTTTGATTTCAAGAAAGTCGTGCATGCCTTCGGCGCCGTGAAGCCGGCCGAATCCGCTTTCCTTGTAGCCACCGACCTCCGCTTCCGCGAAGAGCTTGTTGTGCGCATTGATCCATACGGTGCCGCAGCGGATCTCGCGCGCGATGCGCTGCGCGCGCGCGCTGTCGCGCGACCACACGCTCGCGCCCAGCCCGAAGCGCGTGGCATTGGCCAGCGCGACCGCGCCACGGTCGTCGTCGAAGACCTCCAATGTCATCAATGGCGCGAAGTGCTCGTCCTGGACGACCGGCGTTTGCGGGTCGTCGACTTCCACCAGCGTGGGCGACACGAAGGCACCGTGCATGGGAAGGCCCGGCACGGGCGCCCCGCGCACCACCACGCGGTGCTGCTCGCCCAGTTCGTCGACCAGGCGCAGGATGCGATCGCGGTTCGCCAAGTCGATCACCGCGCCCATGGCGTTCTCGGCGAGGTGGCCCGGGCCCACACGCAGCATGCGCATGGCCGACGCCATCGCATCACGAAAATCGGCATACAGCCTACGGTGCACCAGCACCCGGCTGGCAGCGGTGCACTGCTGACCCGACAGGATGGTGCCGGCCGCGAGGATCTCGCGCACCGCGAGGCTCAGGTCGGCGTCCTCGCACACCACGCAGGGGGCCTTGCCGCCAAGCTCCAGCGACAGGCGCTTGAGTTGCGGCGCGGACGCCGCCATGATGGCCTTGCCCACGGCGGTGCTGCCGGTGTAGCTCAGGACGTCGACGCCCGGCGAGGCGACGAAAGCCTGCGCCACGTCGCTGCCCGCTTCGTGCACAATGTTGACCGTGCCAGGCGGCAGCCCCTCGGTCTCGGCCATGCGCTGCGCCACGCGGTGCATGAAGAGCGCGGCCTGCGGCGCCGCCTTGATAACCACCGTGCAGCCGGCCGCCAGGGCCGGCGCGAGCGAGCGCACGAAGAGGATCAGGGGTGCGTTCCACGGCACGATGATCGCCACCACGCCCGCAGCTTCATGCGTGATGAGCGAGCGCACGCCTGGCGCCGGCTCGACCACGCGGCCGGCCGCGCTGCGGGCCATGCCCGCGTAGTAGCGCAACTCCGAAGCGGCGCCCTCGACCTCGCCGGCCGACTCGCGCAGCACCTTGCCGTTTTCCAGCGTCAGCAGCAGCGCCAGCGATGCTGCGTCGGCCGCGAGACGCGTCGCCATGTCCAACAACACCTGCGCGCGCAGGCGCGGGCTGTGGCGCCAAGGCGTGGTGTCGAAGGCGTGGCGAGCCGCATCGATCGCGGCCTGCGCCTCCGCCGGGCCGCCGTCCGGCGCATGACCAACCAGCGATGCGTCTGCCGGGTTGGTCGATGAGAAGGCAGGCCCGGAAGGCAGCCACCGGCCACCAATCCAGTGCGCGGCCTGCGTGTCCCAGGGAACGGCAGCGCTGCTCATGCGACAGGCTGAGCCAGGCGCGCGAGCGCCATCTCGCGCAGTTCGGCTTTGAGCACCTTGCCCACGCCGTTGCGTGGCAGCGCGTCGACAAAAAACACATGCTTGGGCTTCTTGTAGCTGGCAATGCGAGACTTCGTGTGCTCCTGCAGCGCCTGTACGCTCAGCGTGCGGCCCGGGTGCCGCTCGACGAACGCGGTCACCGCTTCGCCGAAGATCTCGTCGGGTACGCCCACCACGGCCGCATCGGCCACGTCGACGTGCTCGACCAGCACCTGTTCGACTTCCTTGGTGTAGATGTTGAAGCCGCCGCTGAGCACCATGTCCTTCTTGCGGTCGACGATGTAGAGGTAGCCGTCGACGTCGAAGCGCCCCATGTCGCCGGTGTGGACCCAGCCATCGACGATGGTGGCGGCGGTGGCATCGGGGCGCCCGAAGTAGCCCTTCATGGTGGTGAAGCGCCCGGCCTCGCCCGAGCGAACCAGGATCTCGCCCACATCTTCTACCGACACCTGCTGGCCCTTGTCGTCCACCAGCTTGACCTGCACGCCCGGCGTGACGCGCCCCACCGACGCTGGGTGGGTGAACTGCTCCTCGTGGTCGAGCACGGTGACCGAGCCGACCTCGGTCATCGCGAAGAAGGAATGCAGCCGCGCCTGCGGCAGATAGCCGATCATGCGGCGCTTGAGCTCGACCGGAAACGCCTCGCCGGTGACGATGATGTGGCGCAGGCTGGCGCAGCGCGCAGCCTCCTTCTCGAGCACCGGCATCAGCATACGGGCCACGGTGGGCACCATGCCCGCGGCGCTGACCTGCTCGCGCTCGATGATCTCGACCGCGGCCTGCGCGTCGAAACGCTCCATGACGACCAGCTTGGCGCCTAGGCACATCGAGTTCATGAGCCGCGCCAGGCCCGTGCGGTGCGCAAGCGGCGTGGTCACCAGGAACACGTCGTGCGACGTGACACCCCACTCCACTGCATTCACGAAGGCGTTGCCGATCACGAAGTTGGCGTGCGTGAGGACCGCGCCCTTGGGCTTGCCGGTGGTGCCCGAGGTGTAGAGGATCATCGCGTCGTCTGGAGACAGCGTGAGCTCGGGCAGGCGCTCGTCGGAGTGGGTCCGAAGCATCTCGAACGACTCCGCGCCGGCCACTTCGCCGCCCACTGCCACGCGGCGGATGCCCACGAACTCGGCCGACAGCGCCTCGATCGCCTCGGCGCTCTCTGCATGGAACACCAGCACGCGGGCCTGGCTGTCCTGCGCAAAGTACACCAGTTCGCGCGGCGTATTGCGGGTGTTGACCGGAATCACCGTAGCGCCGACCGAGAAAGCCGCGTACATGATCTGCACGAACTCAACGCAGTTGGGGAGATACACGACGATGCGATCGCCCTGGACCACGCCGGCGCGCCGCAGCCCGGCCGCCAGCGAGCGCGAACTCGAAAGCAGCTCGCCGTAGCTCAGGCGCTGCGCGCCCACGACCACGGCCGGTTTCGCAGGCGTGCGCAAGGCATGCGCTGCCATGAAGTGTTCGAGACGCATGGTGCTCCTAAGCGAGTTCGAAGGCGGGGTACGGCTGCTCGGGCGTGAGGTGGTCCACCGCCAGCTTCACGCGCTTGCCGATCGCCAGATCCGCCGGCGCGCAGTTCAGCACGTTGGCGATGATGCGCACGCCCTCATCGAGTTCGACGGTGGCCACGCACAGCGGGATCCGCCCTTCGACGCCCGGGCCTGCGATGCGCACGACCGTGCATGCGTAGATGGTGCCGGTGCCGGTCACCTCGCGCCATTCCAGTGTGCGGCGCCCGCTGAAGCCGCTCACGGGCTTGGGATAGTGCTGGAAGCGCTTGGCGACCGTGCAGTACTGAAGCACGAGCTTGCCCTGTGCGATGCCGTCCCAGAAGGGCTTGCTGTCGACGTAGACGCCTTGCTGGGGCACGGGGCGCGCTGGTGCGGCGGGTGCAGCCGGTGCGGGGATTGAAGTGGTTTCACTCATGGTTTTCATGCCTCCAGGACCATGGCCGAGCTGGTGCCCCAGTTGCGGCCGTAAGGGATCACGCCGATGCCAGTGACCAGCGCGTTGCGCGGATCCGCCACCTGGCGGCTGCCGCCTTCGCCGAACATCTGGCGCACGGCTTCGGCCAGGTTCAGGCCGCCGCTGGCCAGCCCGGGCTGGCCAGCAGAGATCTGCCCGCCACCGGTGTTCAACGGCAGGTCACCGCTGAAGGACAGGTCGGTGCGCAATGTGTAGGCCGAACCTTCGCCGCGCTCACAGAAGCCGAAGGCCTCGAACTGCATCATCACCGCGATGGTGAAATCGTCGTAGGGCTGGAACATTCGCACGTCCTTCGGAGCGAGTTCGGCCTTGCGCAGCACCTCGGGGCCGATCTTGGTGAAGCCCGACAGTGTGATATCGGCCAGCGGATCAGCACCGTTGAAGTTGGTGACCTCGCCGTACGCTACGGGATAGACCATCTTCTTCAGGCCCAGGCGCTTGGCGTTCTCTTCGGTGGTCACGATGAAGGCGTTGGCGCCGTCGCAGAACATCACGCTGTCGAGCACACGCAGCGGGTCGGAGATGACGCGCGACTTCAGGTACTCCTCCATCGTCAGTTCCTTCTGGAACTTTTTGTAGCCGTTGGGGTTGTGCAGCGCATGCGCGCGCTGCGTGACCGCGATCTTGCCCAGCGCCTCGGGGTCCAGGCCGTACTGGTGGATATAGCGACTCATCAGCAACCCGAAGGTCGCCGGCGGACCCTGCACCCCGGGCGGGTCCTGGAACTCGCCGCGGTAGGCGCCGTAGTTGGAGCGCCAGTTGGAGCTCGGTGCGTCGGACGACATCACCACCGCCAGCTTGCACATTCCATCGCGGATGGCCGACATGGCGCGCGCCACGCCGCCGGTGGCCGAGCAGCCGCCTATACCTCCGTAGTTCAGCCACGTCGGCGTGATGCCCAGCGCCTCGGTCATGTAGACCGCGAAGAAGGGATTCTGTGCTTCCGACAGCGCGGTGGTGACCGACAGGCCGTCAATCTCGCTCTTGTCGATGCCGGTGCGCTCCAGCAGCTGATCGAGCGCCTCGCCGGCCAGGTCGTAGGCACTGCGGCCGGTCTTGAAATCGATCGGGGTCTCGGCGTAGCCGCCGATCACGATGTCTCTTTTCTTCATCTCTTACTCTCCTCGGAAATCGGGGGTCCGCTTCTCGCGAAAGGCACCCAGGCCCTCCTGGCGGTCCTTGGTGAAATACAGCATGAAGGACACGTCGCCTTCGGCGGCCATGCCTTCGGCCAGCGGCAGGTCCATCCCGCGGTCGATCACAGCCTTGGTGAACATCACCGACAGCGGTGCGTTGCCGGCGATGGTGCGTGCCAATTCGCGCGCCTTGTCGATCGCCTTGCCGGCCTCGGTCACGTGGTTGACCAGGCGGTACTCGCGCGCCTCAGCCGCGGTGATGCGCCGGCCGGTCCACATGAGTTCCTTGGCCAGGGCCGGACCAATGAGGCGCGGTAGCGTCTGCGTGCCTCCGCCGCCGGGCATCAGGCCCAGGCGGATCTCGGGCAGGCCGAACTTGGCGTTGGCGCCGGCGACGATCATGTCGCCGACCAGGGCCAGTTCCAGGCCGCCGCCAAGCGCGAAGCCTTCGATGGCGCTGATGACGGGCTTCGTGTAGCCCGGCAGTTCGCGAAACAGCGCGTTCACCTTGCGCGACCGCTTGCGCTTGCGATAGAAGTCGAAGTACTCGTTGTCGCCGATGGTGAATTCGCTGGTGTCGATGCCTGTGCAGAAGGCCTTGTCGCTGCCGCGCAGGATCACCGCGGCGATGTCCCGCTTCGACTCCGCCTCGCCCAGCGCGTCGAGGATTTCCTCGGCCGTGGTCTCACGCAGCGAGTTCATTTTCTCGGGACGGTGGATGGTGATTTCCAGCCAGCCTTCTACCTGCTCGACGATGATGTCCTGGTAGCTCATCTTGAAGATCCGCTTTCTTACTAGTGGTGTGTTGGGGAGATAGGGGAAGCCAGCGGCGCTTCGCCGCCGATGGCGCGCTCCACCTGGCGGTGCATGTGCACCATGCATTCCGCGTCCTGGCGCTGTTCGGCGCTGATCGCGAGTTCGAGGCAGACGCGCGCAGGGGCCGCGAGCACGAGGATGCGGTCTGCAATCTCGAGCGCGTCCTCGATGCGGTGCGTGACAAACACGCAGGTCTTGCGCTGCTCGCGCACGATCTCCGCGAAATCGCGCCGCAGCGTCTGCGAGGTCACGTGGTCGAGCTGGCTGAACGATTCGTCCAGCAGCACCAGCGCCGGATCGACGGCCAGGGCGCGCGCGAGCGACACCCGCTGGCGCATCCCCCCCGACAGCTCCGACGGGTATTTGTGCGCCGCGTCGCCCAGCTTCACGCGCTCCAGCCATTCCTGTGCGCGCTGGCGCGCTTCGGCCTTGGGGCGCTTGAGCAGCAGCAGGCCCAGCTCGACGTTCTCGCGCGCAGTGCGCCAAGGCAGCAGGCGGTCGGTCTGGAAGCTCACGGAGAGCTTGCCGCGCAGCGCGATGAAATCGACCGCCGGGTCGACGCCGGCCACCTGCACCGAGCCCTCGTCGGCCGACGACGTACCCATCAGCAGCGACATCACGGTGCTCTTGCCAGCCCCGGTCTGGCCCAGCAAGGCCACCGTTTCGGCATCGCGCACCACCAACGAGAGATGGTCGATGGCGGTGTGACTGCCGAAGCGCTTGCTAACGTCGCGCAGTTCAATGATGGGAACGGCTGTGTTCATGGTCTTTGTCATCAGCGCACCTTCACTTCCTTGCGCCAGCCCAGCAGCTGCGTTTCGGCGACGGTGGCCAGCCACTGGATCACGAGGTTGAGCGCCACCAGCAGGACGGTCCAAGCCAGCACCTGATCGATGCGGAAGGTCGACTGCGCAAAGCTCATGCGAGAGCCGATGCCGAAGGCCGAGGCCACCAGCTCCGCGAAGATCACCATGCGGATCGCGTAGCCGATCACCGACTTGGTGGTCAGGAAGATGTAGGGAACGATGTGCGGTGCGACCAGGTAGCGCAGCATCTGCCAGCGCGTCGGACGAAAGCTCTCCAGCATGTCGACCCACTCGGTGGACAGCGCCCGCACGCCCTCGTAGACATTCAGCGCATAGAAGGGCAAAAGGATCACGGTGAGAATGAAGAAGATCCGCGCCTCGGGGTCCTTGAACCAGAACACGGCCAGCAGCATCCACGACAGCGCGGGTATGCCGGTATCAACCACCACCAGCGCCTTCAGGTAAGGCCCCGCCCGCTTGGACGTGCCCATCAGCAGCCCGACCGCGACGCCCGCAATCGCCGAGAAAAGGATTGCCACGCACAGCCGGCCCAGCGTGATGGCCACGTGGAGCAAGTCGGTGGTGAGCAGTTCGCCCAGCGCCTTCGCGATGGCCTGCGGCGAGGGCATCACGTAGTCGGGCACATACCAGCTCGCGACCTCCATCGCGGCGCAGATGAGCACCACGACAACGGCCAGCGCCTTAAGGTCGCTGCGGTCGCGCCCGATCGACGCCTTCGGCGCTTTGGCCATCGCCGCCGTAGTGGCCGGTGCGCGCGGTGCGTTCTCGGGCGCAGTAGCGCCGACGGGAAGTTCTGCCTGCTTCATGCCGTTCATGCCGCAAAAAAGCCGTTGTCGACCAACTTGGTGAGCGCGCCGTTGCGCATCAGGAATTCGTTGGCCGACAGGATGCTGCGGCGCCCTTCCTCGTTCTGCATCGACACGTGCTTGAACTCCAACCGCTTCGAGGCAATGGCCGTCTTCAGCACATCGGCAGGGATGCCAGAGTTGGCGCCGGCGATGGTCACGGCTTCCTGCGTCTTGGTGTTGATGCCCTCGATGCACTCGGCAAAGGCCTTGTTCAGCCGCGCGACGAGTTGTGGGTCGCGCGCGACGGCGTCCTTGCGCACGGCCACGCCGAAGTACGGCAGGTCGAGGTTGACGCGACGGCGGTACTCCTCGCCAGCGTTATAGAGCACGCGCATGTCGGGCACTCGCTTCAGCCCCACCGAGACATTGGGCTCCCACGTCAGGCCGGCGTCCGCTCGGTTGGCCATGACCAACGTAACTGAGGCGGCAGGGTTGTCCACGTTCTGCACCACCGCGTAGGTTTCGAGGTCGATGCCCGCCAGTTCCTTGACGACGGCGCGCATCATCCGGTAGGTGCCGGTCGACTGCGGTGCCGCAAGGGTTTTCCCTTTGATGTCCCGGATCGTTGCCGGACCGTGGGCCTGCGTGACGATGTTGATCATGTTGCCCGTGGTCACGGAGCACACGTACTGCATCGGCACGCCCGCAATGTAGCGCGAGGCGAAGGTGTCCCAACTGCCGATGCACACGTCATAGTTCCCGGCAACAAAGTCGTTGTAGTAGGTGGTGACGGCTGTGTACGCTGTGGGTTTTCCCAGCTGCAGGTCGTTCGCCTTGTCCAGCCCCTTGGCGACGATGTAGTCGGTCAGCAGCGTGGTGAAGCCGGGCGACAGGTTGGCCCATTTGAGGCCCGCCTGGGCGCTGGCGCCGCCTGCGGAGGCAAGGCCGACGCCCAGCACCGAAGCTGGTGCCCAGGCCGACACGGCCTTCAGCAACATCCGGCGCGAAAGTGGATAGTTGTTCACTGGTTGTCTCCGTTCTTGAGTTGGATGGCGCGTCGCTGGCCTTGCGTCCTGCGCTCGGTATCTCTCTTTGCGGCGATGTTAGAAAGCGGCCAGCGTTCCGGATAGCATCGGATGTGGACCGGGCGTTCCAGCCATGGAACGCAAAGGCCGCGCGGCGGTGGCGTTGTCGACTAACCTTGCGCCTGCCTCGATTCCGACAAACAACACACCATGGACGACAAACTCGATCTGAACTCGCTCCAACTGTTCTATGACGTGGTCAACGCGCAAAGCATCACGCGCGCTGCCCTCGAACTCGGAATGCCCAAGTCCACCATCAGCCGCAAGCTCACGCAGCTCGAGCAGAACGTGGGCACGATCTTGCTGAAGAAGGGACAGCGCCGCCTGACGACGACGGAAATCGGCGCGCGCTTCTATGAGCATTGCCGGCGCGTGGTGGACGAGGTGGCGCAAGCCAGCCTCGACACACTGCAGCTGCAAACGGCCATGCGCGGCACGCTGCGGGTCAGCATCCCCATCGACTTCGGCGTGTCGTGGATCGGCAAGGCCATTGCCGAGTTCGTCCGGGCCTACCCCGAGCTCGAGCTGGAGGTCGATGTGAATAGCCGCGCCGTGAATCCCCGGGAAGACCCCTACGACCTAACGATCCAACTGGGGCCGCTCAAGGACACCGAGCTGACCTACCGCCGTCTCGCCACGATAACGCGTGGGGTGTACGCAAGCCCCGAGTACCTCAACCGCCATGGCGTGCCGCTTTCGGTGGACGAACTGCACCGTCACGACTGCATCATCACGACGCAGCAGCGCGCGGACGGCATATGGACCCTGCGCAATGAGGCCACGCACCGCTTTGCGAACATTGAGGGCAAGGTGGTTGTCAACAATATCTCGATCGCGCGAGAGATGGCGATCGGCCACGTCGGGCTGAGCATGTTGCCGAACGTGATGTGCGCAAGCGACCTGCGGTCGGGGCGGCTGCAACGAGTACTGAAGGACTGGGAGAGCCCTTCAATGCATGCCACCGCTTTGGTGCTCGGCCGCAAAGGCATGCCCAGCAAAATCCGCGCTTTTTTGGACTTCATGTCCGATCGACTCAGCTTGGACCAGCAAGAAGCGCGGTGACCTGTGAGATCGCGTCGCTTAGCGAGCTTGCCGGCCTCCGGTTTTTGTACTGCGCATAGCTATGACGACGCGAATGAAGCAAGGCGCGAAGACCTGCCCCAGATCCAACGGTGGCGACACGATGGTTGCGCAATTAACGTCACCGATATCGCCGTGATCTGCGCTATCAAGCCTGCCGTGGGCGGAAACCCTCTTGGGCTTGACCGGCACCGTGGCCCTGCAGAACAACCGCGGCAAGAACATCTTGCTAGACACTGCGAGCCCTTCCCCTTCGTCACGCCGGTCGCCAATGTGGCACCTACAACATCCCGGTGCTAAGGACCGCAGCGCAGACTTTACGTCGTCAACCGTCGGGCGCGATGGCCGGCACCCAAATCCGCCGTGAGCATTGCGCGCGCCGCGAGCAGCATGACGCTAACACTCAATGCCGTTCGTGGCAGGGCGAGTCGATAGCCCGCGCGCGCTGTTCACGACCAGCATCAGCCGAAGGCCGCTATCAACAGCAGTGTGAGTCGGGTCGACAGCCGGACCGCGCTGACCAGTGCCTACAGCGTTGATTTCCACCTGAAAGTGCCCCAATAAACCCCAGCACGTCAGGCATTCATGGAAAACAACAGCCCGCGGTCCTCTACGTCGTGCTCATGACCTGCGACGCTCCAAAGTTCCGCGTTGATCCAGCAAAAAACTTGGCCAATCTATCGAACGCAGGCAAGCTTAGGGAAGGTCTGCTCGAAAAGGGCCAGCCGCTACGGGCGATCGGCGCGGTTCTTGTCGTCGAAAAGATCGACGAAGAGATTCCGCATCCAGTGGTGCGCTGGATCCGACTCGCACCTGCGGCTCCAGTGCAGCGACCCACGCCGTGAAGGCGCTGCGGGAAAGTCGCGCCGGAAGCACCGCTTAGTGTGCGCCTCCATCGCCCAGACGGAGTCGCGGTGCCCAGGCACAGATGCATGGAACAATTCACGCGACGGGCCATCTGCGCCCGCAGGGCCACGTTGGCCAGAGGGAGCAGCCTTGAGTCCGCTGGAGCCTGCATAGCCAGACCATCTTGCAAAAGAACCTCCATGCGGTTGGCATGCCGCTTGGAGAAGAGACGGGCGCGATGGGCCTCGACCCGTCAGAGACCCCACGAGAGTGACAGCGAGCACACAGTGACAGCGCGCGGGTTCATCAGCGTCGCGAACCACACGGCATCCACGGATCAACACTGCACTTTGCAAATCCAGGCCTGGCCCGGTTACGGCTCCAACTGTCACTCTGACCGTGAACGCGCCGCAGCGCAACTTCATGGTCGACTCTCCCGGCGATGTGAACTGCGCGAGGCACGATCCGCAATCGCACAATGAAATCGAGGGTTCAGGCGCCGGGCTCTCAAGGGCCTTGCGAGTTGAGGACGCCGCGGCCCTGCGCCCCGTGTACTAGGTCGCTCTCGGGTGATGAGTCACCGCGATGACGGCGACTGGAGCTTCGGGATTGGCACCCTCGGCCACAACTGTTGGCCTTCAGGGTTGCATCAGGTCGCCGCGTCAAAAATCACTTGGAGCCTTCCCCAAGCCTAGATCACCCGCGACTGCTCTCGGGTAAGTACTAGTTGCGCATGACCATGCAACAGCTAGATTCGCCAGACCCGAACTTATCCACTTGGAGCACTTTTCTGATGGCACCAACAACCTTCACGCGGAGGCACTTTGTCCGCATCGCGACCTGGGCAGTGGCTGGGTTAGGACTTTCAAGACAAGCACTCGCGCAAAACCAGAAGCCTGTGCTGAAGGGCCAAGTGGTGAAAATCGCGGTGACCGAACCCTTGTCCGGGCTGATGGGCTCCGTGGGCACAAGCCTGCTGAAGTCATATCAGTACCTAGCGGAACAATTCAGCGCCTCCAACGCTGCAGGTGTGAAATTCGAGATCGTTGCCTTTGATAACAAATTGAGTCCGACTGAAACTCTCGCAGCACTTAAGAGTGCAACGGATCAGGGTATTCGATTCATTGCGCAAGGCACGGGTTCAGCGCCGGCGCTTGCGCTTATCAACGCGATCGAAAAGCACAATCAGCGCAACCCGGGGAAAGAAGTGCTTTACCTGAATCACGCCGCGACAGATCCGGAACTGACTGGCAGCCACTGCAGCTATTGGCACTTCCGCTTTGAGGCCGACACCGCGATGAAAATGGAGGCTTTGACAAGCTTCATCAAAGACCAATCAACCGTCAAAAAAGTCTATTTGGTCAACCAGAACTATTCCTCCGGTATCCAAATCGCAGAGGCCGCGAAGGTCGGCTTGCGCGAGAAGCGGCCAGATATCGAAATTGTTGGTGACGATCGCCATCCACTCGCGCAAATACGTGATTTCGCACCCTACATGGAAAAAATCCGCGCATCCGGCGCGAACACGATCATTACAGGGAACTGGGGTACAGACCTTTCACTGCTAATCAAGGCTGCGGAGGAAAGCGGTTGGAAAGGCACCTTTTACACCTACTACGCAGTCGTTGCAGGGACTCCGACGGCGCTCCGCCAAGTTGGTGACAATCGCGTTTTTCAGGTTGCTTACAGCCATTACAACATGGGTGGCCAGATGAGCGTCTGGATGAGTGAATTCCAGAAGCGGTTCAACGAGGACTTTTATACGCATGGTGTTGCCCTGGTCTTCGAGCTTTTGAGCAGGTCAATTCAGCAAGCACAATCGGCCGAGGTGATTCCGGTGGCAGCGAAGATGGAAGGAGCGCAGTTTCGCGGCTTTAATGGCCTGGTCGAAATGAGAAAGTCGGATCACCAGCTTCAGCAGCCGTTGTTTGTGACCGCCTGGACGAGCACAAGCACTCAAGTTCCATACAGTGCCGAAGGCACGGGCAAGACATTCGCTCCCGTTCGCGAGTTCACGGCTGCAGAAGTTTCAAGACCGTCAAACTGCCGGATGTCTCGGCCCCAAGCAAGTTCGACCTAGCCGGGTAAAAAAATTTCCTGTTAATTACTCCACTTGGAGCACAAGGACAAAGCGATGAATCACTATTCCAACACTCTTTTCAATCTTGAAGGTTCCACCGCCCTCATCACCGGCGGGTCAAGAGGCATCGGGCTTCAAATTGCGGAAGCCCTCGGCAGTGCCGGTGCGCGGCTCATGCTGACGGCAAGAAAGGAGGCCGAACTTGAAGCCGCAGCCGTCCACCTGGGAAAACTTGGGATCGAAGCGACCTGGATTGCGGCTGACTCCAGCGACCCGTCCGAAGTTCAACGCGTTTGCAGCAAGACTTTCGACACGCTCGGCCATCTGGACATACTGGTCAACAACGCTGGGACTTCCTGGGGTGCTTCGGCTGAAACCCACACCCTCCAAGCATGGGACCGCGTCATGAATCTCAACTTGAGAAGTCTTTTTCTCTTCAGTCAGCATGTGGCCGTTGGAAGCATGATCCCGCGTCGGCGCGGCCGCATCATCAACATTGCTTCCATTGCCGGGCTGGGGGGAAACCCGGCGCCCATGGAATGCGTTGCTTACAACACGAGCAAAGGAGCCGTGATCACATTTACCCGTGCACTTGCTGCCGAATGGGGGAAGCACGGAATCAACGTCAATGCGATTTCCCCAGGATTATTCCCGAGCAAAATGGCCGATGGGGTGATTGCAGCGTTCGGTGAAGAACGAATCATCAGCACCACGCCGCTTGGGCGTCTGGGCGATCCTGACGACCTGAAAGGGGCTGCTCTATTGCTGGCCTCTGCAGCCGGGAAACACATGACTGGTCATGCGATTGTCGTCGATGGCGGCACGAGCGCGGTGATCGGGGCGTGAGCGCACAAATATCAATTTCGCCAATAAACGAAAGCCTACCATGACATTCGAGTACGAGCCATCAGAGTTGACGCAGCGCGATGAACTGCTTTACGCCTGCCAAGAGTTGAGCCCCATCTTGCAGGCGGCCAACGACACGGTAGAAAAAGAAAGACATCTGCCAAATGAACTTGCGGAAAAGCTGGCACGAGCCGGCCTCTATCGCATGTTCATTCCCCGGGCGCTGGGCGGCCTGGAGGCGGACGTCCATACCTTCGTAGCTGTCGTAGAAAAATTGGCACAAGCCAATGCTGCGGCGGCGTGGTGCACGTTTATCTCAAACACGTCGACCATCATTGGGGCTTATCTTCCTGGTCGCGAAGCAAAGGCAATATTTGAGAATCCAAACGTCAAAATGGCTGGAGTATTCGCGCCGCGAGGGACTGCAGTCCGAACGGTGGTTGAAGGGGTTTCTGGCTTCTTGGTAAATGGGAGTTGGATGTGGGGCTCAGCGTCCTACAACGCTGATTTCATCACGGGCGGGTGTGTGGTTTTGGGTGCGGACGGAAAGCCAGAAAAACTGGCCGATGGGGCGCTCGAAAATCGTTCCATGGTCTTTAGAGCGGAACAAGTGTCGATAGCTGACACGTGGCACACGCTCGGCTTGCGCGGCACGGGTAGCAACGAATACAGTGTAAAAGATGTATTCGTCCCCGATGGCTTGTCCGCATCAATACTCACGGACGTGCCAATCGCCGGGGCAGTGTTCAAGTTTCCGGTGTTTTGCATTCTGGGAGTGGGC
Organism: Variovorax sp. P4_B11; assembly: GCF_056402355.1. Lineage (NCBI taxonomy): Bacteria > Pseudomonadati > Pseudomonadota > Betaproteobacteria > Burkholderiales > Comamonadaceae > Variovorax > Variovorax sp. P4_B11. Next base: position 114,903 of record NZ_JBFUHO010000018.1, read on the forward strand.
ATTGCGGGGGTCGCGCTCGGCATTGCACGTCTTGCCATCGATAGCCTGATTGAACTTGCAACGAAAAAGACGCCTCAAGGCAGCGCTCGCCTTTTGGCTGAGCGAGCTTCAACGCAGCAGCATGTAGCCAGGGCGGAAGCCCAGCTTCGCTCGGCCCGAGCCTTCTTGATCGAAGCGGTCGACAAGGCATGGGAGGCTTCGCGCAGCACAGGGGAGATTTCCGTGGCGCTTCGCCGAGACCTTCGACTGGCCACGACCCATGCAAGCGAAGAGGCGGTCAAAGTTGTGACTCGGGTGTATTCCTGCGCGGGTGGCAGCGCGATCTTTGACGACTCTCAACTACAGCGCTGCCTGCGCGATGTCTTGACTGCGTCCCAACACATGATGGTCAGTGAGTCCACCTATGAACTCACGGGCCGACTGTATCTCGGGCTTCCAACGAACGCCGCAATGCTTTGAGGACGACAAATGACAATGCCTGAAGACTGGCTCAGTCGGCTGAAATTGCCACTGCTCATCGCACCGATGTTTTTGGTGTCGACGGTGGAGTTGGTAGTAGCCGCATGCCGCAAAGGTGCCATTGGAACCGTTCCCGCGGCAAATGCCAGGACCGTCGAAATCTTGGATGAATGGTTTCAACGGATTTCCACTCAGTTAGGTCCCATGGATGCCCCATGGGGCGTGAACCTACTCGTGCATAAGAGCTATCGCCGCCTCAGCGAAGACCTGGAAGTAGTGGCTCGCTACCGCCCGCCGCTGATTATCACTGCTCTTGGCAGCCCGAGAGAAGTAATTGAATGCGTGCATTCTTATGGCGGACGGGTATTTGCTGATGTCAACTCGGTTCAGCATGCACGAAAGGCCGCATCGCTCGGGGTCGACGGGCTTGTCCTGGTAGCCGCTGGCGCAGGGGGGCATACGGGGATGATGAGTGCCTTTGCAATGGTGCCCGCGATTCGCGAGTTCTTCGACGGGACGATAGTCTTGGGCGGTGGAATTATCAACGGGTCCGGTATTCGGGCTGCGGAAACGCTTGGCGCTGACCTTGCATCGATGGGTACGGCATTCATTGCCTGCTCGGAATCGATGGCCAGCGACTCGTATCGTCAAATGCTATTGGATTCGGATATTGATGACTTGATCCTGACCAAGGCTGTCTCTGGAGTGCCCGCATATTGGCTGCGGAAGAGTCTGGCCGCAGTCGGCATCAATGCTGACGAGCTCGAGTCTGCTGAACCCGTACGAAACGGAGACATCGAGCGCTGGACGAAGGTGTGGTCAGCCGGCCACGGAGTTGGATCTCTCACTGCGATCGAGCCGACTGCCACTTTGGTGGATAGGCTAATCAGAGAGTACTGGTCCGCCGTCGAAAACAGTACCAAATTGCAGTATTCCGAGGCCGCGCGATGACTGATTCCTCCCCACATATCCTTGGCATTGGAGGAGGGACAAGGCCTGGTTCAAGCGCGGAGCGTTATCTGCAGCTTGCATTGAGCGCCGCAGAAAAGGCTGGAGCAACAACAAGCTTCCTCGGCGCGAGTGCGCTTCGCCTACCCCTCTATGAACCCAGTGCAGCCTCTGACGCATCGGCGCTGCAGTTGGTTAAAGAGTTGCGCAGGGCCGACGGAATCATCATCGCTTCGCCTGGCTATCACGGGACGGTGTCCGGATTCATGAAAAACGCACTTGACTATGCCGAGGAGACCAGAAGCGATAAGCGCCCGTATTTCAGTGAACGCGCGGTCGGCTGCATGGCCGTAGCCGGGGGATGGCAGGCAGCCGTCGGAACGATGGCTTCTTTGAGAGAGATAGTGCATGCGCTGAGAGGGTGGCCCACCCCCATGGGCGTGGCTATCAACATATCCGAAGCTCCGCTCGATTCTGCAGGCGCATGCAGATCGATTTCGGTGGTACAGCAGATTCAGCTTATGGCAAGCCAGGTCGTCGGGTTCGCAAACCTTTCAACCAATCGGCACGATTAAACCAATCAACTCTGGAGAAATACCATGACCAACCTTTCGCAACTTTCGAACAGACAGTTTATTCTCAAGCAGCGTCCCAGCGGGCTGCCCAAGGAAGGCGACTGGCAGCAGGTAAAAACGCCAGTAAAGGCACCCGAGGAAGGAAACGTGCTAGTGCGAGTTACCCTCATTTCGGTGGACCCAGCCATGCGGTCATGGATGAATGAAGGCAAATCCTACATGGAAGCCATCGCTATCGGTGATGTCATGAGGGCGGCCGGGGCCGGCCAGGTCTTGTGGTCCGAAGACGCAAGGTTTGGGGTTGGCGACACTGTGTTGGGAGCTTTTGGCGTGCAAGAGTTCGCAACCATGAATGCCAACGATCTTACGAAAATCGATGTCTCAAAAGTGCCAGCGTCGGCTTATATGGGCGCTCTTGGTACTCCTGGCTTTACAGCGTACTTCGGTCTTCTTGAAATAGGAAAGCTCAAGTTCGGCGATACGGTCCTGATTTCTGGTGCCGCAGGAGCCGTGGGTTCAGTGGTCGGCCAAATCGCCAAGATCAAGGGATGTCGCGTCGTCGGCATTGCAGGAGGAGCCGAGAAGTGCGTTCACCTTGTAAACAACCTGGGATTTGATGCTGCCGTCGACTACAAGCAGCCTGACGCGCGCGCTCAGTTGTCAAAGGCATGCCCGGAGGGCGTCGACATTTATTTCGACAACGTGGGCGGCGAAATACTCGATCTAGCTCTCGGCCGAATTCGCCGCGGTGCCCGCATCGTGATATGCGGGGCCGTCTCGCAATACAACAACGTAGCCCGCGCCAATGGGCCAAAGAACTACATGTCTTTGCTCATGAATAGGGCCACAATGGAGGGATTTGTCATTTTCGATTTTGAAAAGCGCTATCCGGAGGCACTGCATGCATTGCGAGGTTGGCTAGCCGCTGGCTGGATCAAATCCTACGAAGACGTGCTGGAGGGCATTGATACTTTTCCCACTGCACTACAGCGCATGTTTGAAGGTGGAAACACCGGGAAAATGCTTATCAAGCTCCCGGCAGCCGTTGACCTTTCTGCTTCTGAGAAATAGCGGGGCAGTATGAATAATCGCCCCTGGCTGGAATGGTATCCGCCTCAAGTTCCGCACAGCATCGAGCCCTTGAAGGAGTACCAGACTCTTACCGAGTTCTTCGATGCTTCGTTCTATCAATTGAGCGATCGCATTGCCTTGCGTCACGAGGGTAAGGAATTTAGTTATTCAAATGTAGACTCATTGAGTCTAGGAATTGCAGCCTATCTACAGTCGCTGGGGCTCGAAGCGGGGGCAAGAGTGGCCGTCGCTCTTCCCAATTCGCCCCACTACGTCGTAGCAGCGATCGGTGTGATTCGAGCGGGGATGGTGCTGGTCAACGTCAATCCCGCCTACACCGCCCGGGAGTTCCTGCTACAAGTCTCTGACGCTGGAGCCGTGGCGGCCATATTGCTCGAAAGTCAATTCGACGCAGTGAAGGAAGGCTTGCCCCAGACGCAAGTTGACCATTTGATCCTGTGCAATTTGCGTGTCGACTTGCAACCCACACGAGGAGGGCCTGCGTCAATCCGTGCCGGCGTCAAATCACTTATCGAGATGCCAGAAGCGCTCGCGCTCGGGATGTCTGCAATCTATTCAAGGCCGAAGCTGACCAAAAGTGACACCGTGGTTCTGCAATACACCGGCGGGACTACAGGAATTTCCAAAGGAGCAATGCTCTCCCACGAGGGTCTTCTGGCCAACACCGCTCAAAACTCCGCCTGGTTCGGGCCTGCATTGGCAGACATACCAGTCCCCGTGTTTGCATGTGCATTGCCTCTATATCACATTGTCTCCTTCATAACTCTTTTGGCGAGCGTCAAACTGGGTGGAACCATCCTCTTGATCACAGACCCACGTGATTCGGCAAAGATGTTGGAAAAATTGCGGGAAGCCCCTTTTCACATGTTGCCCGGCATAAACACGCTGTTCAGCAACTTGATGAATGATCCCGGCTTCGACACAGTGGATTGGCGACACCTCAAGGTTGCAACCGCTGGGGGGATGGCCACGCAGCGCCCTATCGCAACTCGATGGCTGGAAAGAACGGGTTGTGCCATTAGCGAGGGGTACGGACTCTCCGAGACGTCCGGGACAGTTAGCTGCAACCCGCCTCATGGCGACATTCGCCAAGGGACCGTGGGCCCGCCAGCCCCGTCTACGGAAGTACTGATTCTTGACGAGAAATTCGAAGGTCTGCCATTGGGAGAGATTGGACAAATTGCAGTTCGCGGCCCGCAGTTGTTCAAGGGTTATTGGCAGCGTGACTTAGAAACTGCCCGATTCATAACGAAAGATGGTTTTTTTCTCACAGGTGATCTCGGCTGTATTGATGAACACGGTTATCTGTGCATTTCTGGCCGGGAGAAGGAGATGATGCTCGTGAGCGGATTCAATGTTTATCCCAGTGAGATCGAAGCTGTGGCTATTGAAATGGACCAGGTGCTTGAGTGCGCGGCCGTCGGCATTCCTGATGAGCTCACTGGAGAAGCTGTGAAATTGGTTGTGGTGCCTCGGAGTGATGCGCTCACTGAAGAATCAATAAGGCAACACATGAGGGCAAACCTTGCTGCGTACAAGCGCCCGAAGATCATCGAATTTCGGACAAAGCTTCCCCGGTCAGCTGTCGGGAAATTGCTGCGCGCGTCGCTTGGTGCCGCGCTGTGACATTGAAGATAGGCGTGCCTGCCGAGACGACGGCCGGTGAGACCCGCGTCGCCGTGACCCCGGAGACCGCGAAGAAGCTGGTGGCGCAAGGCCATGTCGTACGTGTGCAGTCGGGCGCCGGCGTGGCCGCCAGCGTGACCGATGCGGCCTACCAGGCCGCCGGCGCCGAGATCACCGATGCCGCGGGCGCCTTCGGCGCCGACATCGTGCTCAAGGTGCGCAGCCCCGACGACCGCGAGTGCGCGCTGATGAAGCCCGCCACGGTGCTCATCGGCATGGTCAACCCCTTCGATGCCCAGGGCCTGCAGCGCCTGGCCGCGGCCGGCCTGACCGCCTTTGCGCTCGAGGCCGCCCCGCGCACCACCCGCGCCCAGAGCATGGACGTGCTGAGCTCGCAGGCCAACATCGCCGGCTACAAGGCCGTGATGATCGCCGCCGACCGCTACCAGCGCTTCTTCCCGATGCTGATGACCGCCGCCGGCACGGTGAAGGCCGCGCGGGTGGTGATCCTGGGCGTCGGCGTCGCCGGCCTGCAGGCCATCGCCACCGCCAAGCGCCTGGGCGCGGTGATCGAGGCCTCCGACGTGCGGCCCTCGGTCAAGGAGCAGATCGAGTCGCTGGGCGGCAAGTTCATCGAGGTGTCGTACGACACCGACGAAGAGAAGGAAGCCGCGGTTGGCGTCGGCGGCTACGCCAAGCCGATGCCCCCGAGCTGGCTGGCGCGCCAGCAGGTGGAGGTCGCCAAGCGCGTGGCGCTGGCCGACGTCGTGATCAGCACCGCGCTGATCCCGGGCCGCGCCGCACCCACCCTCATCACCGAGGACATGGTCAAGTCGATGAAGCCGGGCTCGGTGATCGTCGACATCGCCGCCGGCAAGGGGCCCGACCTGAACGGAGAGATGAAGGGCGGCAACTGCCCCTTGTCGGAGGCCGACAAGACGGTGGTCAAGCACGGCGTGACGATCGTCGGCGAAACCAACCTGGCGGCGCTGGTGGCGGCCGACGCGTCGGCGCTCTATGCGCGCAACGTGCTCGACTTCCTCAAGCTGATCGTGGCCAAGGAAGGCACGCTCACCATCGACCTCGAGGACGACATCGTCGCCGCCTGCCGCATGGCGCAGGACGGCCAGGTCACCAAGAAGTAAGCCCGCACAGAGCGAACCCCGGAGGAGCACCGCCATGGATCCCGTATCCCACACCGTCATCAACCTGATCATCTTCGTGCTGGCGATCTACGTCGGCTACCACGTGGTGTGGACCCTCACGCCGGCGCAGCACCCGCCGCTGATCGCCGTCACCCACGCGATCTCGTCGATCGTGATCGAGGGCGCCATGCTGGCGGCAGCGCTGACCGAGACGGGGCTGGGCAAGACCATGGGCGGGCTGGCCGTGGCGCTGGCCGCGGTCAACGTCTACGGCGGCTTCCTGGTGACGCGGCGCATGCTGGAGATGTTCAAGAAGAAGGACAAGAT
>NZ_JBFUHO010000019.1:0-120184 GCF_056402355.1 Variovorax sp. P4_B11
GGCCAAGGGGCCGTCTGCGGCGTTGCCCGCGCTTGCAAGGCGAAAGCCTTGCTGCGCGCGGGCGCCTTGCATCCAGCCCCTTGGCCCGGCAACGCGATCCCCGGAAGTAGTGTGAACAGGCCCTAGTACCCCGCCTTGCCGCCCTTGCGCCGGTTCGCGAACAATCCGGTCCCGCGCGCGCCCTGCTGGCGGAATCGCTCGCGCCGCGCCACCTTCGGGTCCACTGCGAGCGGACGGCACAGCTCGACGCGGTCGAGGTCGCTCACGCAGCGGGTCCATTCGACCGCCCGGCCCCAGATCCCCGGCGTCATCGCCTGCCAGTCCAGTCCCGGCAACGCCTGCGGCAGGCCGCTGGCGACCACCACCTCGCGCACCGTCGCGCCTTGCGCGACTTCGAGCTCCTGCTCGAAGACCTCGCGCGGCCGCGGCGAACAGGCGACAGTGACCCTCGGCATCACGCGACGCCGTAGACCTGCTCGGCGCGCTTCACGAAAGCCTCCACCAGGTTCGAGGCGATCTTGTCGAACACCGGGCCGACCAGCGCCTGGAGCGCGAAGTTGCTGAAGCCGTAGCTCAGGTTGAGCTCGACCCGGCAGGCCCGCTCGCCGTCTTCTCCGACCGGGGTGAAGGTCCAGACCCCATCGAGGTTCGAGAACGGCCCGTCGACCAGCTTCAGGTGCACCTCGCGGCCCGGCACATGGGTGTTTCGGGTGGTGAAGCTCTGGTGGAAGCCGCTGAACGCGAGGCCGACCTCGGCGGTCATGCCGTGTTCGCTCGCCTCGACGACTTTCGAGCGATCGCACCACGGCAGGAACTCGGGATACTTCGCCACATCGGTGACGAGCGCGTACATCTCTTCGGCGCTGTACCAGATAAGAACGGACTTGTGGACTGTTTTCATAGAATCGGCACCGCGTGCGCGACGGATTGTATTGAAGCCATGCAGCCCTCACCTGAAACACCATGGCCACCAAAAAGAAGCAAGACCCCTCCTCCCGCATCGCCGACAACAAGAAGGCCGCGTACAACTATTTCTTCGAAGAGCGCTTCGAGGCCGGCATGGTGCTCGAAGGCTGGGAGGTCAAGTCCCTGCGCGAGGGCAAGGTGCAGCTGACCGACGGCTACGTCGTGATCCGTGAAGGCGAGCTCTACGTGATCGGCTGCCAGATCAACCCGCTCAAGTCGGCCTCGACCCACGTCAACCCGGATTCGGTGCGCACCAAGAAGCTGCTGCTGCACAAGGAGCAGATCCGCCGCCTGATCGGAAAGATCGAGCAGAAGGGCTACACGCTGGTGCCGCTCAACCTTCACTGGAAGGCCGGCAAGGTCAAGTGCGAGATCGCCCTGGCCAAGGGCAAGGCCGAGCACGACAAGCGCGACACCATCAAGGACCGCGAAGGCAAGCGCGAGGTCGAGCGCGCCATGAAGAGCCGCAGCCGTTAAGGAATTTTTTTCGGAGCGATGGAATAAGCGCCCCGCCGGCGGCGTTCGTGCATCAGGTACATCACCCATGGATCCACGTTCCCTCGTCCCTCACATCCCGAGCCTGCGGCGCTACGCCCGCGCGCTGACCGGCGACGCCTGGGCGGCCGACGACCTGGTGCAGGACACGCTGGAGCGCGCCTGCCGCAAGTGGCGGCTCTGGAGCCTGGGGACCGACCTGCGGGCCTGGCTCTTCACGATCATGCACAACCAGTTCGCCAGCCAGATGCGGCGGGCACCGGCACGCGCCATGGTCGACATCGACGAGGCGGGGCATGAACTGCGCGCGGTCGACACCCAGCGCGACCAGGCGATCGACCTGCAGCGCTGCCTGCTGCTGCTGCCCGAGGACCAGCGCGCGGTGCTGCTGCTGGTCGCGCTCGAGGACCTGTCGTATGCCCAGGTGGCGAAGGTCCTCGGCATCCCGGCCGGCACCGTGATGTCGCGCCTGTCGCGGGCCCGCACCCGCCTGCAGGCCCTGATGGACGAGGCGCCTCCGGTCGCCGGCCGCACCGCCCTGCGCCGCCTCAAGTAACCGGCTGCCTGCCATGAACACCCCGCCTCCACCCCTCGACGACGACGATCCGCACGCCTGGCTGGCCCAGCGCGACGCCCTGCGCCAGCTGCATCGCGAGGTGCTCGACGAACCCGTGCCCGCGCCCCTGCTCGCGGCGGCGGGCGTCAGGGGCGGGCCGCGCCGCGCCGAAGCGCCATGGCTGCGCTGGGGCGGCATGGCGGCCGCCGTGCTGATCGCCTTCGGCGCCGGATGGATCGCCAATTCGCAGTGGCTGCGCGCGACCGGCGGCACCACGCGGCTGGCCCGCGCCGTGCCGGCGGCGCAGGAGTTCGTGCATGCGGCAGCGGTTGCGCATGCGGTCTACTCGCCCGAGAAGCGGCATCCGGTGGAGGTCGCCGCGGCCGAGCAGCAGCATCTGGTCCAGTGGCTCTCCAGGCGGCTCGACCGGCCCTTGAAACTGCCCGATCTGTCGGCCCAGGGCTACACGCTCGTCGGCGGCCGCCTGCTGCCGGGCAGCCAGGGGCCCAGGGCACAGTTCATGTTCGAGGGGGCAGGTGGCGAACGCGTGACGCTGTACATCGGCAGCCTCGACGGCGCCGCAGCCTCCAGGTCCGATGAAACCGCCTTCCGCTTCGCCACCGAGGGCCCGGTGCCGAGCTTCTACTGGGTCGATCGGGGCTTCGGCTACGCTCTGGCGGGCGCGCTTCCGCGCGATGCCTTGCTGGGACTCGCGACCGCCGTGTACCGTCAACTCGAAAGTGCCGGCGGCTAGACTGTCCGGGCTGCATTCCGATTTTTTTAACCGAAGGAGAAAAACTCATGAAACTGCTCAGCGCCTCGATTCTTGCCGTTGCCCTGCTCGCCGGCTGCGGCAGCATGTCCAGCAAGGCGCCGGACACGCCGACCCGCACCGCCGACGGCGTGCTGATCGGCCCCACCGGAATGACGCTCTACACCTTCGACCGCGACGTCGTTGGCAGCGGCAAGTCCGTCTGCAACGGACCTTGCATCACGGTCTGGCCGGCACTGAAGGTGGCCGACGCCGCCAAGCCGATGGGCCCCTACACGATCATCGTGCGCGACGACGGCACCAAGCAGTGGGCCTACAAGGGCGCTCCGCTCTACTACTGGTCGAAGGACACCAAGGCCGGCGACAAGACCGGTGACGGCTTCAACGGCGTCTGGAAGGTGGCTCGGCCCTGAGGCCATCAACGCGCCCGCGGGGCGCGTGCATGACGAAGGCTGGCGCCGGGCGCCGGCCTTTTTTTGGGGGCGGCTCAGAGCCCCGCAGTCAATGACTGGCGCGAGGCGTCGCGCCGCTCCCGCAGGCCCAGCAGTTCATTGAAGATTAGTGCGCCGATGACCAGCGCGCCGCCCGTCAGCACGCTCGGCTCCGGCTCCTCGCCGGCCCCGATCCAGGCCAGCGCGATGCCGAAGATCACTTCGAGCAGCGCCAGCAGCGCCACTTCGGGCGCCTTGAGCACGCGGGCGCACAACACCGACAAGACGCAGGGAATCGCCAGCTGGAACAGGCCCAGGAAGGCCAGCAGACCGAGGTCGTGTGCATTGGCCTGGAACGGCCAGGCCAGCGGCAGGGTGAGCAGCGTGGAGATCGCCGCACCGACCAGCACCGCGGGCACCAGGTCGACGTCATGGCCCTCGGCATGGGCATGCTGCACCACGGTCCAGTTGCAGGCGCCGGCCAGCGGCACGCACAGCGCCACCAGCGTGCCCAGCAGCTGCCCTTCGCCGAGCTGGGTGCCGTACATCCAGCCGATGCCGAGGCCCGCCACCACGATCGCGGCCCAGGTGCGCGCCGGCAGCCTGTGGCCGATGAAGATCCGTGCGCCGAGCGCCGTCAGCAGCGGGCCGAGCGCCATGGTGACCAGCACGTTGGCGACACTGGTCAAGGTGAGCGCGACCATGAAGGCCGTGAACATCACGCTCCAGCAGACGCCGGAGATCCACAGTTCCCGGCCGCCCCGGCGCACCTTCCCGAATACCGCGCGGCCCTGCCAGAGCGGCAGGATCACGAGCAGCGAGACCAGCGTGAAGAAGCTGCGCCAGAACGTGACCTCGAAGCTGCGCGCGTGCTCCAGATGGCGCGTGACGACCCCGGCCGTGGCCCACATCAAGGTGACGCAGACCATCAGCCAGACGGCACGCCCGTGGGTCAAGCCACGCCCGCTCATGGCCCTGGAGCGCTTACTCGCGCGAAGCGCGCTTGCGCTCGTGTTCCTTCAGGTAGCGCTTGCGCAGGCGCACGCTCTTGGGCGTGATCTCGACCAGTTCGTCGTCCTCGATGAACTCGACGCCGTATTCCAGCGTGAGTTCGATCGGCGGCGTGATCTTGATCGCGTCTTCCTTGCCCGAGACCCGGAAGTTGGTCAGCTGCTTGGTGCGCGTGGCGTTGACCACCAGATCGTTGTCGCGGCTGTGGATGCCGACGATCATGCCTTCGTACACCGGGTCGTTGGCGCGCACGAACATGCGGCCGCGGTCGTCGAGCTTGCCCAGCGCGTAGGTGAAGATCTCGCCGTCGTCCATCGAGATCAGCACGCCGTTCTTGCGGCTGCCGATCTCGCCCTTGAACGGTTCGTACTTGTCGAAGATGTTCGAGATCAGGCCCGAGCCGCGCGTCAGGTTCAGGAATTCGTTGGTGAAGCCGATCAGGCCCCGCGCCGGAATGCGGTACTCGAGGCGCACGCGGCCGCGGCCGTCCGGTTCCATGTTGACCAGTTCGCCCTTGCGTTCGCCCAGCGCCTGCATCACACCGCCCTGGTGCTGGTCTTCGATGTCGGCGGTGACCAGCTCGATCGGCTCGTGCTTGACGCCGTCGATCTCGCGGAACACCACGCGCGGCTTGGACACGGCCATCTCGAAGCCTTCGCGGCGCATGTTCTCCAGCAGGATGGTCAGGTGCAGTTCACCGCGGCCCATGACCTCGAAGATGCCTTCCTCGTCGGTCTCGCTCACGCGCAACGCCACGTTGTGCTGCAGTTCCTTCTGCAGGCGGTCCCAGATCTGGCGGCTGGTGACGTACTTGCCTTCGCGGCCGGCCAGCGGGCTGGTGTTGACGCAGAAGTTCATGGTCAGGGTCGGCTCGTCAACCTTCAACATCGGCAGCGGCGCCGGGTTCGAGGGGTCGGTCACGGTGACGCCGATGCCGATGTCGGCAATGCCGTTGATCAGCACGATCTCGCCCGGGCCGGCCTCGGTGGCCTGCACACGCTCCAGGCCCTGGAAGGTCAGCACCTGGTTGACACGGCCCTTGACGGCCTTGCCGTCCGGACCTTCCATCACCACCACGTCCATCATGGGCTTGATGGTGCCCTGGCTGATCCGGCCGACGCCGATGCGGCCGACGAAGGTCGAGAAGTCGAGGGCGGAGATCTGCAGCTGCAGCGGCGCGTTGGGGTCACCCATTTGCGACGGCACGTGATTCAGGATGGTGTCGAACAGGGCCGACATGTCGGGGCCCCACTGCTCGCCCTGGCCGCCTTCTTCGAGCGACGACCAGCCATTGATGCCCGAGGCATAGACCACGGGGAAGTCGAGCTGTTCGTCGGTCGCGCCGAGCTTGTCGAACAGGTCGAAGGCGGCATTCACCACGTAGTCGGGGCGGGCGCCGGGCTTGTCGACCTTGTTCACCACCAGGATCGGCTTGAGGCCGAGAGCCAGCGCCTTCTTGGTCACGAAGCGGGTCTGGGGCATCGGGCCTTCCTGGGCGTCGATCAGCAGCACCACGCCGTCGACCATGCTCAGCGCGCGCTCGACTTCACCGCCGAAGTCCGCGTGGCCGGGGGTGTCGACGATGTTGATGTGCGTGCCCTTCCAGGTCACGGCGCAGTTCTTGGCCAGGATCGTGATGCCGCGCTCTTTTTCGATCGCGTTGTTGTCCATCACGGTGTCGACCACTTTCTCGTGCTCGGCGAAGGTGCCGGACTGGCGCAGCAGCTGGTCGACCATCGTGGTCTTGCCATGGTCCACGTGGGCGATGATGGCGATATTGCGAATCTGTTGGGTCATGGTGTCGCTTCGGTCAAAAATAATGTCTGCTGGATTTCGATGGGGCTCAGCAGCCGCCCCGGGATCAGTTCGCCGGCCTTGACGTGGGCCGTGCCCAGGAAGGCTTCCGGCTGGTTGCCGAACACGGCCACGGCGGGCGCATCGGCCCAGTTGCCGCGCCGGCGCAGCCCGGACAGGAAGCGCCCGGCATCTTCGGCGCCGAGCGTGACGCGCGTGTGATCGGCCACCAGGGCCTCGGTCGGCAGCAGGCAGGCCAGCCGCTCGTCCTCGTTCATGGCTTCGAGGGCCTCGAGGGTCACGCATTGCGAAACTTCGAAACCGCCGGTCGCGGTGCGGCGCAGCGAAGTCAGATGGGCGCCACAACCCAGTGCCTCGCCGATGTCCTCGCCGAGCGTGCGAATGTAGGTGCCCTTGCTGACGGTCGCCTCGATGCGGATATCGATGTCCGACAGCGCCGCCAGGGCCAGCCTGTAGATCACGACATCGCGCGGTGCGCGTTCGATCTCGATGCCTTCGCGCGCGTACTCGTACAGCGCGCGGCCGTCCTTCTTGAGCGCGCTGTGCATCGGCGGCAGCTGGCGGATCGGGCCGGTGAACCGGGCCTGCACGCACGCCAGATCCTCCGCGCTCACGGCGACGGCCCGCTCGGCGATGACATCGCCCTCGGCATCGCCGGTGGCGGTCTTCACGCCCAGGCGCGCGCTCGCCTCATAGGTCTTGTCGGCGTCGAGATGGAGCTGGCTGAACTTGGTCGCCGAACCGAAGCACAGCGGCAAGACGCCGGTCGCGAGCGGATCGAGGGTGCCGGTGTGGCCCGCCTTTTCGGCGCGCAGCAACCACTTGGCCTTCTGCAAGGCCTGGTTGCTGGAGAGCCCCAGCGGTTTGTCGAGCAGCAACACCCCATGCACAGGGCGCCGCTGCACCCGTGTGCGTGGCGCGTTCATCTTCAGTCGTCTTTGGAACGAGAAGCGACGGCCTGCGCGATCAGCGCATTCATGTCGGCCGCACGTTCGGTCGTGCGGTCGAACTGGAAGTGCAGGGTCGGCACCGTGTGGATGTGCAGGCGCTTGAACAGGCCGTTGCGCAGGAAGCCCGCGGCCTGGTTCAAGGCTTCGGTGGTCTCGACCGGGTCGCCCACGAGCAGGCTGAAGAAGACCTTCGCGTGCGCGTAATCGGGCGTGACCTCGACCGCCTGGATCGTGACCATGCCCACCCGCGGGTCCTTGAGTTCGCGCGCGATCAGTTCCGTCAGATCGCGCTGGATCTGATCGGCCACCTTGAAGGCGCGGTTCGGGGCTGCGGCTTTTCGTTTGGGCATGGCCAGTTTCGCTTCGGTCGCTTACAGCGTCCGGGCGATTTCCTTGATCTCGAAGAACTCGAGGTGATCGCCCTCTTTGATGTCGTTGTAGTTCTTGAGCTTGATACCGCACTCGAAGCCTTCGCGCACTTCGCGCACGTCGTCCTTGAGGCGCTTGATCGAGTCGACTTCGCCGGTGTAGATCACGACGTTGTCGCGCAGCAGGCGGAAATGCGCGCTGCGGTTGACCGAGCCGGAGGTGACCATACAACCCGCGACCGTACCGATCTTGGAGGCCACGAACACGGTGCGGATCTCGGCCGAGCCGATGATCTCTTCGCGCCGCTCGGGAGCCAGCATGCCGGACATCGCGACCTTGATGTCGTCCACAGCGTCATAGATGATGCTGTAGTAGTGCAGCTGAACGCCGTTGCTCTCGGCCAGCTTGCGCGCACCGGCATCGGCCCGCACGTTGAAGCCGATCACGATGGCCTTCGAGGCGATCGCGAGGTTGATGTCGCTCTCGCTGATGCCGCCGACGCCGGCGTACACCATCTGCACCTTGACCTCTTCGGTCGCCAGCTTGAGCAGCGATTGCGCCAGTGCTTCCTGCGAACCCTGGACGTCGGCCTTGATGATGATCCGCAGCGTCTGCACTTCGCCGGCCGAGAGGTCGGTGAACATGTTCTGCAGGTTCGCGGCCTGGGCCTTCGCCAGCTTGGTGTTGCGGAACTTGCCGGCCCGGTAGGTGGCGATCTCGCGCGCACGGCGCTCGTCGGCCATCACCATGAACTCGTCGCCCGCTTGCGGCACTTCGGTCAGGCCCTGGATCTCGACCGGGATCGACGGACCCGCCGACTTGATGGTCTTGCCGTCCTCGTCGATCATGGCGCGCACGCGGCCATAGGTCGAGCCGGCCAGCACCACGTCGCCGGTCTTGAGGGTGCCGGACTGGACCAGCACCGTCGCCACCGGGCCACGGCCCTTGTCGAGCTGGGCTTCGATGACCAGGCCCTTGGCGGCGGCATCGACCGGCGCCTTGAGTTCCAGCACTTCGGCCTGCAGCAGCACCTGCTCGAGCAGGCTGTCGACGCCCTGCCCCGTCTTGGCGGAGACCGGCACGAAGGGCACATCGCCGCCGTACTCTTCAGGCACGACTTCTTCGGCGACCAGCTCCTGCTTGACGCGGTCGAGGTTGGCATCGGGCTTGTCGATCTTGTTGATCGCGACCACGATCGGCACACCTGCCGCCTTTGCGTGCTTGATGGCTTCCTTGGTCTGCGGCATGACGCCGTCGTCGGCCGCGACCACCAGGATCACGATGTCGGTGGCCTGCGCACCGCGGGCACGCATGGCGGTGAACGCCTCGTGGCCCGGGGTGTCGAGGAAGGACACCATGCCGCGGTCGGTCAGGACGTGGTACGCCCCGATGTGCTGCGTGATGCCGCCGGCTTCGCCCGCGGCCACCTTGGCGCGGCGGATGTAGTCCAGCAGCGAGGTCTTGCCGTGGTCGACGTGGCCCATGACGGTCACGACCGGAGCGCGCGGCAGGGCTTCGGCCTGCTGAGCCGACACGTCGTCGTCGGTGAAGGCTTCCGGGTCGTCGAGCGCGGCGACCACCGCGTTGTGGCCCATTTCCTCCACGATGATCATCGCGGTGTCCTGGTCGAGCGACTGGTTGATGGTCGCCATCTGGCCGAGCTTCATCAGTTGCTTGATGACCTCGCCCGCCTTGACGGCCATCTTGTGCGCGAGCTCCGACACCGTGATGGTTTCGGGCACGTGCACTTCGAGGATGCGCGCCTCGACCGGTGCCGCCGGCATGCGCTCTTCGTGGCCTCCGCGATCGTTGCCGCGACGGCCACGCGGGCCTCCGCGCCAGTTGCCACGGCCGACACCGCCGCTGGCATCGCCGCGGGTCTTGATTTCCTTCTTCTTGGCCGTGTCGCCAGCCCAGCTCGAGGAGAGCTTGGCGGACTTGACTTCCTTGCCGGCGCCGGCGCCGGGCGCGGCAGCGGTGCCCGGTGCAGCGGGCGCACCCGGCCGGGCCGGCGGTGCGGTCGGCTTGTGCAGCGTGCCCTTGACGGCCGCCTTCTCGGGCGCCGGCTTCTCGGGCGCCTTGTGCGGCACCAGCACGCGCGCCGGTGCATTCATCATGGCGCGGATGGCCTCGGCTTCAGCCAGCGCCTTGCGGCGGCGTTCGTCGAGGTCCTTGGCACGGGCGGCTTCTTCGTCGGCGCGGGCCTTCGATTCGGCGGCGGCCTTGGCCTTGGCATCGTCCTTGGCCTGCGTCGCGGCCGCCTCGGCAGCCGCCTTGCGGTCGGTCACGGCCGGGGCCTCTTCAGGCGCTTCGGGCGCACCTTCGGTCACGGTGGCGGCCGCGGCGGCCTCGGACGCCTTCTTGCTGGCGGCCTTCGCCTCCTGCTCGGCACGCTCGGCGCGCTCGAGCTTCTCGCGCTCGCGGGCTTCGGTTTCTTCGCGCAGGCGGCGCTTCTCGGCCAGTTCTTCTTCCTGGCGGCGGATCAATTCGGCCTGGCGGCGGGCGTCTTCCTCGCGGCGGGCGAGCTCGGCTTCGTCGATCCGGGGTGCTGCGGGCGCTGCAGCGGCGGGCGCCTCGGCCTCGGCGGCTGCGCTCGCCTCCGGCACGGCGGGATGGCCCTCGTCGCGCTGGATGAAGGTTCGCTTCTTGCGCACTTCGACCTGGATGGTGCGGGCGCGTCCGGTGGCGTCGGCCTGCTTGATCTCGCTGGTCGACTTCTTGGTCAGCGTGATCTTCTTGCGCTCGGGCTCGACCGTGCCGTGGCTGGCCTTCAGGAAGCCGAGCAGGCGCTGCTTGTCGGCCTCGCTGAGCGCGTCGGTGACGGCCTGCTTGGGCACGCCTGCGCTCTTGAGCTGGTCAAGCAAGGTTTCGGGAGTCTTCTTGAGTTCGTTCGCGAACTCGGCGACAGTGGTACTGGACATATTGGTTTCGTGCCTCCATGACCGTCACTCTTGGCCGGCGAACCAATGTTCGCGGGCTTTCAAGATCAGGTTCTTGGCCTCATCGGCGCTTTGGCCGGTGATTTCGGTGAGTTCATCGACCGCGAGGTCGGCCAGGTCGTCACGGGTGTGCACACCCGCCTCGGCCAATTTGGGAATCAGGGCCGGGTCGAGGCCGGCGAGGTCGCGCAGATCCTGCGAAACGCTCTCGACGTCCTCTTCACGGGCGATCTCCGCCGTCAACAACGCATCCTTGGCGCGCGAACGCAGCTCATTGATGGTGTCTTCGTCGAAGCTCTCGATCTCGAGCAGCTCGGAGATCGGCACGTAGGCCACTTCCTCGAGGCTGGTGAAACCTTCGGAGATCAGGAT
Source organism: Variovorax sp. P4_B11 (assembly GCF_056402355.1). Lineage (NCBI taxonomy): Bacteria > Pseudomonadati > Pseudomonadota > Betaproteobacteria > Burkholderiales > Comamonadaceae > Variovorax > Variovorax sp. P4_B11. The sequence continues at coordinate 10,677 of NZ_JBFUHO010000019.1, forward strand.
GTCGGCGATTTCCTCGTCGACGTCGAGCTTCTCCATGAACAGCTTGCGGCTGGCATCGGTTTCGGTCGCCTGCTTCTGGGCCGACTCGTTGGCGTCCATGATGTTGATCTTCCAGCCGGTCAGGTCGGAGGCGAGCCTCACGTTCTGGCCGCCACGGCCGATCGCGATCGCGAGGTTTTCCTCGTCGACCACCACGTCCATTGCATGCTTCTCTTCGTCGACCACGATCGACGACACGTTGGCCGGCGCCAGGGCGCCGATCACGAACTGGGCCGGGTCCTCGCTCCACAGCACGATGTCGACGCGCTCGCCGGCGAGCTCATTGGTCACCGCATTGACCCGGGTGCCACGCACGCCGACGCAGGTACCGATCGGATCGACCCGCTTGTCGTGCGAGAGCACCGCGATCTTGGCGCGCGAACCGGGGTCGCGGGCGCAGCTCTTGATTTCGAGCAGGCCTTGCTCGATCTCGGGCACTTCCTGGCGGAACAGCTCGATCATGAACTCGGGCGCCGAACGCGACAGGATGATCGGCGCGCCGCGCAGGGTCAGGTCGACCTCCATGATCATGGCCCGCACGCGGTCGCCGTTGCGCAGGTTTTCCTTGGCGATCATCTCGCTGCGGCGGAGGCGCCCTTCGACCCTGCCCGCTTCGACGATGATGTCGCCCTTGTCCAGGCGCTTGACGGTGCCGGTGAAGATCCTCTCGCCGCGCGACATGAAGTCGTTGAGCAGCATCTCGCGCTCGGCGTCGCGGATCTTCTGCAGGATCACCTGCTTGGCGGCCATGGCGCCGATGCGGCCGATCGGCACCGAATCCACCGATTCCTCGATGTACTCGTCGAGCTCGATGTCGGGCATCTCTTCCTTGGCTTCGAACAGCAGGATTTCCTGGTCGGGCAGCTGCAGGCCGGCTTCGTCCGGAACCACGTGCCAGCGGCGGAAGGTCTCGTAGTCGCCACTGTCACGGTCGACGGCGACGCGAATGTCCACATCGCCCTGGTAGAGCTTCTTGGTGGCTTGCGCCAGGGCGGATTCGACCGCGCCGAAGACGACGTCGCGCTCGACGTTCTTCTCGCGCGAGATCGCATCCACCAACATCAACATTTCGCGATTCATGCCACCACTCTCCTCGTTCAGTCCGACACCGCGGTGCCGGGTTTTGGCCTGCGCCCATTGAAATCCACTATCGGGGCGAGCCGCGCTTCGCGCAACTCGTCCAATGCAAAGCCCAGTGCCTGCAACGGGGCAGGCACGCGCTTCTTGCTGATCTTCTGGCCGGGCTTCGCGGCCGGCTCCTCGCTCCAGACGATCTGCCATCCGGGCGTACCGTCTGCGGCTGCGACGCGCTCCAGCGTGCCGCGAAATTTCTTGCGATTGGCCGCCACCTGGCCCGCCGCCGCCGCACCCATCGGCGCCTTCAGCGTGATGTCGATCACTTCGCCGACAAAACGCTCGAAATCCTGTTCGTTGCGCAACGGCCGGTCGATACCCGGCGACGACACCTCGAGCCGCTTGTATTCGGCGCCATCGACCTCGAGCGCAAACTGCAGCTGCCGCGTGACCTTCTCGCAATCCTCGACCGTGATGAAAGGCTCCGGCATTCCTGCGGCGGCCGCTTCCAAGTTGGGGCCGGCCCAGGGCAAATCAATCGTGACGCGCAGCAATCCCCCGGCCGAGCGTTCGATCTCGACCAGGTCGTAGCCGAGCCCGGCCACGGTTTGTTCCACTGTCTGCTGCAATGCCACGTGTCTTTGTTCGCCTTTGAGTTCAACCGATGCCGCCGCGCTCCCCGCGCTCCGAACGCGCCAGCCGCATCGAAAATGCTTCGACCAATAAAAAACGGGCGGTTGGTACCCGCCCGTTTGGTCGTGAGCCTCGAATTATATGCCAAATTCGTTACAGAAACAGGGGTTTCTACGGCCTCCGAACCGTTTTGGCGGCTGCGGAACGCCACCAAACCATTGCAAAAAGCAACGCACCGACGGCCAGCGCCGCGGCGGCGACCAGCAGGGGCGCGGCGAACGATCCGCTCCGCTGGGCCAGCGGAGCGGCGAACAGGGGCCCCAGGATCTGGCCGACGCCGTAGGAGGCGGTCGCATAGCCGATCAGGCCGGCCGATGCGTTGCCTCGTAAGCGGCGCGCATCCCGCATTGCAAAAAGGGTGATGGCCGTGAACGGCATGCCCAGCAGCAGGCTGCCGAGGCCGAAACCCCAGATCGTCGGCCAGGCCACCGACAGCACGACCCCGAGCGCCTGCAGCGCATAGGCGACCGCGAGCAGCAGCCGATTGTCCCAGTGGACCGGCGCCCGCGCGCCGATCAGCGCGCCGGGAACGATCGCCAGTCCGAACAGCGGCCAGAAGAAGTCCGGCCACGGCGAGCCGGGCAGCGCCTGCCGGGCGATCACCGGCAGGAAGGTCGCGGTGATGATGTAGCCGAAGCCCGCCAGGCCGTAGAGGCCGACCAGCCAGCGGGCGTCGCGGCGCGCCACCGCCGATGCGGCGGCCGATGGTGCAGCGCTCGGCGCCGCCGAGGCGCCGGCCGGCGCCGATTCGCCATCGCCGAAAATGCGCCAGATCACGGCGATCAGCGCCAGCGACAGCAGGCCGAAGCCGATCCAGCCGGCCTCCGAACCCCAGCGCCCCAGTGCGCCGCCAAGCAGGCCGGTCGCCGCGATCCCGATGCCGGGCCCGGTGTAGATCACGCCGGCCAGTGCCGGCGCGCCGGTTTCCGCCAGGCGACGCAGGCCCCAGCCGGAGGCGAAGACGAAAGTCCAGGCGCTCATGACACCCGCCGCGGTGCGCAGCACGCCCCACCACGTGAATCCCTGCAGCAAGCCCATGCCGAGCAGCAGCGCCGCAGTGGCGACGAGGCCGCCACGCACCATGCTGGCGGGCTTGACGCGGATCGCCGCGCAGCTGACGGCACCCAGGAAGTAGCCCAGGTAGTTGAGCGACGCCAGCACGCCGCCGGCCTGCAGGTCGAGCTTGCCCTCGTGCAGCATGACCGGCAGCATCGGCGTGAAGGCGAAGCGCCCGAGGCCCATGGCAACGGCCAGTGTCACCATGCAGGCCAGCGCTGCGCGCCAGGCGGCGTGCCTGTCGTAGCCGGTCAACGACATTTCATTCCTTTGTTCTAGTCAGTTGAGGACAGAGCAAAAACTGCTTCGCAGTTTCTTGATCTGTCCCGCAAGGTTTCAGGTGAGTTGAGGACAGAGCAAAAACTGCTTCGCAGTTTCTTGATCTGTCCCGCAAGGTTTCAGAAGGTCGAGGACAGAGCAAAACTGCTGCGCAGTTCTTGGTCTGTCCCGCAAGGTCTCAGCTTGCCAGGGCCGCGGCCACCAGCTTCTGCGTATAGGGATGCTCGGGGGCATCGAGCACGCGCTCGACCGGCCCCGATTCGAGAATGGCGCCGTCCTTCATCACGATGACCTGGTGCGCCATGGCCCGGATCACCTCGACGTCGTGGGTGATCAGCAAGTAGCTCAGCCCGCGCTCGCGCTGCAGCCTCTGCAGCAGGCCCAGCACCTGCTTCTGGATCGTGACGTCGAGCGCGCTGGTCGGCTCGTCGAGCACCAGCAGCTTCGGGTCGACGATCAGGGCCCGCGCGATCGCCAGCCGCTGACGCTGGCCGCCCGAGAACTCGTGCGGATAGCGGTCGAGCAACGACGGAAAGTGGGCCTCGCTCAGGCCGACGTCGGCCAGCGCGGTCAATGCCCGGTCGCGGCGGGCGCGGGCGTCCAGTTCCGGCGCATGCACCGTGAGGCCTTCGCCGACGATCTGCTCGACCGTCATGCGCGGCGACAGCGATGAGAACGGATCCTGGAAGACCACCTGCATCAGCCGGCGCAGTTCGCGGTCGCTGCGGCCGCCCGCGGCCCACTGCCGCCCCGCGACGGCCAGGCGTCCCTGGTGCTTCAGGAGCCCGAGCGCCGCCAGGGCCAGCGTCGACTTGCCCGATCCCGATTCACCGACGACGCCGAGCGTCTGGCCCGGCGCGATGCGGAAGTCGGCGCCCTGCACGGCCACGAACTCGCCCTTGGTGAACCAGCCCTTGATGCCGGGGCGCGGCACCGGATAGATCACGCGCAGCCCGGCGGCCTCGAGCACCGGCGGCGCCTGCGGGTCGACCGCCACCGGAGCGACATCCCGGGTCGGGCGGCTGTCGATCAGCTTTCGCGTGTAGGGGTGCCGCGGCGCATCGAACACCGCGGCCACCGGGCCCTGCTCGACGAGGTGGCCGTTCTCCATCACGGCCACGCGATCGGCAAAACGGCGCACCAGGTTCAGGTCGTGCGTGATCAGCAGCACCGCCATGCCGTGCTTGCGCTGCAGTTCGGTCAGCAGGTCGAGGATTTGCGCGCGCACGGTGACGTCGAGCGCGGTGGTGGGTTCGTCGGCCATCAGCAGGCGCGGTTTGCAGGCCAGGGCCATCGCGATCATCGCGCGCTGGCGCTGGCCGCCGGAGAGCTGGTGCGGGAACGCCCGCGCCCGCCGCGCCGGCTCGGGAATGCCGGTGTCGGCCAGCAACTGCACGGCCGCCTCGCGCGCCGCGTTCGCCGACAGGCCCTGGTGCAGCTCGAGCACCTCGGCGATCTGGTCGCCGACCGGATAGAGCGCATTCAGCGCGGTCATCGGCTCCTGGAAGATCATCGCGATCTCCTTGCCGCGGATGCCGCGCAATTGCCGCTCGGGCAGCGCCAGCAGTTCGCGCACCGCGCCGCCGCCCTCCCCTGCGAATGTCGCGCGCCCCGACAACTGCGCGTTCTGCGCCAGGCGCAGCAGGCTCAAGGCAGTCACCGTCTTGCCGGAGCCCGACTCGCCCACCAGCGCAAGCTTCTCGCCCGGCGCGATATCGAAGTCGATGCCGTGCACGACTTCCTTGCCGGAAAAGGAGGCGCTCAGGCCGCGCACGCTCAGGAGTGCCTCGCTCATAAGGCAACCTCCGTGCTTCGCACTGCGGTGCGAGCGCCTTCGGGCGGCCGGGCGGCGCTCATTGTTCGGCCTTCCGCGGATCGAGCGCGTCGCGCAGCGCATCGCCCATGAAAGTGAGCAGCATCAGCGTCAGCACCAGCACGCCGAAAGTCGACATCGAGATCCACCAGGCGTCGATGTTGGCCTTGCCCTGGCTCAGCAGTTCGCCGAGCGATGGCGTGCCCGGCGGCACGCCCAGGCCGAGGAAGTCGAGCGAAGTCAGCGCCAGGATCGCCGCGCTCATCCGGAACGGCAGGAAGGTCACGACCGGCGTCATGCTGTTGGGCAGGATGTGCTTCCACATGATCTGCAGGTTGCCGACGCCGAGCGCCCGCGCGGCGCGCACGTAGTCCATCTGCCGGTTGCGCAGGAACTCGGCGCGCACGTAGTCGGACAGGCCCATCCAGCCGAACAGGCTCAGCAGGATCAGCAGCAGCGAAACGCTGGGCGCAAAGATCGCGCTGAAGATGATCAGCAGGTAGAGCTCGGGCATCGAACCCCAGATCTCGATGAAGCGCTGGAACGCAAGGTCGGTCTTGCCGGCGAAGAAGCCCTGGATGGCGCCCGTGACGATGCCCAGCACCACGCCGACGAAAGTCAGCGCCAGGGCGAACAGCACGCTCACCCGGAAGCCGTAGATGAGTTGCGCCAGCAGGTCGCGGCCGCGGTCGTCGCTGCCGAGGAAATTTTCGGCCGACGGCGCCGCCGGATTCGGGGATTTCGCGAAGTAGTTGAGCGTCTTCGGGCCGTAGGGATTCGGCGCGTAGAGGGCCCAGTTGGCGCCGGCGGTGATGCGCTCGCGAATGAATGGATCGAGGTAGTCGGCCGGGGTCTCGAAGTCGCCGCCGAAGGTCTTTTCCGAGTAGTCGCGCAACACCGGAAAGTAGGTCTGGCCTTCGTAGCGCACCACCAGCGGCTTGTCGGTGGAGAGCACTTCGGCGAACAGGCTCAGCACCACCAGCAGCGTGAAGAGCACCAGGCTCCAGTAGCCGAGCCGGTTGCGCTTGAAGCGCAACCAGGCACGACGGCCGGGGGAAAGCGTGGCGCCGCCGCTAGTCAAACTTCACCCTCGGGTCCACCAGTACGTAGCAAAGATCGCTGACCAGCTTGGTCACCAGCCCGATCAGCGTGAACAGGTAGAGCGTGCCCAGCACCACTGGATAGTCCCGCCGGATCACGCTCTCATAGCTCAGCAGGCCCAGGCCGTCGAGCGAGAACAGCGTCTCGATCAGCAGGGAACCCGTGAAGAAGGCGCCGATGAACGCCGCCGGGAAACCTGTGACGATGGGGATCAGCGCGTTGCGGAACACGTGCTTCCACAGCACCTCGCGCTCGGTCAGGCCCTTGGCGCGCGCGGTCAGCACGTACTGCTTGCGGATCTCCTCCAGGAAGGAGTTCTTGGTCAGCATGGCCGTGACGGCGAAGCTGCCGAGCACCATCGCCGTCACGGGCAGCGCGATATGCCAGAGGTAGTCGACGATTCTCGCGCCCCAGCCCATGGACTCCCAGCCCGACGAGGTCAAGCCCCGAAGCGGAAACCACTGCAGTTGCCCGCCGAAGACCACGAGCAGCGCGACACCCAGCACGAAGCCCGGAATGGCATAGCCCACCAGCACCAGCAGCGTGGTCAGGAAGTCGAAGCGCGTGCCCGCCCTCACCGCCTTGGCAACGCCCAGCGGCACGGCGATCAGGTAGCTGATGAAGAAAGTCCACAGCCCCAGGCTGATCGACACCGGCATCTTTTCCTTGACCAGGTCCCACACGGCCTTGCGTTGATAGAAACTCGTTCCCAGGTCGAAGTGCGCATAGGACTTCAGCATTTGCCAGAAGCGTTCGAGCGGCGGCTTGTCGAAACCGTAGAGCTGCTTGATCTCCTCGATGCGCTGGGGATCGAGCCCTTGCCGCCCCCGATAGCCTGCGCCGCTCGCGGCGGCCCGCTCGCCACCGGAATCGCGGCCCTGCAACTGGGACACCATCTGCTCGACCGGCCCCCCCGGCACGAACTGGATCACGACGAAGGTCAACAGCAGCACGCCGAACAGGGTCGGCACCATCAGCAGCAGGCGTTTGAGGATGTAGCTGACCATCGCCTGCCTACTTGTTGGCGGGCGATGCCCACCAGGTGCTCATGGCCCAGTCGTGGGCGTCGTAGTAGGGTGGGATCACGGGGGGCAGCACGAAAGGCTTCGGATGGTAGCCGATCAGGAAGGCACCGCCGTAGTACTGCGGAATCGAGTAGTAGCCGTGGGAAAGCACGCGGTCCAGCGCACGCATGGCGGCGCTGAGTTCGGGACGCGTGGTGGCGCTCACGACCTTTTGCACCAGCGCATCCACGGCAGGGTCGGCGATGCCCCAGATGTTTCGCGAGCCATGGGTCGCGGCGGCCTCCGAGCCGAACAGCTCCAGCAGTTCGCCGCCCGGCGCCGTGCTGCCCGGCAAGCGCACGGTCGTCATCTCGAATTCGAAGTTGTCCATGCGCTGCTGGGCCAGCGAGAAGTCGACCGTGCGAAACGTCATCTGGATGCCCAGCTTCTGCAGCGCCGACTGGAACGGCGTCGCGACGCGGATCAGCGAAGGCTGGTCGTTGAGAAACTCGATCGTGAAGATCTCGCCCTTCTCGTCGCGCAAGGCGCCATCCCGATAAGTCCACCCTGCTTCAGCCAGCAAGGCGCGTGCCTTGCGCAGGTTCTCGCGCAGGCTGCCCGGCGGCGCGGTACTCGGCGAGACCACGGCAGGGCCGAAGACCTCGGGCCGCAGCTTGTCGCGCAAGGGCTCGAGCAGCGCCAGTTCTTCCGGCGTCGGCAGTCCTTCGGCGTGAAACTCGCTGTTCGGGAAATAGCCCTCGACGCGCTTGTACAGCCCGTAGAAGAGCTGCCGGTTGAGCCACTCGAAATCCACCGCGAGCCCGATCGCCTGACGCACCCGGATGTCCTTGAACTTCGGATTGCGCGCGTTGAAGACGTAGCCCTGGAAATCACCGGGGTTCCTGTTCTCGAAGGCGCGTTTCACGAGCTCGCCGGATTCGAACTGCTTGCCCTTGTACTGGCGGGCCCAGTTGCGCGAAGTGAATTCGCGCATGAAGTCGTACTCGCCGGCCTTGAGGCCCTCGAAGCGCGCCGTGTCGTCCAGGTAGATCCTGTAGGTGACGCGGTCGAAGTTGAAGAAACCCTTGCGCACCGGCAGGTCGGCCCCCCAGTAGCTCGGATCGCGCGTGTAGGTGATGTCCCGCCCCATGCGCGGGTTCACCAGCTTGTAGGGCCCCGAGCCGATCGGCAGGTCGGTCGTGATCTGATCGAAGGGCTTGCCGCCGCCCCAGGCCCGGCTGAACACCGGCATGCCGCCAACCACCAGCGGAAGCTCGGGATTGGGGCTCTTGAAATCGAAGCGCACGGTTCGTTCGTCGACTGCCCTGACGCCCTTCACTTCCGCATAGATCGTCTTGAACTGGGGGGCCGCCAGCTTGCTGGTCAGCGTGGTGAACGAGTGCACGACGTCCGCCGCCAGCACCGGACTGCCGTCGTTGAAACGCGCCTTGGGATGGATCCTGAAGGTGGCGGACTTCTTGTCCGCAGCGACCGCGACGTCCTCCGCCAGGAGGCCGTAGGCGGTGGTCGGCTCCTCCGAATTGCCCGTCAACAGGCTCTCGAACATCAGGTTGCCGATGCCGTACGGTGCCGTGCCCTTGAGCGTGAAGGGATTGACCTTGTCGAAGTTGGTCGGCCGCGTCGGCGGGACCATGCGGATCTCGCCGCCCTTGGGCGCCTGCGGATTGACATAGTCGAAGTGGGTGAACCCCGCCGGGTACTTGATGTCGCCGAACTGGGCGTAGGCATGCGCCGCCCAAGACGGCGCCGCGCAAAGCGCCAACACGAAAAGAAGCCAAACCCGCATGCGAGAATTCTGCCCAAGATTTACACGAGGTCGTCCCATGGGCTTTCTTTCCGGCAAAAAACTTCTGATCACGGGCGTTCTGAGCAATCGCTCCATCGCCTACGGCATCGCCAAGGCCTGCCATGCGCAAGGCGCCGAGCTGGCTTTCAGCTACGTCGGCGAGCGCTTCAAGGACCGCATCACCGAGTTCGCGGCCGATTTCGACTCCAAGCTGGTGTTCGACTGCGATGTCGGCGACGACGCCCAGATCGACAAGCTGTTCACCGACCTGGCCCAGATCTGGCCGAAGTTCGATGGCTTCGTCCACAGCATCGGTTTCGCACCGCGCGAGGCGATCGCCGGCGACTTCCTTGAGGGCCTGTCGCGCGAAGGCTTCAAGATCGCGCACGATATCAGTGCCTACAGCTTTCCGGCCATGGCCAAGGCGGCCCTGCCCTACCTCAACGACAAGTCGGCGCTGCTCACGCTGACCTACCTGGGCGCGATCCGGGCCCTGCCCAACTACAACACCATGGGACTGGCCAAGGCCTCGCTCGAAGCCTCGGTGCGCTACCTGGCCGAGTCGCTCGGCCCCAAGGGCATGCGCGTCAACGGCATCAGCGCCGGCCCGATCAAGACGCTGGCGGCCAGCGGCATCAAGGATTTCGGCAAGCTGCTGTCGGCAATCTCGAAGATCGCGCCGATGCGCCGCAACGTGACCATCGAGGAAGTCGGCAACGTCGCCGCCTTCCTGCTGAGCGATCTCGCGAGCGGCGTGACCGCCGAGATCACCTATGTGGACGGCGGCTTCAGCCAGGTGGTGGGCGGCGTGTCGGAAGGCTAGCCGCGTTCCGGACGATCGGGCGCGCCAGCGCCTTGGCGGTGGTTGGGCAGGGAGGACTTGTCAATGAACAAGATGGATCGACGGGCGTTCGTTCTGGCGGGGCTGGCCGCGCTGGCATCGACCGCGCTGGCCGGCAATGCCGCGCCTCCCTTGATGCTGGCCGAGGTGTATCGCCCCGGCATGTCGCTGGCGGACTACTGGGTCAGCGAGAAGTTCGACGGTGTGCGGGGCTACTGGGACGGCAAGCAGCTGTGGACCCGCGGCGGCGAGCGGATCGCGGCGCCGGCGTGGTTCACCGCCGCGCTGCCGGCAGTGCCGATGGACGGCGAACTCTGGGCCGGGCGCGGCCGCTTCGCACACGCGGTCTCGACCGTGCGCAGCCAGACGCCGAACGATGTCGCGTGGCGCCAGATGCGCTTCATGGTCTTCGATCTGCCGGCCGCGCCGGGCGACTTCACGAGCCGGCTCGCGGCCCTGCGCAAGCTGCTGCCGATCACCGAAGCGCCCTGGATCGTGCCGGTTCCGCAACTTCGCGCCACCACCCACGACGACCTGCAGGCCCTGCTCGACAAGACCGTGCGGATGGGCGGCGAAGGCCTGATGCTGCACCGGGGCGGCTCGCTCTACCGGGCCGAACGCAACAGCGACCTGGTCAAGGTCAAGCCCTTCGACGACGCCGATGCGCGCGTGATCTCCTACGTACCGGGCCGCGGCAAGCATGGCGGCCGGATGGGCGCGCTGTGGGTCGAGACGACCGACGGCAAGCGCTTCAAGCTCGGCGGCGGCTTCAGCGACGCCGAGCGCGAGAAGCCGCCGGCCATCGGCAGCTGGGTGACCTACCGCTACAACGGCACCAACCCGAGCGGCCTGCCGCGCTTTGCGCGCTTCCTGCGCGAGCGCCCCGACCTGAGCGACTGAACCGCGACCACGCGAATGCGTGCCTCAGGGCAAGATGCCCTGCCCCAGCTTCGACTCGATGTCTTCCAGCACCGGCAGCAGGTCGGCCACGCTGTCGATCACATAGTGCGCACCGGAGGCCTCGAGCTTCGCCGTGGCGGCGGCGCGCAGTTCCTGCTGGCGGCCGGGGTCGAGGGCCTGCCAGTCGGCCAGCGGCAGGCCGACCGCGTTGCCGCTGACCGCCAGCCCGACGGTCCAGGTGCCGGCGTGCAGGCCCTCCTCGATGCCGACGCCGGTGTCGTCCACCTTGACCACGGTCGACGGCGGCCAGACGCCGAGGTCGGCGAAACTGCGATACATCATCAGCGGGCTCGGCCGGCCCGCCGCCAGGTCGCCGGCGCAGACCAGGTTGTCCGGCACGTAGCCGCCGGCCGCCGCGATCGGTGTCACGATGTCCATGATCGGCCGGTTGTAGCCGGTGGTCGAACCGATCTTCAGGCCGCGCGCGCGCAAGGTGTCGACCATCTCGACCGCACCGGGAATGAAGTCGGCGAAGTCCGCCACGATGGCCGCGTTCATCGGCGTGAAGATCTCGTAGAGCCGGTCGACGTCGGCGTCGTCGAAGGGCTTGCCCTGGCGTTCCAGCCATTGGGCCGCCACATGCGGCAGGGTGCCGAGCGCCTTGATGTGGTCCCATTTGGCGACCCCCATCGGGCCGCGTGCGTCCTCGATGGTGATCGCGATGTCGAACTGCTTGAACAGCTTCACGAAGGCGCCCATGGGCGCGCAGGAGCCGAAGTCGATGATGGTGCCGGCCCAGTCGAAGACGACGGCGCGCAGGCGGGAGGGGAAAGGACTCATGGTCTCTGGATCTCGTCGATGAAGGGCTACCAGCCCGCGAACACGTCCTCGGCGATGCCGAAGGCGGTGCTGGCTCCGGTGCCGCTGGTGACCAGCACCAGCCGCGTGGCGTCGTCGGGCGCGTCGATCAGGCAGTCGGTGGTGGCCGAGGAGGGATAGATGCCGACCCAGCGCTCGCTGACGCGGGCCCGCTTCAGATGCAGCGTCCGGTGCAGGTGCTCGAGGATCAAATCGTCGACGCGCTGGTCGGCGAAGGGTTCGGGCGCTGCGCCGTAGTGGTGCGAATCGCCGACCACCAGCGAGCCGTCGGCGCTCTGCACCACGATCAGGTGGATGCCGTTGGCCAGCGATTCGGCCTCTTCGCGCTGCATCTGCTCGAGCAGGGCGGCGGCGGCCGGCAGCTTGCTGTAGCCGTGATAGCGCACCAGGCTCAGGTCGGCCATCACCGAACCGGGCAACTTGAATCCGGGTTCGGGCTGCACGCGCAGCATGTGCAGCAGGCACAGTTGCAGGCGATGGGGCGTCAATCGCTCGGCGAACAGGCCGTTGAGGTCGGTATTGGTGCAGACCGCGACCCGCTCGGCGTGCAGCATGGCACGCGAGGTGCGCACCCGCGGCGCGGCCACCTCGAGAACCGCCTCGCCGAAGCGGAACACCACGCCCATCGCCTCGGCCAGCCAGCGCGCCAGCAGCCCGATCGCGGTGCGCGACTCGACCCGCATTTCGTGCGGGCTGTAGAGCACGCCCTGCGCGCCGGCCAGCTGCAGCACCGGCGCCCGCGCGGCGGCCTCGGCGACCTCGAGCAGCTCGCAGCCCTCGCCCATCGGCGTGGCCATGAACGCCTTCAGCACTTCGAGCGCCTGCGGCCGGAAGGCGGTGAGCCAGAGCCCGTGGTGCAGGGTCTCGATGCCCGCGGCTGGCGCGACCTCCCCCCAGATCTCGCGCGCCCGGCGGGCCCGCCGCCAGGTGTCGCCGGCGCCCTGCCCGGTCACGGTGATGAAGCCGAAATTGCGGATCGAGGCGCCGACGCAGGCGGCGTCGCGCTCGACGACGCAGACCTTGAGTCCGCGCCGCGCGCCAGTGTAGGCATGGGCCAGGCCGACAATGCCGGCTCCGACGACCACGAGGTCGAAATGGGTGGGAGTGTCAGTCATGCGCTTCGAATCGGAAAGGCTCAGCGGGCCGGCGCGCGCCAGGCCTGCGTGCGCCGGTCGACCAGTCTGCCCAGTGCGAGATACAGCAGTGTGACAAGCGTCGAGACGCCGGCGATCAGCACCGCCATCGCGGCCGCCGGCCCGCTCTCGCCGGCCTCGTCGAGGTTGAGGATCGCCACCGCCGCCACCTTGGTGTCGGGCGAATACAGGAACACCACCGCCGAGATCGTCGTCATCGCGTTGATGAAGAAATAGCGCGAGACGTCGAGCAGGGTCGGCAGGCAGATCGGCAGCGTGACGCGCCAGAAGGTCTTGTAGATCGGCACCTTGAGCGAGGCCGAGACGGCCTCGAACTCGGGGTCGATCGCCTTCAGCGCGGTCACCATCGTCAGATGGCCGGTGGTGTAGAAATGGACGATGGTGCACAGCACCAGCAGCGCCATCGTCTGGTAGAGGACGTTGAGCGGATTGGCCGGCGCGTTGAAGAAGAAGATGTAGCCCAGGCCGAGCACCAGTCCGGGCACGGCCATCGGCAACATCACCATCAGCCGGATCGAGGCCCGCACCAGAGACAAGCCACGGGTCTTCTCGAGCATGTAGGCGCCGACGAACACCGCCGCCGTGCCGAACAGGGCCGTTGCCGACGCCAGCTTGACGCTGTTGAGCATCGCGTCGCCGAGCTCGGCGTCGACCAGGCCCGAGACGTAGTGCACCAGGCTCGGCGCCAGGTTGTAGGGCCACAGCGTGGCAAAGGAGGCGAACACCGCCATCCCGAACATCGCCAGCATCAGGGCGACGATCAGCAGGCAGTACAGCGTCATTGCCGCATCGAAGCGCGGCGAGCGCTTCGGCAGCAGCGCGACGGCGCGGGCCGACAGGGTCGAGGTCTGGCGCCGCTGCACCAGATGGTCGATCGCGAAGGTCAGCGCCGCCGGCGTCAACAGCAGCAAGGCGACCACCGCGCCGCGCTGGAAGTCCTGCTGCCCGATCACCAGCTTGAAGACGTCGGTCGCGAGCACGTTGAAGCTGCCGCCGACCACCTTGGGAATGCCGAAATCGGTGATGACCAGCGTGAAAGTCACCAGCGCCGCCGACACCAGCCCGTATTTGGCGCCTGGCAGCGTGATGGTGAAGAACTTGCGCCAGGTGGGGGTGCCGAGCGCATCGGCGGCCTCGTACAGGCGGGCATCGGCCAGCGTCAGCGCGGCCACCAGGATCATCAGCGTGTGCGGAAAGGTCGCGAAGCACTCGGCCAGCACGATGCCCGGCGCACCGTAGATGCCTTCGAAGCCGAGCGCCAGCCAGAGTGCCTTGGCGACGCCCTGGTTGCCGAACCAGTAGATCAGAGAAATCGCCGACAGCAGCGATGGCGCCAGCAAGGGCAGCAGCGTGATGGCGCGGAACACGCCCTTGAAGGGCATGCAGCTGCGCGTCAGCGCATAGGAGAACGCAAAGGCCAGCGGCACCACGATCAGCGTCACCAGCAGCGACACCCAGACGCTGTGCCAGAGGCTCTGCAGCAAGGCCGGCGAAGCCAGGTAGGCCGCGAAGTTGCCGAGCCCGGTCGCGCCCTCGGGCGCCTCCAGCGCCTTCGACAGGATGATCGCGAGCGGCGCCACCAGCCCGACCAGCAGCAGCAGCGCGGTACCGACGAGCGCCAGGTGCGCCAGCCGGTCGCCGGCCGGCACACGTTGCTTCAGCGGAGGTATCTTCAGGACCGCGGACATGGCCTGACTCCGTCGCCGCTCAGGCCTCGGCCAGCGGGAACACCCGCAGCCGATCGGCCCGCAGCGCGAAACGCAGCGAGGCGCCCTCGCGCACGTCGAACTCGTCCATCTGGTTGAGCGAGAACTGCAGTTGCACCGGCTGGTCGGGGATGCGGTCGACCGCGACTTCGGCCAGGCAGTTGCCGCCGAGGAATTCCACATGGCGCACGGTGCCGCTGCAGCGCAGCGGGTCGTCGTCGCGCACGCCGTCGACCACGCGGTCCTCGGGCCGCAGGTAGAGCATCACCGGCCGGCCGGGCCGGAAGTCGGCGCCGGCCTCCGGCGGGCACTGCAGCCGCAGCGCGCCACAGCGGAACCAGCGGTCCCCCTCGGCCACAGCTCGCAGCCGGTTGGCCTTGCCGACGAAGTCGGCGACGAAGGGCGATGCCGGCTCGCGATACACCTGCATCGGGGTGCCGACCTGCTCGATCGCGCCATGGTTCATCACCACGATGCGGTCGGCCACCGACAGTGCTTCTTCCTGGTCGTGCGTGACCATCACGGTGGTGACGCCGAGCTTGCGCTGCAGCGAGCGGATCTCGTTGCGCAGGTGCACCCGCACGATGGCGTCGAGCGCCGACAGCGGCTCGTCCAGCAGCAGCAGGCCCGGCGAGGTGGCCAGCGCGCGGGCCAGCGCGATGCGCTGCTGCTGGCCGCCCGAGAGCTGTGCCGGGTACTTGCCGCCGCTGTCCGGCAGGCCGACCAGGCGCAGCAGTTCATCGACCCTGGGCGCCGCCTGGGTCCGGGACTGGCGTCGATTGACCAGTCCATAGGCCACGTTGTCGCCGACCGTGAGGTTCGGGAACAGCGCATAGGACTGGAACATGATCCCGTAGTCGCGCCCTGACGGAGGCAGCACCGAGATGTCGCGCCCGGCCTGCAGGATCGTGCCCGAGGTCTGCGTCTCGAGCCCCGCGATGATGCGCAGCAGCGTCGTCTTGCCGCAGCCCGAGGGGCCGAGGAAACAGACGAACTCGCCGCGCCGGATCGCCAGGTCGATGCCCTCCAGCGCGGTGAAGCCGCCGAAGCGCTTGTGAATGCGCCGCAGGTCGAGGTAGCTCGCGTCGTCGCTCATGTGTGGCCGATCCGCCGGTGCTACTTCTTCTCGCTCTTGCCATCGTAGCGCTTCGACCATTCGGCCAGCGTGCGCTCGCGGCCTGCCGCAGCCTGGTCGAAGTTCATCTTGATCAGGCGCGACTCGTAGTCCGGCGGGATGTTGGCCAGCTTCGGCGCCACGCCCGGTTGGGCGGTCAGCGCGAAGTTCTTGCCGTAGAGCATCATCGCGTCCTTCGACGAAGCCCAGTCGGCCAGCTTCTTCGCCGCATCGAGCTTCTTGGTGCCCTTGTGGATCGCGAAGCCTTCGAGGTCCCAGCCCAGCCCCTCCTTCGGGAACACCAGCTCGATCGGCGCGCCCTTGGCCTTGTTCGTGTGGCCGCGGTACTCGAAGGAGATGCCGGCCACGTATTCGCCGGCCGCCGCCATGTTGCAGGGCTTGGAACCCGAGTGCGTGTACTGGCCGATGTTCTCGTGCAGCGCGTCCATGTACTTCCAGCCGCCGCCCTTGCCGGCGTCGTCGCCCCACAGCTGCAGCCAGGCCACGACATCGAAGTAGCCGGTGCCCGAGGAAGCCGGGTTGGGCATCACCACCTGGCCCTTGAATTCGGGCTTGGCGAGGTCCTTCCAGGTGGTCGGAATCGCGATGTTCTTCTTCTTGGCCTCGACCGTGTTGAAGCACACCACGGCACCGAAGACGTCCATGCCCCACCAGGCCGGCGGCGACTTCTTGTCCCGGTATTGCGACATGATGGCATCGAGGTTCAGCGGCGCGTAGGGCTCGAGCATGTCGTTGCGCTCGAACAGCGCCAGGCTCGAGGCCGCCACGCCCCAGATCACGTCGGCCTGCGGATTGGACCTCTCGGCCAGCAGCTTGGCCGTGACCACGCCGGTCGAGTCGCGCACCCACTTGATCTCGATGTTCGGCTGGACCTTGTTGAAGGCCTCCTGGTAGGCCTTGAGCTGGTCGGTCTCCAGGGCGGTGTAGACCGTGAGCTGGGTCTTCTGGGCCCAGGCACCGGCTGCGAAGGCCAGGCCGAGCGCGCCGGCCAGTATCGATTTCCAGAACGTCATGAAAAGGCACCTCAACAGTGGATGGGGGAATCACGGCGACGTGATGGGAGCCGTCAAGCAAGTTCGAGGCCTGGATCATCCGTTTTGTAAATCGTAGACAATCTACAGAGTGTGGCCTAGGATCGCCCCATGTCGACGACGCTCTCGCCCCAGGCAGCCATTGCACAACTGCAGGGCAACTCGCTCGCCAACCTGGTGCAGACCGAGATCGAGCGCTTGATTCTGGAAGGCGAGCTCGGCCCCGGCGAGAAGCTCACCGAGGCGGCGCTGGCCGATCGACTGGGCGTCTCTCGCGGTCCGGTGCGCGAGGCCTTCCGCATGCTCGAGGAAGCCGGCCTGGTGCGCACCGAGAAGAACCGCGGGGTGTTCGTGCGCGACGTGCCGATCGAGGAGGCGCTCGAGATCTTCGAGGTCCGCGCCGCGATGGACCTCTATGTCGGACGCAAGGTCGCCGAGACCATCCGTCCGGCCGAAGTGCGCGAACTGCGCCAGCTTGCCGACGCAATGGACCGCTCGGCCAAGGCCGGCAATGCGCCGGACTACCACCGGGTCAACCTGCAGTTCCACGACCGGCTGGTGGAGCTTGCGGGCAATGCCAAGCTCGGCGCCACCTACCGCAAGCTGATCAAGGAACTGTCGCTGTTCCGGCGCAAGAACCTGACCGACGAATCGATGGCGGTCTATGCGCGCGAACACCGCCAGATCGTCAAGGCGATCGCGGCCGGCGACGCCGAGGCAGCCGGCCAGGCGATGTACCAGCACGTGATGAACAGCCGCGCGCGCACCCTGCGCAACCACCAGAAATCAACCACCGCCTGAGACCCCCGATGGCATTGAGCCTGTCAGATATCGAGACCCTGTTCGCGCGCCGCGGCGCCGAGCAGTACAGCGGCGAGCCGGTCTCCCAGCTCGAGCACGCGCTGCAGACCGCCCAGCGCGCCGAACTCGACGGCGCCGACGACGAACTGGTCACGGCGGCGCTGCTGCACGACCTCGGCCACCTGCTCAACGAGCAGGGCGAGTCGCCGAGCCTGCGCGGCATCGACGACCTGCACCAGTTCTACGCCCTGTCCTTCCTGCGCGGCGTGTTCGGCGACAAGGTGCTGACGTCGATCAAGTGGCACGTGGACGCCAAACGCCACCTCTGCGCCACGCGCGCCGACTACGGGGCCGGCCTCTCGGCCGATTCCAAACGCAGCCTCGAATTGCAGGGCGGCATCTTCTCGGCCGGGGAAGCCGAGCGCTTCATCGCCCAGCCCCATGCCGGCGAAGCGGTCCGGCTGCGCCTGTGGGACGACCTCGCCAAGGAAGCCGAACGCCCGACGCCGCCGCTCGCGCACTTCCTGGCGCGCGCCCAGCGCTGCATGCTGAAGTGACGCTCAGCGCGACGATCGTCGGTGCGGTCCTGATCGGCGCACTGCTCCACGCGGGCTGGAACGCGCTCATCAAGTCGGGCGGCGACAAGGCGCTCGACACCGCGCTGATCCACAGCCTGGGCATCTTCATTTCAGTGCCGCTGCTGCTCTACACCGGTCTGCCGGCGGGCGAGGCCTGGCCCTACATGGCGGCGTCGCTGGTGATCCACCTCGGCTACTACATCGCGCTCGCGGGCGCCTACAAGCATGGCGACCTCGGGCTCACCTACCCGGTGATGCGCGGTTGCGCGCCGCTGCTGGTGGCGATGGGCAGCCTGCCCTTCATCGGCGAAGGCATCTCGGCGGCGGCCTGGGCCGGCGTCGCCGTCATCTGCATCGGCGTGGTGACGCTCGGCCTGTCGCGCTCGGCGCTGCGCGACAGCGACGAAAGACGGCGGCGCAAGGCGCTGGGCTTCGCGCTGGCCAACGCCGCCATCATCGCGCTCTACACCGTGGTCGACGGCATCGGCGTGCGGGCCTCGGGCGATGCACTCGCCTACGTGGCCGGTCTGTTCGTCTTCGACGGCCTGCCTTATCTGCTGCTGGTGCTTTGGCGGCGCCCCGGCCAGCGGCGCGCAGCCCTGGCGTACATGGCAGGGCGCTGGAAGATCGCGCTGGCCGGCACCGCCGCGTCGCTGGGCAGCTACGGCATCGCGCTGTGGGCGATGACCCACGCGCCGGTCGCCGTCGTCGCGGCGCTGCGCGAGACCTCGGTGCTGTTCGCCGCGGTCATCGGCACCCTCTTCCTGCGCGAGCCCTTCGGCTGGCAGCGTGCCATCGGCACGCTTGTCATCGTCGCGGGCGTGATGGCCTTGCGGCTGGCTTGACGGTCGCTCGCTTGACGGCAGTCGTCTTGGCCGCCGCAGGGACGACAGCGGCGGGCTTGACCGCCGCAGGCTCGATCACCGCCGCCTGGTGCGGCTCGGCCCGCACGCAGTCGGCGTAGTAGCGCTTCTTGCCGGTCTCGTCGATGCGGCCCACCAGTCCATGGATGTCGGTCTCGAAGCCCGGGCACTCGGTGTTGAACTCGCGTGCGAACTTGAGGTAGTCGACGATCTTCTTGTTGAAGACCTCGCCAGGAATCAAGAGCGGAATGCCCGGCGGGTACGGCGTGATCAGGCTGGTCGTGATGCGGCCTTCGAGGTGGTCGATCTCGACCCGCTCGGTCTTGCGATGCGCGATGTGGGCGAAGGCGTCGCTCGGCTTCATGGCCGGGGTCAGGTCGCTCAGGTACATCTCGGTGGTCAGGCGCGCGACGTCGAAGCGCGCATAAAGCTCGTGGATGTGATGGCACAGGTCGCGCA
The DNA here is from genome assembly GCF_056402355.1 of Variovorax sp. P4_B11. Lineage (NCBI taxonomy): Bacteria > Pseudomonadati > Pseudomonadota > Betaproteobacteria > Burkholderiales > Comamonadaceae > Variovorax > Variovorax sp. P4_B11. Next base: position 29,890 of record NZ_JBFUHO010000019.1, read on the forward strand.
GGCCGAGGCGCTCGTACTTCGGATGCGCCTGGCAGAACTCCGGCATGATCCGCCACATCGGCTGGTTGCGCGCGTAGTCGTCCTTGAACTGCTGCAGCGCTGTCAACAGCGTGTTCCAGCGGCCCTTGGTGATGCCGATCGTGAACATGATGAAGAAGCTGTAGAGCCCGGTCTTCTCCACGATCACGCCATGCTCGGCCAGGAACTTGGTGACGATGCTGGCCGGGATGCCGGTCTGGGCGAACTTGCCGTTCAGGTCCAGGCCCGGTGTCACGATGGTCGACTTGATCGGGTCGAGCATGTTGAAGCCGTCGGCCAGCTTGCCGAAGCCATGCCACTTGGCGGTGCGCGACTCGCCCTTGATGATCCAGTCGTCGGCGCGGCCGATGCCCTCGTCGACGAGCTTCTCGGGGCCCCAGACCTTGAACCACCACTCGTCCTTGCCGAACTCGGCCTCGACCTTGCGCATCGCGCGGCGGAAGTCGAGCGCCTCGAGGATGCTCTCCTCCACCAGCGCGGTGCCGCCGGGCGGCTCCATCATCGCCGCGGCGACGTCGCAGCTGGCGATGATCGCGTACTGCGGGCTGGTCGACGAATGCATCAGGTAGGCCTCGTTGAACAGGTCGCGGTCGAGCGCCCGGTTCTGCGAGTCCTGCACCAGCACGTGGCTGGCCTGGCTGATGCCGGCCAGCAGCTTGTGGGTCGACTGGGTGGCGAACACCAGCGAGTCCTTCGGCCGCACCCGGCGCTTGCCCATCGCATGGTAGGCGCCGTAGAACGGATGGAAGGCCGCGTGCGGCAGCCAGGCCTCGTCGAAGTGCAGCGTGTCGACGTAGCCGTCGAGCATGTTCTTGATGGTCTCGGTGTTGTAGATCACGCCGTCGTAGGTCGACTGCGTGAGCGTCATCACGCGCGGCTTGACCTTGTTGGCATCGACGTGCGAGAGCAGCGGATTGGCCGCGATCTTGGCCTTGATCGCCGCCGGCTCGAACTCGCTCTTGGGAATCGGGCCGATGATGCCGAAGTGGTTGCGTGTCGGCTTCATGAAGACCGGTATCGCGCCGGTCATGATGATCGCGTGCAGGATCGACTTGTGGCAGTTGCGGTCGACCACCACCACGTCGTCCGGCGCCACCGTGTGGTGCCACACCATCTTGTTGCTGGTGCTGGTCCCGTTGGTGACGAAGAAGCAGTGGTCGGCATTGAAGATGCGCGCCGCGTTGCGCTCGCTGGCCGCCACCGGGCCGGTGTGGTCGAGCAGCTGCCCGAGTTCCTCGACCGCGTTGCAGACGTCGGCACGCAGCATGTTCTCGCCGAAGAACTGGTGGAACATCTGGCCCACCGGGCTCTTGAGGAAGGCGACGCCGCCCGAGTGCCCCGGGCAGTGCCACGAGTAGGAGCCGTCTTCGGCGTAGTCGATCAGCGCCTTGAAGAACGGCGGCTGCACGCCTTCCAGATAGCTCTTCGCTTCCCGGATGATGTGGCGCGCCACGAACTCCGGCGTGTCCTCGAACATGTGGATGAACCCGTGCAGCTCGCGCAGGATGTCGTTCGGGATGTGGCGCGAGGTTTTCGTCTCGCCATAGATGTAGATCGGCACGTCGGCGTTCTTGCGCCGCACTTCGCCGATGAAGGTGCGCAGGCTCAGCACCGCCGGGTCGAGGTCCGGACCGACCGAGAACTCTTCATCGTCGATCGACAGGATGAAGGCGCTGGCGCGGCTTTGCTGCTGCGCGAACTGGCTCAGGTCGCCATAGCTGGTGACGCCCAGCACCTCGAAGCCCTCGCTTTCGAAGGCCTGCGCCAGGGCGCGGATACCCAGGCCCGACGTGTTCTCGGAGCGGAAGTCCTCGTCGATGATGACGATGGGAAAGCGGAATTTCATGAGCAGGGCTCCGGACAGGCGAATAGGCGCGAAGTGTACGGAATTCAGATGAAGAATCGGGCCCGCCCGGTCAACGAAGTTTCAGGCGGCCTTTTGGACGAAGCGCCGGCGCCTCCGCCGGCGTCGCCCACGGGCTGCGAATACCACGCCGTCGCACTGCTACAATCATGGGCTCGGAGCGGTGGATGAGCGGTTTAAGTCGCACGCCTGGAAAGCGTGTGAGGGTTAATAGCCCTCCGCGGGTTCGAATCCCGCCTGCTCCGCCAGAAAACACGTCTCCAGCAGCTTCCAACTGCCAACGGATCCGTCCTGAAAGCCCCGCATGCCGGGGCTTTTTTGTGCGCCGCCGACGACAAAGCCGCCAACTGAGGCACGGCGCCGCCGGCAAGCGGCGCATCCGTGCGCTTTCTCCTACGCGAGCGCAAGCCGTCCGGCCTTGGCCGGCGATGGGCGGCGGGCTAGGCTTTGTGTCTTGCACTGGCAGGAACCGGCATGGCTCTCCTCACGTTCCTTGTCGAAGACAACAGGACCATACGCGACAACCTGATCCCCGCGCTCGAGGACCTGGTGGGTGCCCGCGTGCTCGGCATCGCCGAGACCGAGACCGACGCATCCGAGTGGCTCGCCGCCCATGGCGGCGAATGGCAACTGCTGATCGTGGACCTGTTCCTCAAGAAGGGCTCCGGACTGGGCGTGCTGCGGGCCTGCCTCCGGCGTCACGAACGCCAGCGCGCAGTGGTGCTGAGCAACTTCGTCAGTCCCGACATCCGTGCACGCTGCATGGCGCTCGGCGCCGACGCCGTGTTCGACAAGTCCAGGGACCTCGAGGCTTTCTTCGACTATTGCACCGGCCTGCAGCCGGCATAGCCGAAAAAGAAAAAGGGGCCCGAAGGCCCCTTTTCCTGCTTGCTACGCAGCGCTCAACGCACCACGGCGATTTGCGTGCGTGCACCGTTCTTGTAGGTGTACAGCGTCAGCGCACCGTTCTTGATGTCGCCCTTCTCGTCGAAGGCGATCGGGCCGGTCAGGCCCTTGTACTCGACCTTGCCGACTTCAGGCAGGTACTTCTCCGGATCGGCCGAACCGGCCTTCTGCATCGCAGCGGCCAGCACCTGCACGGCGTCGTAGACGTACGGTGCATAGATCTGGACTTCGACGCCGTTCTTTTCCTTGAACTTGGTCTTCCAGGCTTCCAGCGGCGCCTTGAAGTCGCCATCCACGCCACCGGCTTCGGCGCAGACGACCATCTCCTCGCCGATCGCGTCGCCGGCCAGCTTGGCCAGTTCGCCGGTGCACAGGCCGTCGCCGCCCATGAACTTGACGTTCATGCCGAGCTGCTTGACCTGCTTGAGCATCGGGCCGCCGACGGCGTCCATGCCGCCGAAGAACAGGATGTCGGGCTGGGCGCCCTTGAGCTTGGTCAGGATGGCATTGAAGTCGGTCGACTTGTCGGTCGTGAATTCGTGGCCGACGATGGTGCCGCCGGCAGCCTTGGCGGCCTTCTCGAATTCTTCGGCGACGCCCTGGCCGTAGGCGGTGCGGTCGTCGATCACGGCGATGTTCTTGCCCTTGAGCGTTTCGACCGCGTACTTGCCGAGCGTGCCGCCGAGTTGCGTGTCGTCAGCCACCACGCGGAACGTGGTCTTGAAGCCCTGGCGGGTGAACTTGGGGTTGGTCGCCGAGGGCGAGATCTGAGGAATGCCCGCGTCGCTGTACAGCTTGGAAGCAGGAATCGAGGTGCCCGAGTTCAGGTGGCCGACCACGCCGTTGACCTTGCTGTCGACCAGCTTCTGGGCCACCGCGGTGCCCTGCTTCGGGTCACCCGCGTCGTCTTCGGCCAGCAGTTCGAACTTGACAACCTTGTCGCCGATCTTCATGCCCTTGGCATTGAGGTCCTCGACCGCCATGCGAGCGCCGAATTCGTTGTCCTTGCCGAGGTGGGCGATGGCACCGCTGGTGGGTGCCACGTGGCCGATCTTGACCACCAGGGCATCGGCCGGGGGCGCGGCGGGAGCAGGAGCGGCTGCGGTCGGTGCGGGTGCCGCAGGCGCCGCGGCTTCTTCCTTCTTGCCACAGGCCACGAGCGCAAGAGCGGCCAGGGCGACAGCAGTCCATTTCAATTGCATGAGAACCTCCAGAACATGGATGAGTAGAGTTGAAAACCGGTCTTTGGATCCGGGCAAATACCTTCAGCAAGTATCGCGCCGCGGATGCGCAGCGCCCTCGCGCTTTTCGACCCGGGCGCAGTTTAGCCCAAGGTTTCGCGCCCGAATGCTGGCGTAGACCCGGGGTTGTCCGAAAGCTCGCGGGCCAGTGCTTCGCTCACCAACGCCCGCAGGACCGCCTCGATTTCATTGCGCAGACTGGGGATCATGGTGTCGAGGTGCTGCTGAACGGCAGCTGACACGGCATCGCTCACGCGCTCCTCGAGCGAGAGGTCGACGCGCTGCAGCACGCGGTGCAGCAACTGCTCTTCGAGGCGAAAGGCCTCGGCCTCGGACAGCTTGGCCTCGGGGCTCAACGCGACGGCCCGCGAAGGCTCGATCGCGGTCGGCGCCGCCGGCTCCGGCTCCGGCGGCGCGGGGGCTGTCGCGCCCTGCTGCGCGGGCTCGAGCACCGTCGTCAAGGTGGGTACGAAGCGCGGCGGCGTACGAGGCGCCCCGGTCATCCGTTGGCCCCCCCGGCGTAGGCATGGGTGCGGATGACGTAGCCGCGGTCCTTGTAGTGCCGCCAACGGACACGGCCGGCCTGGCGGTCGGCGTCGTCGCTGCCGACGATGTCGATCAGCCGCTCGAAACGCTCGAACCTCGCGGGCAGTTCGGCACCGAGGTTGACCAGGATCGGCCGGTCAGGCAAGGCGGCCTCGGTGCTGTCCGCCAGCACCACGGGCGAGCGCTGGACGATGTAGGGCGGGTCGTCGCTGCGGCAATGGGCGACGAAATCGCTCGGCGCGAGCTTCCACAGGGCCAGGTCGATCGCGTCCAGCAATGCGGCGTCCGCCACCACCACCAGCCGCGCGCCATGCGCACCCACCGCCTTGCGCAGCAGGCGGCAGGCATAGCCCAACTTGTCGGGCATGTTGTAGTGGCCGTCGATCTCGGTCACTTGCGGGGCCGCGCCTTGGGGGTCTTCGCCGTCGTGCGCGGCGAGGTCTTGGCGCCCTGCGCCAGGAGATAGTTCAGCAGCAGGCCCACAGGCCGGCCGGTCGAGCCCTTGGCCGCCCCGCTCTTCCACGCCGTGCCGGCGATGTCCAGATGCGCCCAGGGATAGTCGCTGGCGAAGCGCTGCAGGAACTTGGCCGCCGTGACGGCGCCGCCGGCGCGGCCGGCCACGTTGGCGACGTCGGCGAAGTTGGTCTTGAGGCCCTCGGCGTAGTCGTCGTCGAGCGGCAGCCGCCAGCAGCGGTCCTGTGCTTCCTCGCCGGCGGCCTGGAGTGCGCCGGCCAGCGCATCGTCACTGGAGAAGAGCCCGCTGCGCACGCCGCCCAGGGCCACCACGCAAGCCCCCGTGAGGGTGGCGATGTCGATCACCGAGGCCGGCGCGAAGCGCTTGGCGTAGGTCAGCGCGTCGCACAGGATCAGGCGTCCCTCGGCGTCGGTGTTGAGCACTTCGATGGTCTGGCCGCTCATGCTGGTGACGACGTCGCCTGGCTTCAGCGCCCGGCCGTCGTTCATGTTCTCGCACGAGGGGACCAGCCCGATCACGTTGATCGCCGGCTGGATGTCGCCGAGCGCGCGGAACACGCCCAGCACGCTGGCCGCACCGCACATGTCGAACTTCATCTCGTCCATCTCCGCCGCCGGCTTGAGCGAGACGCCGCCAGTGTCGAAGGTGATGCCCTTGCCGACCAGCACCACCGGCGCCTGATCCTTGGGCGCGCCGTGGTAGCGCAGGACGATGAAGCGCAGCGGTTCGGCCGCGCCTTGCGAGACGGCCGCGAAGGCGCCCATGCCGAGCTTGGCCACTTCCTTGGGCCCCAGCACCTCGCATTTCACGTTCGGCAGCTCCGCGAGCTTCTTCGCGGCATCGGCCAGCATCGTGGGCGTGCAGTGGTTGCCCGGCCGGTTGCCCCATTCCTTGGCCAGTTCGATGCCGGCGACGGTCGCGGTGGCCTGGTCGAAGGCCTCGCGCAAGGCCGCGGCATCCGGCACGCCCACGCTCAGCTGGCGGATGGTGCGGGGCTCGGCCTTGGATTTGGTCTCGGTGTAGACATAGCTGGCGTCGGCAGCCGCCAGCACCGCGCTGGCCAGTGCCGCCGCATCGGTGGCGCCCGCGAAGACCATGGCGACCCGCTTCGGAGCGGAGCCCTTGGCCGCGTTCACGGCCGCCTGCACCGCCGTGCGGACTGCGGCCGCGCCGCCGTCCCCTGCGGCGACCAGCAGCACGCGCGCCGTCGCCACGCCGGCCGGGCGGTACAACGCCAGCAACTTGCCGGCCTTGTCGGGCAAGTCGCCCGCCTTGCGGGCCTCGGCCGCCAGGGCGGAGAGCGCATCTTTCGAGGTGGTGGTACCGGCGGCGACCAGCACGATGAGGACATCGGCTTTCTCGGTGGCGGCCTGGGCGATGGAGAGGGTCTTGAGTTGAAAGTCCATAATCCTTTTTTTCCCTCGACGATGTTATTCCATTCCTCTCTACGCAAGGAGCTGTCACGCAGCTTCGGCGCCACGCTGGTGGTGCTGGTCACCATCGTGATGACGATGATGCTGATCCGCACGCTCGGATTGGCCGCCAGGGGCAGCGTGAATCCCTCCGAGGTCTTCCTCGTAATGACCTACACCGTGCTCGGCTACATGCCGACCATCCTGAGCCTCTGCCTGTTCATCGCGATCGTCGGCACCTTGTCGCGGATGTACCGCGACAGCGAGATGGTGATCTGGTTCTCGAGCGGACGCGGCCTGGCCGACTTCCTCCGGCCGCTGTTCCGATTCGCCTGGCCGATCCTGTTGCTGATCGGCGTGTTCTCGCTGGTCGGCTGGCCCTGGGCCAATTCGCAGACCCAGAACATGCGCGAGCGCTACGAACGCCGCAGCGACATCGAGCGCGTCGCGCCCGGTGAATTCCGCGAATCGGCCGGCCGGCTGCGGGTGTTCTTCATCGACAAGGATGCACCCGACAGCGCCACCGCGAGCAACGTGTTCATCTCCTCGGTCGAGCGCAACCTGCGCATCGTGACCTCGGCCCGCAGCGGCCGGATGGAAGACCTGAACGGCGTCCGCTACCTGATGCTGAGCAATGGCCAGCGCATCGAGGAGCCGCTGCAGCCGACCGGCATCAAGGTCAGCGAGTTCGAGACCTATGGCGCCCGCATCGGCGGCCGTCCGTCCGACCCCCTGGACGCGACGCCGGTGCGGGCCCGGCCCACGCTGACCCTGCTGCGCGACCCGATCGCCGTCAACCGCGCCGAGCTCGCCTGGCGCCTCGGCCTGTTGCTGGCAGGGGCCAACTTCGTGCTGCTGGCGCTGACGCTGTCGAGCGTGAATCCACGCGTCGGGCGCAGCGGCAACCTGGTGTTCGCGCTGTTCGCCTTCATCCTCTACTTCAACCTGCTCAACCTGGGCCAAAGCTGGATCAGCGCCGGCCGCTACTCCATGGGCGGCTTCATGGTCACGCTGCACGGCGGCGTGCTGCTGCTCGGCCTGCTCTGGCTCGCGAAGCGGCATTTCAACTGGGGCTTCCGGGCGCATTTCGCCCGTGCACGGCCCGAAAGCACCTCCGTCTCGTGAATACCATCCGCCGCCTGATCTACGCGGAGGTGGTGAAGGCCGTGGCCTTCGTCACCCTGGGCTTCCTGAGCCTGTTCTTCTTCTTCGACTTCGTCGACGAACTGCAGGCGATCGCCAACCCCGGCTCGCTCGGCTACGGCGCGCCCCAGGCGCTGCTGTACGTGGCGCTGCTGATTCCCAGCCACCTCTACGAGCTGCTGCCGATCACGGTGCTGATCGGCACCATCTTCGTGATGGCGCGGCTGGCGCAGAGTTCCGAATTCACGATCCTGCGAACCAGCGGCCTCGGCCCATGGCGCGCCCTGCGCACCCTGCTGCTGCTCGGGGTCGGCTTCGTGGTGCTTACCTTCGCGATCGGCGACTACCTCGCGCCCGCCTCGGACCGCACGGCCCAGTTGCTCAAGGCCCGCTACCAGGGGTCCCTGTCGCTGATCGGCAATACCGGTGCCTGGCTCAAGGAGCGCCAGGGCGAATCGTCCTTCGCAGTCAATGTGGCGTCGATGGGGCGCAACGGTATCCTGAAGGATCCCCGGATCCTCGAATTCGATGGCCAGGGCTTCCTGGTCGCACAGACCTCGGCGCCCGCGGCCAGCGTCGATCGCGGCCACTGGACGCTGGTCAATGCCGAGCGCCAGCAGTACGAGACCCGCGGCCCCGGCGCCCCGCGCATCGTCAACACCACCGTTCCGGTGCTCGAGTGGCCGACCTCGCTGAGCAGCGAGATGGTGTCGGTCGCGCTGCTGCGCCCGGACCGCATGCGCACCCTCGACCTGTTCGACTACATTCGCCATCTCGAGGCCAATGGACAGACCGCGCAGCGCTATGAAATCGAGTTCTGGCGCAAGGTGTTCTATCCGCTGTCCTGCCTGGTGATGATCGTCCTGGCCCTGCCCTTCGCGTACCTGCATTTCCGGCAGTCGGGCATCGCCACCTACGTCTTCGGCGGCGTCATGATCGGCATCAGCTTCTTCCTGCTGAACAACGTCTTCGGCTACCTCGGCAACCTGGGCAACTGGTGGCCGTGGATCACGGCGGCGGCGCCCGGACTGATCTACTCCGTGATGTCGCTGGGCGCCTTCAGCTGGCTGGTGCTGAGGCGGTAGCGCGGATGCAGGCCATGCAAGCACCCCTGGGGATCGTGCTGTTCGCCCACGGATCGCGTGACGAACGCTGGCGGGCGCCGGTCGAGGCGGTGGCGCGTCAGGTCGCTGCGCTGGATCCGACCGCGCGGGTGGCCTGCGCCTACCTCGAACTGGTCGCCCCCGACCTGCGCAGCGCCGCGCTGGCCTTGATCGCCGCCGGCGCCCGGACCGTGCGGATCGTGCCGCTGTTCCTGGGCATGGGCAGGCACGTGCGCGACGACCTGCCGGCGCTGGTCGACGAACTCCGCGCCCTGCGCCCGGACGTCGAGTTCTCGTTGCGCGCCGCAGTCGGCGAAGACCCCGAAGTGATCACGATGCTGGCTCGAAAGGCACTCGAAACCTGAACTTGTGGAGATTTTCATAGACTTAGAAGGCATAATGAATCCGAAAATAATACGGAATCCGTTATGAATCTCCACCAGTTCAAGTTCGTTCAGGAAGCCGTCCGGCGCAACCTGAACCTGACCGAAGCTGCCAAGGCGCTCCATACCTCGCAGCCGGGCGTCTCGAAGGCCATCATCGAACTCGAGGAAGAGCTCGGCGTCGAGATCTTCGCCCGCCACGGCAAACGCCTGAAGCGGGTCACCGAGCCCGGCCAGCACGTGCTCGCCAGCATCGAGCTCATCATGCGCGAGGTCGGCAACCTCAAGCGCATCGGCGAGCAGTTCAGCGCCCAGGACAGCGGCACGCTGTCGATCGCCACCACCCACACCCAGGCGCGCTACGTGCTGCCGGTGCCGGTGGCCAAGCTGCGCGAGGCCTATCCGAAGGTCAACGTGAGCCTGCACCAGGGCTCGCCCGACCAGGTGGCGCGGATGGTGATCGACGAGATCGCCGAGATCGGCATCGCCACTGAATCGCTGTCCGACTACACCGAGCTCGTGACGATGCCGTGCTATGAATGGCAGCACGTGCTGGTGCTGCCGCAGGGGCATCCGCTGGCGGACAAGGAGCGCATCTCGCTCGAGGACCTGGCGAACGAGCCGATCATCACCTACCACCCCTCGTTCACCGGGCGCACGCGCATCGACCATGCCTTCGCGCAGAAGAAACTGACCCCGCGCATCGCGCTCGAGGCGATCGATTCGGACGTCATCAAGACCTACGTGCGGCTCGGCCTGGGCGTCGGCATCGTGGCCGAAATGGCGGTGCGGGACGACTCCAACGCCGACCTGGTGGTGCGGCCGATGGGCCACATCTTCGGCGTCAACATCGCCCGCGTGGCCTTCAAGCGCAGCGCCTACCTGCGCAACTTCGTCTACAAATTCGCCGAGCTGCTCTCCGACCGGCTCGATCGCAACCTGATCGCCAAGGCCTTGAGCGGTCAACACCAGGACTACGAACTGTGAGCCGAGCGACCGTCCGCACCCCCGCCCTGCAAAGCAAGCTGCCCGCCGTGGGCACCACGATCTTCACCGTGATGTCGGCGCTCGCCGCCGAGAAGCATGCAGTGAATCTCGGCCAGGGCTTCCCCGACTTCAACTGCGACCCGCAGCTGCTACAGGCCGTGACCGATGCGATGGCGGCGGGCCACAACCAGTACCCGCCGATGCCCGGCATCGCGCCGCTGCGCGAGGCGATCGCCGCCAAGATCGAGACGCTGTACGGCCACCGCTACGACTTGCAGAGCGAGATCACCGTGACCGCCGGCGCCACCCAGGCCATCATCACGGCGATCCTGGCGGTGGTGCGCCCGGGCGACGAGGTGATCGTGCTCGAGCCCTGCTACGACAGCTACGTGCCGAACATCGACCTGGCCGGCGGCACCGTGGTGCGCGTGCCGCTCACGCCCGGCAGCTTCCGCCCCGACTTCACGAAGATCGCCGCCGCATTGTCGCCCCGCACCCGGGCCATCATCGTCAACACGCCGCACAACCCGAGCGCCACGGTCTGGACCGAAGCCGAGATGCGGCAGCTGGACGACCTGCTGGCGCCGACCGACGTGCTGGTGATCAGCGACGAAGTCTACGAGCACATGGTCTACGACGGCGCCCGCCACCAGAGCGCCGCCCGCTTCCCGGGTCTGGCCGCGCGCAGCTTCATCGTCAGCAGCTTTGGCAAGACCTATCACGTGACGGGCTGGAAGGTCGGCTACGTGGCAGCGCCAGCCACGCTCAGCGCCGAGTTCCGCAAGGTGCACCAGTTCAACGTCTTCACGGTCAACACCCCGATGCAGTACGCGCTGGCCCGCTACATGGCCGATCCGGCGCCCTATCTGGAACTGCCGGCCTTCTATCAGCGCAAGCGCGACCTGTTCGCCGCCGGTCTGGCAAAGACCCGCTTCAAGCTGCTGCCCAGCGCCGGCACCTACTTCCAGTGCGTCGACATCAGCGAGGTCAGCGAACTCGGCGAATCGGATTTCTGCCAATGGCTCACGCGCGAGATCGGGGTCGCCGCGATCCCGCTGTCGGCCTTCTACGGCGATGGTTTCGACCAGCGCGTGGTTCGCTTCTGCTTCGCCAAGAAGGACGAAACCCTGCAGACCGCCATTGAGCGACTGGCGAGCTTGTAAAGCTCGCCCCAGGTTGGCCGCGGCCCCCCTGAACGGGCGCGCTGCGCGCAGCCGAAAAACAAGCACAGCCCGGTTCAACTCGGCCGGGCGCAGCCAGGCCCGTTGGTGAAACACCGCGAAACCGGCTTCGCCGGGCCGCTGGTGTTGCCCCCGGTAGGGGGTGGGCGCCCGACACGACGTGCGGGCAACCTGGGGGCGAGCTTTATCAATGCCCCAATTGCGCCCACAGCTTGTCCAGGCGCTTCACGCTGACCGGCTGCGGCGTGCGCAGCTCCTGGGCGAAGAAGCTCACGCGCAGTTCCTCCAGCAGCCAGCGGAACTCGCTCATGCGCTCGTCGGCCGCGCCCTTGCGCTCTGCCAGCAGTCGCCAGTAGCGCTGCTCCTGGGGCCGCAATTCCGCCAGCCGCTGCGCATCGCGCGCGGCGTCGGCGCGCAGCTTGTCGAGCCGCAAGGTGATCGCCTTCAGGTAGCGCGCAAAGTGCTGCAGCCGAGGCCACGGCGTGTCGGCGATGAAGCGCTTGCCCATCAGCCGCTGCAATTGCTGCGCGGCATCGGCGGTGGCGTCGGGCTGCACCTTGGTGTCCTTGATCTTGCGCGCCGCCAGCCCGTACTCGACCAGGATCACGCCGGCCAGCCGGGCGATCTCGTTGGCGATCAGCGTGAGGCGGCCGCGGCCCTCGTCCAGCCGGCGCTTGAAGGCGAATTCGTCTGTCGGCAAAGGCTCCTGCAGAAAGGCCCGGTCGATCGCCACCTCGATGATCTGTGCCCGGAGTTCTTCGGCGGTGCCCAGCGGCATGTAGGTGACCGCCATCTTCTGCAGATCGGGAATGTTCTTCTCGAGGTACTTCAGCGCGTCCTTGAGCTGCAGCGCGAACAGCCGCCGCAGGCCTGCCCGGTGCTTTGCCGCGGCCACGGCGGGCTCGTCGAAGACTTCGATGGTGACCGCATCGGCGCCATCGACCAGCGCCGGAAATCCGATCAGCGATTGCGCGCCGCGCCGCACTTCCATCAACTCGGGCAGTTCGCCGAAGCTCCAGGTGGCATAGCGCTGGCCGGCCGGCAAGGCCGGTGCCGCCGGCGACTCGACGGCGGCACCGGCGCCGGCGGGTTGCTCCCGGGCACCGGCCGCCGCCGGCTCGGCGGACGCCCGCACATTGAGCCCGGCCAGCGCCTGGAACGCGCCGCGGGCCTGCGCCCCCAGTTCGGACTTCAGGGCGCCGAGGTTGCGGCCCATCCCGAGCTGCCGGCCATGTTCGTCGACCACCCGCAGGTTCATGAAGAGATGCGGCGGCAGCATGTCGAGCTTGAAGTCGGCACGCTTGACGTCGAGGCTGGTCTGGTCGCGCACCCGCTTCAGCAGCGCATCGGTCAGCGATCCGTGGCCGAAAACCTCGGGCGCACCCAGTTCCTCGGCCAGCCGCGCGGCCGACTCGGGCAGCGGCACCAGGCGGGCGCGCGGCTTCTGCGGCAAGCTCTTCAGCAGGGCCTGGATCTTGTCCTTCAGCATCCCGGTGACCAGCCATTCGCAGCGTTCGTCGCTGACCTGGTTCAGCACGAACAGCGGCACGCTGACCGTGAGCCCGTCCTTGGCGTCGCCCGGCTCGTGCAGGTAGGTCGCGGCGCAGTCGACGCCACCCAGCCGCAGGGTCGGCGGAAAGGACTGGGTCGTGATGCCGGCGGCCTGGTGCCGCATCAGCTCGTCGCGTGTCAGGTAGAGCAGCCGCGGCTGTTCGCGAGACTGGCTGCGATACCAGTTCTCGAACGTCAGGCCGCTCGACGCGTCGGGCGGCAGCTGGGCATCGTAGAAGGCGTAGATCAGCGCGTCGTCGACCAGCACGTCCTGGCGGCGCGACTTGTGCTCCAGGCCCTCGACCTCTCGCACCAGCTTGCGATTGGCCGCGAGAAAGGGCAGCTTGCTTTCCCACTGCCCGCCGACCAGCGCCTCGCGGATGAAGATCTCGCGCGCCGCGACCGGATCGACCTTGCTGAAGTCGACCCGGCGACCGCTGTAGACCACCAGGCCGTACAGCGTGGCGCGCTCCAGCGCCGCGACCTGGGCGCCCTTCTTTTCCCAATGTGGGTCGAGCAACTGCTTCTTCAGCAGATGGCCCGCCGCCTGCTCGAGCCACTGCGGCTCGATGTTGGCGATGCCGCGGCCGAACAGGCGCGTGGTCTCGACCAGTTCGGAGGCGACGATCCAGCGGCCAGGCTTCTTCTTCAGGTGGGCGCCCGGATGGCGGTAGAACTTGATGCCGCGCGCGCCCAGGTAGGCTTCGTCGTCCTCGAGCTTCCAGCCGATGTTGCCCAGCAGCCCCGAAAGCATCGACAGGTGCAGCGGTTCGTAGCCGGCCGGCTGCGTGTTGATGCGCCACTTGTGCTCGGTCACCACCGTCAGCAGCTGCGAGTGGATGTCGCGCCATTCGCGCACGCGGCGGATGTTGATGAAGTTCTGCCGCAGCAGCTGCTCGTACTGCCGGTTCGAGAGCTTGTGGGTGTCGCCATGGCCGCCGCGCGCATCCAGGATCCATTTCCACAGGCGCAGGTAGCCGCTGAACTCGCTCTTCTCGTCGTCGAACTTCGAATGCGCCTGGTCGGCCTGCTGCTGCATCTCCATCGGCCGGTCGCGCACGTCCTGCACCGACAAGGCGCTGGCGATCACCAGCACTTCCTCCAGCGCACCGCGCGAGCGGGCCTCGACGATCATCCGCGCCACCCGTGGATCGAGCGGCAGCCGGGCCAGCTCCGCGCCCATCGGCGTCAGCTCGTTGGCGTCGTCGACCGCGCCGAGTTCGTTGAGCAGCTGGTAGCCGTCGGCGATCGCGCGGCGCTGGGGAGCCTCCAGGAACGGAAAGCGCTCGACGTCGCCCAGGTGCAGCGACTTCATGCGCAGGATCACGCCGGCCAGCGAGGAGCGCAGGATTTCCGGGTCGGTGAAGCGCGGCCGGCCCTCGAAGTCCTTCTCGTCGTAGAGCCGGATGCAGATGCCGTTGGCGACCCGGCCGCAACGCCCCGCGCGCTGGTTGGCGGCCGCCTGGCTGATCGGCTCGACCAGCAGCTGCTCGACCTTGCTGCGGAACGAGTAGCGCTTGACCCGCGCCGTGCCGGTGTCGATCACGTAGCGGATGCCGGGGACGGTCAGCGAGGTCTCGGCCACGTTGGTGGCCAGCACGATGCGCCGGCCGCTGTGGCTGTCGAAGATGCGTTCCTGCTCGGCCTGCGACAGCCGGGCGAACAGCGGCAGCACTTCGGCGCTGCGCATCAGCGGCTGGTGGCTCAGGTGGCGGCGCAGGTGGTCGGCCGCCTCGCGGATCTCGCGCTCGCCGGGCAGGAAGACCAGGATGTCGCCGGCGTTGTGTGGATCGCGCCAGAGCTCGTCCACCGCATCGGCGATGGCGTCGTTGAGGTCGTGGTCGCGCGACTCCTCGAACGGGCGCCAGCGCTGCTCCACCGGAAAGGTGCGCCCCGAGACCATGATCGTCGGCGCCGGAATCATGGGCCCCCACGCTCCGCGCTGCGCGTCGTCGCTGCCCCCCGAGGGAGCCGCGCCCGCCTTGGGGCGGCCCGGCGCCGGGCGAGCGGAGGCGAAGTGCTGCGCAAATCGATCCGCGTCGATGGTCGCCGAGGTCACGATCACCTTGAGGTCCGGCCGCCGCGGCAGGATCTCGCGCAGGTAGCCCAGCAGGAAGTCGATGTTGAGGGATCGCTCGTGGGCCTCGTCGATGATGATCGTGTCGTAGGCCTTGAGCAGCGGATCGGTCTGGGTCTCCGCCAGCAGGATGCCGTCGGTCATGAGCTTGACCGAGGCGTCGCGCGACAGCCGGTCCTGGAAGCGCACCTTGTAGCCCACCACCTCGCCCAGCGGCGTCTTCAGTTCCTCGGCGATGCGCTTGGCCACCGAGGTCGCGGCGATGCGCCGCGGCTGGGTGTGGCCGATCAGCCGGCCCTTGCCCGGCGGCGCATTGAGCTTGCCGCGGCCGAGCCCGAGCACGATCTTGGGCAACTGCGTGGTCTTGCCCGAGCCGGTCTCGCCGCAGACGATGACGACCTGGTTCGCCTCGATGGCGGCACTGATTTCGTCGCGCCGGGCCGACACCGGCAGGGACTCGGGGAACTCGATTCGAAGAGGAGGCGAAGACAAGGCGGGCAGTTCGGGGAAAATCGCCGATTATCTTGCGCCCGGCAATTCCGCCCGATCTACCCCGCCAATGTCCACCGTCTTCAACTTCACCTTCGTCCCCTGGTTCCGCTCGGTGGCGCCCTACATCCACATGCACCGCGGCAAGACCTTCGTGGTCGCGATGGCCGGCGAGGCGATCGCCGCCGGCAAGCTGGCGAACATCGCACAGGACCTGGCGCTGATCCAGAGCATGGGCGTCAAGGTCGTGCTGGTGCACGGTTTCAGGCCCCAGGTCAACGAGCAACTGCGCGCCAAGGGCCATGAGGCCAGGTACTCGCACGGCATCCGCATCACCGACGAGGTGGCGCTCGACTGCGCCCAGGAAGCCGCCGGCCAACTGCGCTACGAGATCGAGGCCGCCTTCAGCCAGGGCCTGCCCAACACGCCGATGGCCGGCTCCACGATCCGCGTGATTTCGGGCAACTTCATCACCGCCCGGCCGGTCGGCGTGGTCGACGGCGTCGACTTCCAGCATTCGGGGCTGGTGCGCAAGGTCGATGCGGCCGGCATCCGGCGCGCCCTGGACTTCGGCTCGATGGTGCTGCTGTCGCCCTTCGGCTTCTCGCCCACCGGCGAAGCCTTCAACCTCACGATGGAAGAGGTCGCGACCAGCGTGGCGATCTCGATCCAGGCCGACAAGCTGATCTTCCTGACCGAAGTGCCCGGCATCGCCCAGGACCCGGCCCTGCCCATCGGCGAAGACAATCCGATCGACACCGAGCTGCCGCTCGACACCGCCCGCAAGCTGCTGGCCGCGCTGCCGCCGCCGCAGCGCCCGACCGACACCGCCTTCTACCTGCAGCACTGCGTGAAAGCCTGCGAGGCCGGCGTCGAGCGCAACCACATCCTGCCCTTCTCGGTCGACGGCTCGCTGCTGCTCGAGGTCTACGTGCATGACGGCATCGGCACCATGGTGATCGACGAGAAGCTCGAGTCGCTGCGCGAAGCCACGGCCGACGACATCGGCGGCATCCTGCAACTGATCGAGCCCTTCGAGCGCGACGGCACGCTGGTCAAGCGCAGCCGCACCGAGATCGAGCGCGACATCGGCCAATACACGGTGATCGAGCACGACGGCGTGATCTTCGGCTGCGCGGCGCTCTACCCCTATCCCGAGGCGAAGACCGCCGAGATGGCCGCGCTGACCGTGTCGCCGCATTCGCAGGCCCAGGGCGACGGCGAGCGGATCCTCAAGCGGGTCGAGCAGCGCGCCAAGGCCTCGGGCCTGGAAAGCATCTTCGTGCTGACCACCCGCACCATGCACTGGTTTCTCAAGCGCGGTTTCCAGCAGGTCAACCCCGACTGGCTGCCCGAGGCCCGCAAGCGCAAGTACAACTGGGATCGCAAGAGCCAGGTGCTGGTCAAAAGACTTTGAGCTCACCCCCAGGTTGGCTCACTTCGTGTAGCCGCCTCGAGTCGCTGCCAGAGGCAGCGGCGCTTCGGAGCCGTCCAAGCCTGCGCGGGCAGGCTTGGAGCCGCGGCTTCTCAGCCCCCTGCCAGGGGCAACACCAGCGGCCCGGCAAAGCCGGTTCCGCGGTGTTCCCGAAAGGGTTGCGTCGATTGCATACCTCGTTGCCCGCGCTCCCTGATAATTCGGGATCATGAATCCCCTGCTCGCCAAACTGCAGCCCTACCCTTTCGAGCGGCTGAGACAACTGTTCGCGGGAATCACCCCGAACCCTGCGTTCACGCCGATCAGCCTCGGCATCGGCGAGCCCAAGCACCCGACGCCGGCCTTCATCAAGGACGCGCTGGCGGCCGGCATGGACGCACTGGCCGTCTACCCGGCCACCGCCGGCGATCTGAATCTGCGCCAGTCCTTTACCGGCTGGCTGCAGCGGCGCTACGGGCTGGCGCTCGACGCCGCCACCCAGGTGCTGCCGGTCAACGGGTCGCGCGAGGCCCTGTTCGCGCTGGCCCAGACCGTGGTCGATGCCAGCCGTTCGCCGGCCCCGAGGGTGCTGTCGCCCAACCCCTTCTATCAAATCTACGAAGGCGCGGCCCTGCTCGCAGGCGCCGAGCCGTACTACGTGCCCAGCGTGCCCGAGCGCAACTTCGCGGTGGCCTGGGACTGCGTGCCCGAAGACGTCTGGACGCGTACCCAACTCGTGTTCGTCTGCTCGCCGGGCAATCCGACCGGTGCCGTGATGCCGATCGGCGAATGGGAAAAACTCTTCGCTCTGTCCGACCGGCACGGCTTCGTGATCGCCTCCGACGAGTGCTACAGCGAGATCTACTTCCGCGACGAGCCGCCGCTCGGCGGGCTCGAAGCCGCCGCCAAGCTCGGCCGCAGCGATTTCCGCAACCTGATCGCCCTGACCTCGCTGTCCAAGCGAAGCAACGTGCCGGGCCTGCGCAGCGGCTTCGTGGCCGGCGACGCCGCGATCATCAAGTCCTTCCTGCTCTACCGCACCTACCACGGCAGCGCGATGAGCGGCACGGTGGCCGCGGCCAGCATCGCGGCCTGGGACGACGAACTCCACGTGGTCGACAACCGGGCCCGGTACCGCGCCAAGTTCGCCGCCGTGACGCCGCTGCTCGAGCCCGTGCTCGACGTCCGCCTGCCCGACGCCAGCTTCTATCTCTGGGCCGGCGTGCCGCCTTCGTGGCAAGGCGACGACCCCGGTTTCGCCCGGGCGCTCTACGCTCAATACAATGTGACGGTGCTGCCCGGCAGCTACCTCGCCCGCGACGTGGCCGGTGCCAATCCGGGCCGCGGGCGCATCCGCATGGCGCTGGTCGCCGACACGGCCGAATGCACCGAGGCCGCGAACCGCATCGTGAACTTCATCCAGAACAGAGCTACTCCATGACCCAACAACTCCAGCAGACCATCGACGCCGCGTGGGAAGACCGCGCCAACATCTCCGCCACCAGCGCCCCGAAGGAAGTGCGCGACGCCGTCGACCACGTGATCGCCGAACTCAACAACGGCAAGTTGCGGGTCGCCACGCGCGAAGCGGTCGGCCAGTGGACCGTGCACCAGTGGATCAAGAAGGCCGTGCTGCTGTCCTTCCGCCTGAAGGACAACGAGCAGATCCAGGCCGGCGCGCTGGGCTTCTACGACAAGGTGCCGACCAAGTTCGCGCACCTGTCGGCCAACGAGCTCAAGGAAGCCGGCGTGCGCATCGTGCCGCCGGCCGTGGCCCGCCGCGGCAGCTACATCGCCAAGGGCGCGATCCTGATGCCGTCCTACGTCAACATCGGCGCCTACGTCGGCGAAGGCACGATGGTCGACACCTGGGCCACCGTCGGCTCCTGCGCCCAGATCGGCGCCAACGTGCACCTGTCGGGCGGCGTCGGCATCGGCGGCGTGCTCGAACCGCTGCAGGCCGGCCCGACCATCATCGAGGACAACTGCTTCATCGGCGCCCGCTCCGAGGTGGTCGAGGGCGTGATCGTCGAAGAGAACTCGGTGCTGTCGATGGGCGTCTACATCGGCCAGAGCACGCCGATCTACGACCGCGGGACCGGCGAAGTCAGCTACGGCCGCGTGCCGGCCGGCTCGGTGGTCATCAGCGGCACGCTGCCCAAGGACAACGGCCGCTACAGCCTCTACGCGGCGATCATCGTCAAGCGCGTCGACGCCCAGACCCGGGCCAAGACCTCGCTGAACGACCTGCTGCGCGACTGAAGAAAAAGCCGGCCGCCTGAGGGGGCGGCCCGCCGACGACCGAGTTCAACAACCACAACGCCGAGGAGAGATAGCCGATGAGCACGATGGAACGAATTCTTCGTCTGATGGCCGAGCGCAAGGCTTCGGACATCTATCTTTCGGCCAACTCTCCGGCACTGATCCGGATCAACGGCAACTGCATGCCGATCAACGCCCAGGTGCTGCCGCCCGAGGCGCCGCTGAGCCTGCTCGGCGAGGTGGTGCACGAAAGCCGCATCGCCGAACTGGAGCGCACCGGCGAACTCAACATGGCGATCGCGCTCGAGGGCTCGGGCAACTTCCGCATCAGCGCGATGCGCCAGCGCGGCAGCTACGCGGTGGTGGTCCGGCACATCGCCTCGACCATCCCGAGCTTCGAGGACCTCAACCTGCCCGAGATCCTCAAGACGCTGGTGATGGAGAAGCGCGGCCTGATCCTCATGGTCGGCTCCACCGGCGCCGGCAAGAGCACCACGCTGGCCTCGATGCTCGACTACCGCAACGAGAACGCCACCGGCCACATCCTCACGGTCGAGGAACCGATCGAATTCACCTTCACCAACAAGAAGTCGATGGTGAACCAGCGCGACGTCGGCAGCGACACCCAGTCGCTGCAGATCGCGCTCAAGAACGCATTGCGCCAGGCGCCCGACGTGATCCAGATCGGCGAGATCCGCGACCGCGAGACCATGACCGCCGCGATCGCCTACGCGCAGTCGGGCCACCTGTGCGTCGCCACGCTGCATGCCAACAACAGCTACCGGGCGCTGAACCGGATCCTGAGCTTCTACCCGGTGGAAGTGCGCACCACCTTGCTGGGGGACCTCAGCGGCGCCCTGCGCGCCATCGTCGCGCAGCGACTGCTGCGCACGCCCGGTGGCGCCCGCGTGCCGGCGCTCGAAGTGCTGCTCAACACCGCGCTGGTGGCCGAGCTGATCGGCAAGGGCGACTTCTCGGCGGTCAAGGAAGCCATGGAACAATCGATGGCCGAGGGTTCCCAGACCTTCGAGGAAGACATCGCGCGGCTGATCACCGAGAACCTGGTGACGCGCGAAGAAGGCCTGGCCCAGGCCGATTCGCCGACCAACCTGATGTGGCGCCTGCAGAACCGCAAGGCGCCGCCCACGCGCAACGAAGAGCGCTCCCTCCTCGACCAGGTCGAGGAACCCACCTTCACGGACATCACGCTCGACGTGCGTCCCTGAGCCACCTGCCCCGCATCGATGTCCCGAACGCTCCAGCTCGCCGAACAACTGATCTCCCGCCCCTCGGTCACCCCCGACGACGGCGGCTGCCAGCAGATCCTCGGCGAACGCCTGGCACGGCTCGGATTCCGGCTCGAGACCATCGAGAGCGGCCCGTCCGACTTTCGCGTCACCAACCTGTGGGCGGTACGCCCCGGCACCGGAGAGCGCTCGAAGACCCTGGCCTTCGCCGGCCACACCGACGTCGTGCCGACCGGACCGCTCGAGCAGTGGACCAGCCATCCGTTCACGCCGACGCACCGCGAGGGCCGGTTGTATGGCCGCGGCGCCTGCGACATGAAGACCTCGCTGGCCGCCTTCGTGGTCGCGATCGAGGAGTTCCTGGCCGCGACGCCCGATCCGCGGCTCACGCTGGCGCTGCTGCTCACCAGCGACGAGGAAGGCCCGGGCGTCGATGGCACGGTGGTGGTCTGCCACACGCTGGCGGCGCGCGGCGAAGCCATCGACTACTGCATCGTCGGCGAGCCGACTTCGGTCGAACGCTGCGGCGACATGATCAAGAACGGCCGCCGCGGCACGATGAGCGGCAAGCTCACGGTGAACGGTGTGCAGGGCCACATCGCCTACCCGCACCTGGCGAAGAACCCGGTGCATGCGTTCGCGCCGGCATTGGCAGAGCTGGTCGCGATCAACGCGGCCGGCGGCTGGGATGCCGGCAATGACCACTTCCAGCCGACCAGCTGGCAGATCAGCAACATCCACGCGGGCACCGGCGCGAGCAACGTGATCCCGGGTGCGGCGGTGATCGATTTCAATTTCCGCTTTTCGACCGAATCGACGCCCGAATCGCTCCAGCAGCGCGTCAAGTCGGTGCTCAATGCGCACGGACTCGACTACACGCTCGCCTGGACCCTCGGCGGCCTGCCCTTCCTCACCGTGCCCGGCGCGCTGGTCGAAGCCGTGCAGCAGGCAATCCGCGCCGAGACCGGCATCGAGACCGAGCTGTCGACCAGCGGCGGCACCAGCGACGCACGCTTCATCGCCAAGATCTGCCGGCAGGTGGTCGAGCTGGGGCCGGTCAACGCCAGCATCCACAAGATCGACGAGCACATCGCGGTGGCCGACATCGAACCGCTCAAGAACATCTACCGCCGCACGCTGGACCGGCTCGAAGCGCTGCTCCTCGTATGAGCACCGTCATTGAACTCATCGAGGCCGGCGCAAAGCAGCTGGCCGACGCCGGCGTGGCCTTCGGCCACGGCACCGACAACGCCTTCGACGAGGCGGTCTGGCTGGTGCTGTGGCGCCTGGGCCTGCCGCTGGACGAGCTCGATGCCGTGGCCGAGCGCCCGGTGTCGCCCACCGATGCCGCCCGCGTCGGCGCGCTGTTCGCGCAGCGCATCGACACCCGCAAGCCGGCCGCCTACCTGACCCGGGAAGCCTGGCTGCAGGGCCTGCCCTTCTACATCGACGAACGCGCCATCGTGCCGCGCAGCTTCATCGCCGAGCTGCTGGCCGACGGCAGCATCGATCCCTGGCTGGGCCCGCACACGCGCCGGGTGCTCGATCTGTGCACCGGCAACGGCAGCCTCGCGGTGCTGGCGGCGCTGACCTATCCGGACGTCGGCGTCGACGCCGCCGACCTATCGACCATGGCGCTCGAGGTGGCCGCCATCAACGTCACGCGCCACCAGCTCGACGATCGCATCAGGCTCATCGAGTCGGACGGGCTTGCGAGCGTGGATGGCCCCTACGACCTGATTCTCTGCAATCCGCCCTACGTCAACGCGACCAGCATGGACGCGCTGCCGGCGGAATACCGCGCCGAGCCCGAACTGGCCCTGGCCGGCGGGGCCGATGGCATGGATTTCATTCGCCGGCTGCTCGCCGACGCCCCGGCCCGCATGAGCGACTCCGCCGTGCTGGTGCTTGAAATCGGCAACGAACGCGCGCACTTCGAGGCTGCCTTTCCGCAGCTCGAGGTGGTGTGGCTAGCCACCAGCGCGGGCGAAGACCAGGTGCTGCTGGTCGCGCGCGAATCCCTCCTCTGAACTGCCCGCCAACCGGCGGGCACCGAAATGATCACTCTCAAGAACGTCATCCTGCGCCGCAGCGCCAAAGTGCTGCTCGACGGCGCCAGCGTCACCATCAACCCCGGCGAGAAGGTTGGCCTGGTGGGACGCAACGGCGCGGGCAAATCCACGCTGTTCGCACTCTTCAACGGCACGCTGCACGAAGATGGTGGCGACTTCTCGCTGCCGAAGCAGTGGCGCATGGCCCAGGTCGCCCAGAACATGCCCGAGACCGAAGAGCCGGCCACCGACTTCGTGGTCGGCGGCGACACCCGGCTGGTCGAGCTGCGCGAGCTGCTCGCCAGGGCGGAGGCAGGCCACGAGGCCGACCCCGACGACCACGAGATGGGCATGGCGCTGGCCCACGCCTACACCGACCTGGCCGATGCCGGCGAGCACGACGCGGTGCCGCGCGCCCAGTCGCTGATCCTGGGGCTCGGCTTCAAGGCCCACGAGCTCGACCAGCCGGTCAACAGCTTCTCGGGCGGCTGGCGGATGCGGCTGCAACTGGCGCGCGCGCTGATGTGCCCGAGCGACCTGCTGCTGCTCGACGAACCCACCAACCACCTGGACCTGGACGCGCTGGTCTGGCTGGAGGCCTGGCTGCAGAAGTACGCCGGCACCATGATCGTGATCAGCCATGACCGCGAGTTCCTCGATGCCGTGACCGACGTCACCCTGCACATCGAACATGCGAAGCTGACGCGCTACGGCGGCAACTACAGCGCCTTCGAGACCCTGCGGGCGCAGCAGCTGGAGCTGCAGCAATCGGCCTTCGCCAAGCAGCAGGACAAGATCGCCCACCTGCAGAAGTTCATCGACCGCTTCAAGGCCAAGGCCAGCAAGGCCAAGCAGGCGCAGAGCCGGGTCAAGGCGCTCGAACGCATGGAGAAGGTCGCGCCGCTGCTGGCCGAAGCCGACTTCACCTTCGAATTCAAGGAACCGGGCAACATCCCGAATCCGATGCTGTCGATCAGCGATGCGAGTTTCGGCTATCGGGTCGAGGACGAGGCACCGAAGACCATCCTGCGCGGCGTCAACCGCTCGGTGCTGGCCGGCCAGCGCATCGGCATCCTGGGTGCCAACGGCCAGGGCAAGTCGACGCTGGTGAAGACCATCGCCCGGGAAATGGGCGCACTGGCCGGCACCGTCACCGAAGGCAAGGGACTCAACATCGGCTACTTCGCCCAGCAGGAACTCGACGTGCTGCGGCCGCAGGACACGCCGCTCGAGCACATGGTGCGGATGGCGCGCGAGCTCGGCGCCAACGCCAAGGAACGCACCGGCGAGCAGGACCTGCGCGGCTTCCTCGGCAGCTTCAACTTCAGCGGAGACATGGTCAAGCAGGCGGTCGGCACCATGAGCGGCGGCGAAAAGGCGCGCCTGGTGCTGGCCATGATGGTCTGGCAGCGCCCCAACCTGTTGCTGCTCGACGAGCCCACCAACCACCTGGACCTCGCCACCCGCGAGGCGCTGGCCGTGGCGCTCAACGAGTTCGAGGGCACGCTGATGCTGGTGAGCCACGACCGCGCACTGCTGCGCTCGGTGTGCGACGAGTTCTGGCTGGTCGGCCGCGGCGTGGTCACCGATTTCGATGGCGACCTGGACGACTACCAGCGCTACCTGCTGGACGAAGCCAAGCGGCTGCGCGAGGAGGCCAAGGTGGCGAACCGGGATGCCGCGACGGCCAGTGCGGCCGAAGTCGTCGCGCGACCCGCCGAAGCCGCGGTCGCCAGCGCGCCGGCGCCCCGGCAAGCCGATGCCGCCCCGGCCGCCAGGAACCAGCGCAAGCAGGACGCCCAGGAACGGCAGCAGCGCAGCGAGCAAGCCAAGCCTCTGAAGCGCGAACTGGCGCAGGTCGACCAGCAGCTGGCCGCCGCGAGCAGCGAGAAGGCCGCACTCGAAGAACGACTGGCCCAGGCCCTGCCGGCCCCGGAAATCGCCGAAGCCGGCAAGCGGCTGAAGACACTCGGCGACGAGATCGCGCGCCTCGAAGAGCGCTGGCTGGCCCTGTCGGACCAACTGGAAACGCTCGCCGCCTGATAATGCGGCGGAATGTCTTCCGCCATCGAGCTCGCCCAAGGCGATCCCCAGCTGATCGAGGCCATCCGGCGCAGCCGTCGTCTGCTCGGCCGCAAGGCGCTGATGGCGGCTGCGGTCGGCGCCGTGCCGCTGCCGGGCATCGACTGGGCGGCCGACGCCGCCTTGCTGGCCCGCGTGGTGCCGCAGATCAGCACTGAATTCGGCCTTTCGGTGACCCAGGTCGAGCGCATGGCGCCGCACGAGCGCGAACGCATACGCAAGACCGCCGCCGCCGTCGGGGCGTTGCTGGTCGGGCGGCTGGTCACGCGCGAACTGCTCGTCACGCTGGCCCGCCATGCGGGCGTCAAGCTGACCGCCAGCCAGGCGGCCCGATTCGTTCCCCTCGCAGGCCAAGTGGTTTCTGCCACGCTCAGTTATGCAGCGCTGCGGTCCCTGGGCGAGTTGCACATCAAGGACTGCGTGCGGGTGGCGCACAGCGTCCGGCATCGGCTTCCGGCGCCTGCCAGCGCCGCCGAGACCGCCAAGCAGCCCATCCGCAGCGAGTCGGCTTCGCCGCCCGCGCGCCCTTCGAGGCTGGTCAACGCCTGGAATCGGCTGCGTCTTCGCTGAATTTCGAATACCAAAGCACCAACAAACTTGCTACCCGAACACACTGTTGGCGCACCACGACAAAGGACCGGGGGCAACAGCGCGTGGGGGGAGGATAATGACGAAACTCACACAGTCGATGACTGGGTGAGCGCAGGGTGAGTCCAGAGGAAGATCGGGATCAAACCAAGGTCGTTTCCGCACGACTGGTTCGGAGGAGCGGAAGATGAACGAGAAAGACCTCGCAGCATCGGTCGAACGGCTCATGGCCCGGGTCGACTACTACCTGCATTGCGAGTTGGACGAAGAATACGACCACGACCGGCCGGAGACAGCGCGCCGCCTGCTCGAAGCGGCCCTGCGCCAGGAACTGATTCGTGCCAGTGCGGTGGGCCTGGTCTCGGCGATGGCCGGATCCCGCCATTCGGCCTCGATCGACGGCGACGAAGCCGGTTGACCCCTCCCACAGAAAAAGGCCGTCTCGAACTTCAGCGACTGCTGATGGAACCCGAGTCCCAGACCCTGCCAGCGGGCCGCCCCGAGAGCTTGCTTCTCAATCGCTGCTCCGCGATGGCGAGCCGCGCGAACAGATGCAGTTCGGCGTCCGTGGGCCCAGGCCCCGAAGCCTCGACATAGCGTCGAAAAGCGAAGACGATTCGATTCTGGGCCGCCTCTCTGACGCGAGACGCCGCGATCCAGGCCAGTTGCGCGCCGTCGCTCGCATGCAGAGCCACCGAAGTGGTCCGCCTTGTGGCCCGCCGTCGTTGCGAGGACAGTGTGGTCCGACGCCCCATCCGCCTCACGAGTTTGTTGCCTTTGACAATCTTTGACATGAGCCCTCCTTCGAGATGGGCCTGCTCAACAGGCACCCGATGGCCAATGGTCGCGATCTCGAATCGCCGGTTTGGCCCTCTGCGAAACAGCACACTTCGCAAGGTAAAAATGTAATACTTTCACATTCGAAAAGTGTCTGGCTTTGTAACCAAATGGACGCTGACCAGGCCAGGCTCGCGGCTGAAGTCCCGATAGGTCCGCGTCGGTCCCGCAGGCCTATTGGCGGGCGTCCGTGTGGGCGTCCCCAACGAATACGAATGGAGAAGGCCATGGCACTCGAGGGCATGCACCGCGAATTGCTGGGCCACTTGCGAGCGAAGGGCGCGCTGCCATCGCTGGTCGATGACTGGGAAAGCGTATGGGCCGACGCACTGGCTTGTCCAGGGGAACTGCTGCCTTGTCCGCAATGCTTTCTCGACGGCCAGACGTCCAGGCTCGAGCCGCTCCATCGACAAGGCCATATCGGCCAGGCACGGTGCCGTCAATGTCGCACGGTGTTTCTCTACTCCGACGGTTGAGGGGAGTCCGGCCCCTGGGCCCACTCACGGTGACCCGTACGCATCCTCGAACGCCGAGCCAGGGGCTCTGCGGGACTCCTGGCGAAGGCTCGTCACCCAAAGCCGAGCGTGGCGCTGCTCGCGGCTTTCGAAGCGCTCAGTGAATCTGCGGACGACGGGACGCTCGATCGCTGCGATCGTCATCCAGTCCGTGGTTCCGAACGACGCCGAGTCACTGCTTCGTTCAACCAGCGCCGGTCGCAGCGTCAGGATCCATTCGACCGGAATGCCCGGGTCCGCATCCATGATGCGCAATGCAATTTTTGCGGCCTTGGGGCTCAGTGTCTGTACTTTGCGAAGGTGAAAGTCCGAGTCCATTGGGTGGCTCCTGAAAGGCTTGGCGTGCGGCTGGGCCCGACTCTGTGCTTCGGGCAGGGATGTCAATGTATATCAATTTGCAACAAATGTGAATTTTTCCCATCTCATGCGCATCGCGCTCGACGGTCACGGACGTCACGCCCCACTGTCATGCGGTGATTCGAGATTTCGGATGGGTTCGGCGCAGCACAGAGGTCGGCATCGTGATGCCCCCCGGTCGGCCTTTCTAACGCCCGGCTGCACCGCCGCCGGGTCCACCGCCACCACCACCGGCAGAGCCACCGCCACCCGCTCCAGCACCGGAGCCGCCACCTGTACCGCCACTCCCACCGGCTCCACCACCGGCTCCGGCTCCGGCACCGGCTCCGGCTCCACCACCACCGGCACCGGTTCCGGCTCCACCACCACCGGCCCCAGCCCCGGCCCCAGCCCCAGCCCCGGCTCCGGCTCCGGCTCCGGCTCCGGCTCCGGCTCCAGCCCCGGCTCCTGCTCCTGCTCCTGCTCCTGCTCCTGCTCCTGCTCCTGCTCCTGCTCCTGCTCCTGCTCCTGCCCCTGCCCCTGCTCCTGCCCCTGCTCCTGCTCCGCCGCCGGCACCACCGCCACCACCGCCAGCACCTGCTCCACCCCCGCCCGAGCCGCCGCCGGCTCCGCCACCATCGGCCAAGCTTCCAGTCCCACCGCCGCTCACCACGGCCGGGGCACGAAACACAGCCGAAACCGCCCCGCTGGTGCCAGCGTGCGATGCGCCGGTGGCCGCTGATTGCTGCGTCAACTGGCCCGGCGACTGCGGCGCGCTCAAGCAAAGCGCCTCGCCGAAGGGGTTGTAACGATCACACGGCAGATTGCCTGCGGCTCGGGGCTCTATGGCYGAGCGAACCCCCTGCGAGGTCTCAGCGGGCCTCGTTCCCACCGGCGCAGCCTCAACGGCCGCCGATGGGAGAAGCACTCGGGGATCGATCTCGGTCTTGTTCACCATCTCTCGCCTCGGCTCGCGCCTCCTCGGCGTCGACGCAGCGACCTGATCGCGCCGCCGAACACCTGACGCCTGCTTGGGTACAGCCCGTTCCGGGCTGGCCAACGCTTCAACCCCTGTCACTTCTTGCGTCGCAGGCTTTCCCGTTGGATCCGAGCGAGCGACAGCGTGCTGTTCCGGATCGGGCGGAGACGCGGGTTCGCTCGTCGTCGCAGAGACCGCGTTCTCCGGCGCCTCCTGGGGCTCGGGTGCGGGCGCGGCCTGCAGTAACACGGCCGACGAATCCGACGAATTCGGGATTGGCGGCCCCGAATTCGCCGGCACATCCTGGGCCTCGGGCGCCGTCTGAGACAGCAGTTGCTGCGAACCCGGGACTGGCGGCTCGCGGACCGAGCGACTCGAATACCAGTACACGAAGGTCCCGGACAACAGCAGAAGGCAGAACAACAGCAACACCAGCGAAATGTCGACCCCCGGAGGCAGCGCGAGCCACGCGGCAGGCTTCGGTTCGGCCTTGTGGAGCGGTGCGCGTGGAAGCCCGTGCACCGCCTTTTCCGGCAGGGACACGGCCAAGTCCGGGTGCGTGTCGGGCAAGGTAGAGACGAAGGCTGCAGCATCGAAACGCAGGCCCGAGAACTTGCCGGCGCAACCATGGCAGTATCTGGCGCGGTCCTTGTTGGGCGTGTGGCACGAATCGCAGTACTTCGTCATTGCCGGGCTCCTGCGGTACTGCGCTCCCAGTCACCGCACCGGAATGCGCCGAGTCGCCGGGACCGGCACCTCTTCGAGTCGGCAGGCAGTCATTGCGTCGAGACGCCGGGACCGTCGCCTGGGCGCGCCACCGCGCCGCGTCCGGCACGGCGATGGCGCTGAATCCCGACTCACTGAGCTCGCTGCTCGCGTCGCGGCTGCCCTTGACATCACTCTCCCCCGGTGATTGTGACGAGTTCACATTGAACGCCTTTCTCACAAATGGAGGGTGACGTTCTCGTAAGTCGGGGGCTTAAGAAGTTGTTTCTTTTGCAACAAAGAGCAACCAACCCTGCTTGGCATCGGACACATCGAGACGGTGACGCAGGACCATGAGGAAGCCTGCTCGGGGCTGGTTGGACGAGATGTCAGTAATCCTCGGTCGCCAACCAGCCGGCCAAAGCCTCTCTGCCCTTCGCCGTGATGGCAAGCACCCGGGCGGGCTTCTGGCTTGCTTCGCCTTGCGGAAGGTGGTCAGGCGGAGGGAGAAAAGCCATGACCAGCCCGGCGGCGCGCAACATGCGGATATTGTCGATCTCACCTATGTCGTAGACGTCGAAGGGCAGTTCGCGCACTGCAATCCGGCGTAGGCAATCCATGGGCATACGAGGGCTCCTTTCATCGGTGCAGGTCAAGTGTCGCCCCGTCACCTTTTGCCGATCAAGGCTGAGGCCCTGTCAAGGCTGAGCTTTTTGAGGGGGCGCGCCTCAGGTTCGTGACCACGAGGCGACAGGCAAGAAAAAGCCCGCCGAAGCGGGCAAGACCTTAGAGGGTTGGGCCTGAAAATAAAAAAAGCCCACTATCGAATTGACAGCAGGCTTTGGGTCTCGACGCGGGTTTCGGTGGTAGGACGTACAAGATTCGAACTTGTGACCAACGGATTAAAAGTCCGCTGCTCTACCAACTGAGCTAACGTCCCGATACCAGATACCAGTCTTTCCTTTACCGGCGTCGAATCCGGCAAAGCCTGAAATTATAGCGTGCCATTTCGGGCAATCCGGTCGAGCAGCCATCCGGCGGCGCATTGGCCGAAGGTGGCGGTCACGCTGACCACCGAGCCGTAGCCATGGCAGTTCAGCGAGCCGTCGCCCTCGATCGCGCAGGAGGCATCCGGTGGCGCTACGCTCTCGCGGCTGAAGACACAGGAGACACCGATCTTTCGGCCCTCGCGCGGCGCCGCATGCGCCTTGCGCAGCCGCTGGCGCAACTGCGCGAGCAAGGGATCGTGCGTGACCAATGCCAGGTCCTCGATCTCGACCTTGTGCGCCAGCCGCTTGCCACCGGCCGCGCCAACCGTGACGAAGCCCACGCCCGCCACGCGCGCCCAGGCCGCCATCGCAAGCTTGGCCTTCACCTGGTCACAGGCATCGAGCACGGCGCTCACCGGCCCGTTCTTGGCTTCGGCGGTTCCAAGCAAAGCCTGCCAGTTGTCCGGCTCGACGAACTCATCGAGCGCCAACACCCGGCAAGCCGGATTGATGTGAGCGATGCGGTCGCGCATCGCCTCCACCTTGGCCTGGCCTACGGTCGAGTCGAGCGCGTGGATCTGGCGGTTGATGTTGGACTCGGCAATGTGATCGAGGTCGATCAGCGTGAGACGGCCGACACCGCTGCGCGCCAGCGCTTCGACCGCCCACGAACCGACCCCGCCGATGCCTGCCACCAGCACGTGCGCGTCGCGGATGCGCGCTGCGCCCGCCACGCCGTACAAGCGCTCCAAGCCGCCGAAGCGGCGGGCCAGGTCGGCGTCGTCCGCGGCGACGACTGGGGTCATGGTGCTCAAGCGCGGCTACCGCAGTCGCGACAGCCGCTCGCGGCCGGCTTGCGCCGCCTCCGATTGCGGATAGGCCTTGGTCAGGTCCTCGAGCGTACGGCGGGCTGCCCGCGTGTCCTTGAGTTCGATCTGGCAATTCGCAATCGACAGCACGGCCTCGGGCGCCTTCGCATGGTCGGGCGCCAGGGACAGCATCGACCTGAAGTTGGCGATGGCCTCGTTGTAGTTGCGGGTCGCGTACTGCGCGTTGCCGAGCCAGAACAGCGCCGAGGCGTTGTACCCGCTTTGCGGGTAGCGCTTGACGAATTCGGCGAACGCCGTCTGCGCCTGCGCAAACTGGCCGGCGCGGAAGATGCCGAGCGCAGCGTCGAAATCGGCCTTCTCCTTCGGATCGGCATTGAACTCGCGCCCGTCGACCGCGACCTTGGACGGCTCGTTGCCCTTGGCGCGGGTGTCGACATCGGCCTGCCGCTGCTGGAGATCGGTGACGGTCTTCGTAAGCTGTTCGTTCTGGCCGGTCATGCGCGCCAGATCGCCGCGCATCTGCTCGATCTGGTTCTGCAGCTCGAGCAGGCTGCGCCGCAACTGCGCGCTCTCCTCGCTCTGTCGCTGCTCGGCCTGCTGGCGCATGGTCTCGACCCGCTGACGCAGATCCAGAATGGCGCGCCGCGCCTCGTCGTCCTCGAACAACGCGGCCTGCGCCCCCAGCGAAGCGCACAGCAAGGCGGCTGCGACGGCGGCGCCGCGCAATGATAGGCCGCGCATCATCAACGGTAGGTGATCTCGGCGCGGCGGTTTTGCGCCCAGGCTTCTTCATTGCTGCCCTGCGCCGCCGGCTTCTCCTTGCCGAAGCTCACGGCCTCGATCTGCACGTCGTTGACGCCGACCAGGACCAGCGCGCGGCGCACGGCCTCGGAGCGCTTCTGGCCGAGCGCCAGGTTGTATTCGCGGCCACCGCGCTCGTCGGTGTGCCCTTCGATCGACACGCGACGGTTCGGATTGGCCTTCAGGAAGCGTGCGTGACCGTCGATCACCGTCTGGAACTCGGGCTTGACCGTGTAGCTGTCGAAGTCGAAATAGATGATGCGTGCGACACCGACCGGGCCCTGCGCGTTCTGAGCGTTGGGATCGATAGTCACGGGCGCCACGCCGCTGGCGGCCCCGCCCGAGCCCTGGCCCGCGCCGCGGTCCACCACCGGCGTCTCGTTCAGCTTGGTGCCCGACGAGCAACCGGCGATCAACGCCACGATGGCCAACGAATAAATCGTACGTTTCAACATTTCGAACTCCTCAAGTTAATCATTGCTTTTGAAACGGACCCCAGTCCGGTTCCCGAATGTCTCCCGCCTGCCCCGCCAGCCGCGCCTTGATCTTCCCGTCCAGCGTGGTCGTCATCAGCGCCTCGCGGCCCTGGAGCTTGGTGGCATAGACGATCAACTTGCTGTTCGGCGCAAAGCTGGGATTCTCGTCGGCCGTGGTGTCGGTGATCGCCTGCACATTGCCGGTCGCCAGTTCCATCACGTGGAGTTTGAACCCGCCGCCCACGCGAGAGATGTAGGCCAGCCACCGGCCATCGCCGCTGACCGACGGAGAGATGTTGTAGGTTCCGCTGAAGGTGACCCGGGTCGGGTTGCCGCCGCCGGCGCCCATCTTGTAGATCTGCGGCGCGCCGCCGCGGTCGCTGACGAAGTAGATCGTGCCGCCGTCGGCCGAGTAGACCGGCTCGGTGTCGATGCTGTTGCTTTGCGTCAGCCGGCGCGGCTCGCCGCCACTGGAAGAGATGGTGTAGAGCTGCGAGCCGCCATCGCGGCTCAGCGTGACGGCGAGCGTGCCGCCGTCCGGCGCCCAGGCCGGCGCGCTGTTGGAGCCGCGGAAGTTCGCCACCAGTCGGCGCTGGCCGCTGGCCACGTTGTGCACGTAGACCACGGGCTTGCGCGATTCGAAGGACACGTAGGCCAACTGGCTGCCGTTCGACGACCAGGAGGGCGAAATGATCGGCTCCGGACTGGCAAGCGCCGCTTGCGCGTTCTCGCCGTCGGCGTCGGCCACCCACAGCGTGTAGCGCGTGCCGCCCTTGGTGACGTAGGCGATGCGGGTCGAGAAGATGCCCTTCTCGCCGGTGAGCTTCTCGTAGATGTAGTCGGCGATGCGGTGCGAGGCCAATCGCAGGTCACCCTGCGGGACCGTGTAGCTCTGGCCGCCGAGGTCTTGCCCGCGCACGACATCCCAGAGGCGGAAGCGGACATCGAAGCGGCCGTCGGCCAGCCGTGTCACGCTGCCGACCGCGAGCGAATCGGCGGTGCGCTGGCGCCAGAAGCTGAGGTCGGGACGCGAGCCTTCATCGAGTGCCTGGCCCGAGGCGTCGACGCCCCGGAACTGCCCACTGCGCTCGAGGTCGGCCAGCACGATCGCCGAGATCTTTTGCGGCGACGAGTCTTCGCCCCGGAACGGAGCGATCGCAATCGGCAGCTGCGTCACGCCAACACCCGTCACCTCGACCCGGAACTGGGCCAGCGCGGGAATCATGGGGGAGGCGGCGAGGGCCGCAATCAAGGTGCGGCGGCCGAAGAACGATGAAGAAGGGGTTGGGGCAAAGTCTTGCAACGGCTTTTTCATGCAGTTCGGAGAGGTTTCCGAGGATTAAGTTTCTTGTCTCGGATAAAACACCTCACATAGTACATCTTGCGATGGCCCTGCCGTCACAAAACGTGTATGAACCGGCCCGGTCCTACAGGATGCGCGCCGTAGAATGCGCCGCCATGCAGCCCTCCCCCGCCACCGATACGGTGCGCCCCCCCTTGACGCGACGACTCGCGCGCCTGATGACCTGGTTCGGTGGCTCGCGCCGCTGGTGGGCCGTGGGCATCGTGACCGCAGCGGTCGCCGCGCTCACCGAACCTCTCCTGGCGGCCATGCTGAAGCCACTGTTCGACCGCGGTTTCACGCGCGGACAGCTGGCGCTGTGGATCGTGCCGGTCGCGATCATCCTGCTGTTCCTGGTGCGCGGCGTGGCGCAATTCATTTCGCAATACGCCTTGGCGCGCATCGCCAACGACGGCATGCAGGGACTGCGGCGCATGTTGTTCAAGCGCCTGCTCGAAGCGGAACTGGGACTGTTCTCGCGCCAGTCGGCCAGCACCTTGGCGAACACGGTGGTCTACGAGGTGCAGACCGGCGCGCTGCTGCTGGTGCAGGCGCTGCTGAGCCTGTCGCGCGACGGCTTCGTGACCGTCGCGCTGCTGTTCTACCTGGTCTACCTGAACTGGAAGCTCACGCTGATCGTCGGCGTGATGGTGCCGGGCGTGGCCTGGATCATGAAGGTGCTGTCCAAGAGGCTCTACCACCTGACGCGCCTCGGCCAGCACGCCACCGACGAACTGGCCTACGTGGTCGAGGAGAACGTGCTCGCCCACAGGATGGTGCGCCTGCATCGCGCCGAAGCCAGCCAGAGCGAACGCTTCGAGCGGCTGAGCCACAGCCTCAATCGCCTGGCCGTGAAGTCGACCATCGCCCAGGCCGCGATGACGCCGCTCACCCAGCTCTTTGCCGCCTTCGCGCTGTCGATCGTCGTGATGATCGCGCTCTGGCAGGCCGGCGAGAAGGGACTGACCGTCGGCGGCTTCATCTCGTACGTGACCGCGATGCTGATGCTGATCGCACCGATCCGGCGCCTCGCCGACATGGCCAATCCGATCACACGCGGATTGGCGGCGCTCGAACGCGGCCTCGCACTGATCGACGAGGTCCCCTCGGAAATGCAGGGCCGGTTCGTGCTCGAACGCGCGGCCGGCCACATCGAATTGCGCCAGGTGCGCGTCAATTACCGCGGTGACGACGAGGCGCGCGCGCTCGATGGGGTCAGCCTCGCGATCGAGCCCGGCGAGGTGGTCGCCTTCGTCGGCCCTTCAGGCTCAGGAAAAACGACGCTGGTCAACCTGCTGCCGCGCTTCGTACTGCCCAGCGCCGGCGAAGTGCTGCTGGACGGCCACGAGGTCGGCGAATGGCAGCTGGCCAGCCTGCGCGCGCAGTTCGCCATGGTCAGCCAGGACGTGGTGATGCTCAACGACAGCCTGGCGGCGAACGTGGCGCTGGGTGCGGCGATCGACCGCGACCGGGTGCTCGAATGCATCGCTGCCGCCAATCTCACGGTGCATGTGGAGGCCCTGCCGCAGGGCATCGACACCGTGCTGGGCCACAACGCGACGCAGTTGTCGGGCGGCCAGCGCCAGCGGCTGGCCATTGCGCGGGCTCTCTACAAGAACGCGCCGATCCTTCTGCTCGACGAGGCCACGTCCGCGCTCGACACCGAATCCGAGCGGCAGGTGCAGGAGGCGCTGCAGCGCCTCATGCAGGGCCGCACCACGCTGATCGTGGCCCACCGCCTCTCGACCATCCAGCATGCCGACCGCATCGTCGTGATGGAGCACGGCCGCATCGCCGAGCACGGCACGCACGAACAGTTGATGGCGCTCGACGGCCTCTACGCGCGGCTGCAGACCAACGCCATCCGCACGGCGCCACCCGGACAAGCCGCGACCCTCTGACCGCGGCCGGCGCAGCCACGCCCGCTGGTGAAACACCGCGGAACTGGCTTTGCCAGGCCGCTGGTGTTGCCCCCGGTCGGGGGTGGGCGGCTACACGCAGTGAGCCAACCTGGGGGCGAGTTATAACAACACGATGTCGTACTGGCCTTGGCCCATCGCGGGCTCGGCCTGCAGCGAGATCGGCTTGCCGATGAAGTCGCTCAGGCCCGCCAGGTGCTGGCTCTCCTCGTCGAGGAACAACTCGATCACCTGTGGCGACGAGACGATGCGGAACTCGCGCGGCGTGAACTGCCGCGCCTCGCGCAGGATCTCGCGCAGCACGTCGTAGGCCACGCTGCGCGCGGTCTTCACGATGCCCTGCCCGTTGCAGGCCAGGCAGGGCTCGCACAGCATGTGGGCCAATGATTCGCGGGTGCGCTTGCGCGTCATCTCGACCAGGCCCAGTTGCGAGAAGCCACCGGCGGTGGTCTTCACGCGGTCGCGCGCGAGCTGCTTGCGGAACTCGGCCAACACCTGCTCGCGGTGGTCGTCGCGCGCCATGTCGATGAAGTCGACGATGATGATCCCGCCCAGGTTGCGCAGCCGCAGTTGCCGCGCGATCGCCTGTGCCGCCTCCAGGTTGGTCTTGAAGATGGTGTCGTCGAAGTTGCGCGCACCGACGAAGCCGCCGGTGTTGACGTCGACCGTGGTCAGTGCCTCGGTCTGGTCGACCACCAGGTAACCGCCCGACTTCAGGTCGACCCGGCGGCCCAGCGCCTTGGCGATCTCCTCGTCGATCGAGTAGAGGTCGAAGATCGGCCGCTCGCCCTTGTAGAGCTGCAGTTTGCCGGCCGCCTGCGGCATGAACTCGAGGCCGAACTTGAGCAGCGAATCGAACTGCTCGCGCGAGTCGATGCGGATGGTCTGCGTGTCCTCGCTGGTCATGTCGCGCAGCACGCGCTGCAGCAGGCTCAGGTCCTGGTGCAGCAGCGACATCGGCGGCATGCGCGCCGACAGCTCGCGGATGCGGGTCCAGGTCTTGCGCAAGTAGGCGATGTCCTCGGCCAACTCGGCGTCGCTCGAATCCTCGCCGTTGGTGCGCAGGATGAAGCCGCCGGTGTTGGCCGGCACCACGCCGCCGCTGTCGGCCGCCGCGGCGGCCTCGATCAGCGCCTGCATGCGGCCGCGCAACGCGTCGCGCAGGTCGGGCGGGATCTTCTGCGAGACGCCGATGTGGTTGTCCTGCGGCAGGAAGACCAGCAGCCGGCCGGCGATGCTGATCTGGGTCGACAGCCGAGCGCCCTTGGTGCCGATCGGGTCCTTGATGACCTGCACCAGCAGCGACTGGCCCTCGAACACCTGCTTCTCGATGGGCACCATGGCGCCGCCGTTGCGATGGTCGCGCTCGGGCGCCTGCGTGCTCGGCCGCGAACCCGGTGTGAAAGGCGCCACGATGTCGGCCACGTGCAGGAAAGCCGTGCGGTCGAGGCCGATGTCGATGAAGGCCGACTGCATGCCCGGCAGCACGCGCGACACCTTGCCCAGGTAGACGTTGCCGACCAGCCCGCGCTCCAGCGTGCGCTCCACATGGAGTTCCTGCACGGCGCCGTGCTCGACCAGCGCGACGCGGGTCTCCTGGGGGGACCAGTTGATCAGGATGTCTTGCATGTTGTTCTAGATCTCGAAGCCGGCCAGGCGCAGCAACGCCGCAGTCTCGAACATCGGGAGTCCCATGATGCCCGAATGCGAGCCGCTGATGTGTTCGATGAAGGCCGCGGCACGGCCCTGGATGGCATAGGCCCCGGCCTTGCCGAGGGGTTCGCCGCCGGCGACATAGGCAGCGATCTGCGCCGGGCCGATCGCCGCGAAGCGGACGTGCGAGACGTTCAGCGCAGCCAGCCGCCGGTCGCCATGCTGCAATGCGATGGCGGTCATCACGCGGTGCGTGCGGCCCGCCAGCAGCGCCAGCATGCGCTCGGCATCGGCGCCGTCCTCCGGCTTGCCGAGGATCGTGCGGCCGATCGCCACGGTGGTGTCGGCACACAGGATCGGAGCCGCCAACAGGCCGCGGCGCTCGCGCCGCAACACGGCGGCATCGAGCTTCAAGGCCGTGACGCGCTGCACGTAGGCGGTGGGCGATTCGCCGTGCTGCACGGCCTCGAGCGACTCGGTGTCCTCGTCGGCCATGGCCAGCAGCAGTTCATGCGACACACCGAGTTGCCCGAGCAGCTGGGCGCGGCGCGGACTCTGCGATGCGAGGTAGATGAAAGGGGAATCGGCGCTCACTGGAGTACCTTCGTGCTGCGCACTGCGGTGCGAGCTTGCTTGGGGCGGCCCGGCGCGGCGCTCATCAGGCAACCTCCATGCTGCGCGCTGCGGTGCGAGCGCCTTCGGGCGGCCGGGCGGCGCTCATTCGCGGTGGTACGGATGGCCGGCATTGACCGACCACGCGCGGTACAGCTGCTCGACGAGCAGCACGCGCGCCATCGCATGCGGCAGGGTCAGGTCGGACAGCCGGATGCGCTCGTGCGCAGCGGCCTTGAACGCGGGATCGAGCCCGTCGGGCCCGCCGATCACCAGCGCGACGTCATCGCCCTCGCCTTGCCAGGCTTGCAGGCGCGCAGCCAGCGCCTTGGTGGTCAGCGCCGTGCCGCGCTCGTCGAGGACGACGATGCGCATGCCCTTGGCGATCGCCGCCTCGATGCGCTCCCGCTCGGCGGCATACAGCGTCTCGAGCGTCTTGGAGCCGCGCGGCTCGGTCTTGACCGCGCGCAGTTCGAGCTTGAGTTCGGGCGGGAAGCGCTTGGCGTAGTCGTCCCAGGCGGTCTGCGCCCAGTCGGGCATGCGCTGCCCGACCGCGACCACCAGCAGCTTCATGACCTCGGCGAGGTCGTCTTGCGTGCGGCCTTCTTCGCTGCGGGAGCGGCCTTCTTCGCGGCCGCCTTCTTGGCCGGCGCCTTGTTGACCACCACGGTCTTCACCGGCGTCTTGGCCCCGGCGGTCTTGCGCGCCG
Organism: Variovorax sp. P4_B11; assembly: GCF_056402355.1. Classification (NCBI taxonomy): domain Bacteria; kingdom Pseudomonadati; phylum Pseudomonadota; class Betaproteobacteria; order Burkholderiales; family Comamonadaceae; genus Variovorax; species Variovorax sp. P4_B11. The sequence continues at coordinate 67,634 of NZ_JBFUHO010000019.1, forward strand.
CGGTCTTCTTGGCCGCGGGCTTCTGCTTCTCGAGCTTGGCGGCCTGCTCGGCGGAGCGGATCGCGGTCTTGGCGGCGCTGGAGCGGCGCAGCGAGGTGGGCGCCTTCTTGGCGGCAGGCGCCTTCTCTTCGCTGGCCTGGACGGCGGCCACCGGCTTGGCGGCGCCGAGCTTGGTGCGCACCGGCTTGTCGCCCCAGATCTCCTCGAGGTGATAGTAGCGGCGGATGGCAGGCTGCATGATGTGCGCCACGGCCGCACCGCAGTCGACGATGATCCACTCGCCGTTGGCCTCGCCCTCCACCCGCGGCTTGTGGAAGCCGGCATCGCGCACCGCATCGCGCACGCTGGAGGCCAGCGCCTTGGTCTGGCGGTTGGAGGTGCCCGAAGCGACGATCACGCGTTCGAACAGGGGCGAGAGATGTTCGGTGTCGAAAACCTGGATGTCCTGCGCCTTGACGTCCTCGAGCCCGTCGACGATGGCCCTCTGGAGTTTCTGGATGTCTTTTTTTGCGGCGGCTTCAGTGGTCATCAGGCGGGTCGGTAGAGGTGGTGTCTGTCAATATAGCGTGCAACCGCCGTCGGAACCAGACCACGGAGGTCCTCGCCACGCGCAGCGCGCGCCCGGATATCGGTCGCGCTGGTGTCCATCGGCTGGATTTGGAGTTGCTCGAATCGCGCGCCGGACGGCAGGGGTGCCAGCATTCCGGGATCGAATGGGCCGGAGGGGCCCGTGGCAGTTGCGCGATTTGCTACCGAAATTATAGCGGTCGCGAGAATCGCCTCGAAACCGTGCCAGCGCGGCAGCGACAAGGCCTGGTCGGCCCCCACGATCAGCACCAGATGAGCGCCGGGCAGGTCCTGCTGCAGTTCCCGCAGCGTGTCCAGCGTGTAGGTCGGGCCGGGACGCAGGATCTCGCGGGCGTCGACCACCACGCCGGGGATGGCGTCGAAAGCCAGTCGCGCCATGGCGAGACGGTCGTCGGCAGCGCTCAGCGTACGTTCCTTGTGCCACGCCTGCCCGGTCGGAAAGATGCGCAGCTCGGCCAGGCCCAGCTGCGCCAGCGCCGCCCGCACCAGGGCCACGTGCGCGTCGTGCGGCGGATCGAAGGCCCCGCCGAAGACACCGACGCGCGGTGGACTCAGAGCCATTCGCGCCGGATGATGAAGTCGCTGTACAGCGACGCCTCGGGGCTGCCCGGCTCGGGCTCCTGGCGATAGGCCCAGCTGGCCAGCGGCGGCATCGACAGCAGGATCGATTCGGTGCGTCCGCCCGACTGCAAGCCGAAGTGCGTGCCGCGGTCCCAGACCAGGTTGAACTCGACATAGCGGCCGCGCCGGTAGAGCTGGAAGGCGCGCTCGCGCTCGCCGTACGGCATGTCGCGGCGCCGCTCGACGATCGGCAGGTAGGCCGGCAGGAAGGCATCGCCGACCGAGCGCAGCAGCGCGAAGCTCTGTTCGAAGCCTCCCTCGGAAAAATCGTCGAAGAAGATGCCGCCGACACCGCGCTGCTCGTTGCGATGCTTCAAGGTGAAGTAGTCGTCGCACCAGGTCTTGAAGCGCGGGTACTTGTCATCGCCGAAAGGCGCCAGCGCATCGCGGCAGCCGCGGTGGAAATGCACCGCGTCTTCCTCGAAGCCGTAGCACGGCGTCAGGTCCATGCCGCCGCCGAACCAGCAGACCGGCGCGGAATCCTTCGGCAGCGCGGCCAGCATGCGGACGTTCATGTGGACGATCGGCACGTAGGGATTGCGCGGATGGAAGACCAGCGACACGCCCATCGCCTCGAATGGCGCGCCGGCGAGTTCGGGCCGGTGCTGGGTCGCCGAGGGCGGCAGGCGGGGCCCGCGCACCTGCGAGAAACCGCAACCGGCGCGCTCGAACAGCGCACCGCCCTCGAGGATGCAGGTCAGGCCGCTGCCCTGCAGCGGCTCGCCGGCTTCCTTCTGCCAGGGGTCGCGAACGCAGCGGCCGCCATCGGCCGCCTCGATCGCTTCGACGATGCGCTGCTGCAGGCCGCGCAGGTAGGCCGCCACCGCTTCCGGACGGGCCTCACCGGTGTCTGCGCTGCCTGGCATCAGGCCTGGGGGCTGCGTGCGTGGACCGCGCGGTGCCCGATGTCCTTGCGGTACTGGGCGCCGTCGAACTGGATGCGCGCCGCCACCGCGTAGGCGCGCTGCTGCGCCTGCTTGACGCTGTCGGCCAGCACCGTGACGCACAGCACGCGGCCGCCGCTGGTGGTGAGCTCGCCCCCATCGAGCGTGGTGCCCGCATGGAACACCACGGCGTCGGGCGCCTCGGGCGGAATGCCGCTGATGCGGTCGCCCTTGCGCGGCACCAATGGATAGCCGTGGGCGGCCATCACGACGCCGAGCGCCACACGGCGGTCCCACTCGAGCTCGACCTGGTCGAGCGTGCCGTCGGTCGCGTGCCAGAAGACTTCGAACAGGTCGGACTTGAGGCGCAGCATGATCGGCTGCGTTTCGGGGTCGCCCATCCGGCAGTTGAACTCCAGCGTCTTGGGATGACCCTTGGCGTCGATCATGAGCCCGGCATAGAGGAAGCCGGTGTAGGGAATGCCATCCTTCTCCATGCCGCGGATGGTCGGCAGGATGATCTCGCGCATCGCCCGCGCATGGACCTCGGCCGTGACCACCGGCGCCGGCGAGTAAGCGCCCATGCCACCGGTGTTGGGTCCCTCGTCGCCGTCCAGCAGGCGCTTGTGGTCCTGGCTGGTGGCGAGCGCCGTGACGTTCTTGCCGTCGCACAGCACGATGAAGCTGGCCTCCTCGCCCTGCAGGAACTCCTCGATCACGACCCGCGCGCCGCCCTCGTTGTGCGAGACGCCGAACTTGTTGTCGAGCAGCATGAAGTCGATCGCCTCGTGCGCCTCGGCCGGCGTGGTGGCGACCACCACGCCCTTGCCGGCCGCCAGCCCGTCGGCCTTGACCACGATCGGCGCGCCCTTGGCGTCGACGTAGGCATGGGCCGCCGCGGCGTCGGTGAAGGCCTCGTATTCGGCGGTCGGAATCGCGTGCCGCTTCATGAAGGCCTTCGAGAAGGCCTTGGAGCTTTCGAGCTGCGCCGCGGCCTGGGTCGGCCCGAAGATGCGCAGGCCGTGGGCGCGGAACTCGTCGACCACGCCGGCCGCCAGCGGCGCCTCGGGGCCGACCACGGTCAGGCCGATCTTTTCCTTCTGGGCCCAGGCCCGCAGCTCGGCCGGCGCCGTGAGGTCCACGCATTCGTAGCGCGTGTCGGAGCGCGTGCCGCCGTTGCCCGGCGCCACGCAGACCCGGCTGACGCGGTCGGACTGCGCCAGACGCCACGCCAGGGCGTGCTCGCGGCCGCCGCCTCCAATCACCAGTACCTTCATTCGCGGGCTTTCGTTCGCCGGGCCGTCATTCGGACAACGCGGCGTTGTGATAGACGTCCTGCACGTCGTCCAGGTCTTCCAGGACGTCGAGCAGCTTCTGCATGCGGGCGGCTTCTTCGCCCGCGAGCTCGATGGTGTTCTCGGCCCGCATCGTGACCTCGGCCACCTCGGGCTTGAGGCCCGCGGCCTCGAGGGCGTTCTTGACGGCCTCGAAATCAGCGACCGCGGTCAGCACCTCGATCGCGCCGTCGTCGTCGGCGACGACGTCCTCGGCACCGGCCTCGAGCGCCACTTCCATGACCTTGTCCTCGCTGGTGCCGGGCCCGAAGACGAACTGGCCGCAATGCTTGAACTGGAAGGCCACCGAGCCTTCGGTGCCCATGTTGCCGCCATGCTTGGAAAAGGCATGGCGCACTTCGGCGACGGTGCGCACGCGGTTGTCGGTCATGGTGTCGACGATGATGGCGGCGCCTCCGATGCCGTAGCCCTCGTAGCGGATCTCCTCGTAGTTGACGCCTTCGAGGTTGCCGGTGGCCTTGTCGATGTTGCGCTTGATGGTGTCGATCGGCAGGTTGACCGCCTTGGCTTTCTCGACCGCCAGCCGCAGCCGCGGATTGGCGCCCAGGTCGCCGCCGCCGGTGCGCGCGGCGACCATGATTTCACGGATGGCGCGGGTCCAGAGCTTGCCGCGCTTTTCGTCCTGACGGCCCTTCCGGTGCTGAATATTCGCCCATTTGCTATGTCCGGCCATGGCTCTATCTCTCGCAATATTGTGTTTTCAATCCAGGCAGCGAGTTTACTGTCCGGCGGGCGCAACTGCCGGGTCCGTCCGACAGGAGCGCCGATGCCTTTTTGGGATAATCCCCGCTTGATGCGCCTCCTGCACGACCCATTTCCCAGCCCACGCGCATGAACAATCCCCCGACGATTCCCGAATCCGCCCTGCCCGCGAGGGAGACTTGCGACGTGCTCGTGATCGGCGGGGGTGCCACCCATCCGCGCCCGACCTGCCATGCCTGGCAGCGGCGGCGCAACATCCGCGATCTCGGGCCGCTCGCCGGCGAAAACATCGTCGAGGCCCAATGACCGCACGAATCCCTCTTGGCGCACCGCCCTTGCGCGTGCAGCGCCTCAGCCTGACCGACAGCCTGGCCCTCGCGGCCGGCGCCGTCGCCCCTTTCGGTGCGCTCGGCTACGGCACGCCCCATGGCCTGGCCTGGATGCCGACCGTGAACGCCCGCGTACTGACCGGCGCCGCCGCGATGGCCGATGTCTGGCATGCCGGCGAGCACGTCGAGTCGGGCACCACCGGCGTGGTGCGCTGGCGCAGCGATGGCCACTGGACGCTCGGCGCCATCGACCTCGACGAGAGCGTCGAGCGGACCGGCGTCGCCGCGCTGGCGGAGCGCGCTTACCGCGATCTGTTCGCTGCGCTGGATGAGACCGGCTGCAGCCATCTGCTTCGGATCTGGAACTACCTGCCGCAGATCAACGGCGATGGCGGCGGCATGGAGCGCTACCGGCAGTTCAACGCCGGCCGGCAGCAGGCCTTCGTCGACGCCGGGCAGTCCGTCTTCGACGGCGCCCCGGCCGCCTGCGCCCTCGGCATCCACCAGGGCGCGCTGAGCATCCGCTTCCTGGCCGGCCATACGGCTGCGCTCGCGGTCGAGAACCCGCGCCAGGTCTCCGCCTACCGCTACCCGCCGGCCTACGGGCCGCGGGCGCCGACCTTCTCGCGCGCAGCACTGGCCGAGATCGGCGGCGGCGATGTCGCGCTCTTCATCTCGGGCACGGCGAGCATCGTCGGCCACGAGACCGTGCATGTGGGCGAACTGCTGCCCCAGGTGCACGAGACGCTGCGCAACCTTGCCGCCGTGATTGCGGCGGCCAACGCGCGCACCAGCGCCAGCTTCGACCTGGCGGCGCTCGACTGCGTGGTCTACGTGCGCCATGCCGCGGACGCCCCCCGGGTGCGGCAGGCCCTCGAAGAGGCGCTGGGCCCGGCAGCGCACACGGTGAGCCATGCGGTCTACCTCGAAGCCGACATCTGCCGCCAGGACCTGCTGGTGGAGATCGAGGCCCATGCGGTCGCACCCGGCGCACTGCGCGCCTGACGGTCCGGGCCTTTCATGAACCGGCTGCTTCGCCTGGGACTCTCGATCCCGTTCGCGCTGCCGCTGTACGCGCTGCTGCTGCTGCTCGGCGCCATCTCGCTGGTCTGGAACGTTCTTGCAATGCTGCTCTATCCGCTGCTGCCGGAAGCCACCGGCCGCGCACTCGGCCGCAGCGTGATCGCCCGCGCCTACCGGGTCTTCTGGGCCGCCGCCTCGTTCAGCGGCATGATGCGCATCGAGGCCGACTGCCTCGATGCCCTGCGCGACGAGCGCGGGCTGATCTTCGTCGCCAACCATCCGACCATGCTCGATGCCCTGCTGCTGGTGGCGCGCCTGCCGCGCAGCGCCTGCATCATGAAGGCCGACCTGATGCGCAACATCTTCCTCGGCGCGGGCGCCCGGCTGGCGCGCTACATCCGCAACGACTCGGCGCGCACCATGGTGCGCCTGGCGGTCGACGACCTGCGCAGCGGCGGCCAACTGGTGATCTTCCCCGAGGGCACGCGCACCGTGACGCCGCCGCTGAACACCTTCAGGCCGGGCGTCACGCTGATCGCCAAGCTGGCCCAGGCACCGATCCAGACCGTCTTCATCGACACCGATACGCCGTACCTGGGCAAGGGCTGGCCCCTGTGGCGCGTGCCGCCGCTGCCGATCGTGTTCCGCCTGAGCCTGGGCCAGCGCTTCGCGCCGTCGCAGGACAGCAACGCGCTGCTGCAGCAGATCGAACTCTATTACCGCCAATCCATGGAACAGCGCGCCCCCGAAGCGCGGCCCGCATGCCAGACGTCTCGCGCACCCACCTTGTCCTGATCCCGAGCTACAACACGGGCGAACGCCTGTTCTCCACGGTCAAGGCGGCACGCGCGCAATGGAATCCGGTGTGGGTGGTGGTGGACGGCAGCACCGACGGCACCGGAGAGCGGCTGCAGCGGATGGCCGAGGACGACCCCGGCCTGCGTGTCTGGCTCCTGCCGCACAACCAGGGCAAGGGTGCGGCGGTGCTGCGCGGACTGCGCGAGGCGCAGCAAGCCGGCTACACCCATGCGCTGACGATGGATTCCGATGGCCAGCACCCGGCGGACTTGATCCCGGCCTTCATGCGAGCCTCGCAGGATCGGCCCGAGACGATGGTGCTCGGGCGCCCGGTCTTCGATGCCAGTGCGCCGCTGCTGCGGGTGCGTGGGCGACGCGTCTCCAACGGCTGGACCCAGCTCGAGACGCTGTTCGCGGGCATCGGCGACTCGCTCTACGGCTTCCGCGTGTACCCGGTGGCGGACCTGATCGCGGTCATGGCACGGCAACCGTGGATGCGGCGCTTCGACTTCGACACCGAGGCTGTCGTGCGCCTGGCCTGGCGCGGCGTCAAGCCGGTCAACATCGATGCGCCGGTGAAGTACCTCACTGCCGAGGAAGGCGGTGTCTCGCACTTTCGCTACGGGCGCGACAACCTGCTGCTGACCTGGATGCACACGCGGCTGATGGTGGAGTTCGTGCTGCGGCTGCCTGGGTTGGTGATTCGCAAGCTGCGGCGGGCGCCGCCGTTTCAGGCTTGAGTTTGCGCGCGGCGGCGGCGGGCCTTTGAACACCCCTGAGCCCGGCATGCGGTGCGGGACGGGCGATCCCCTCTGCGCCGCTGAGCAGCGCAGCCTTTCGCGGATCAGGGCTCGCGACTGTTTGAGCGGAGCGAGTTTGAGCGAGACCCCGCGAAAGGCGAGCAGCGCAAGGGAGCCCGAAGGGCCGGCGCAGTGGGGTCGTTCGGCCCGTACCGCGTGACGGGCGCCCTTCCAAAGGGCGAAGAGCAACGAAACAAGCCCTAAATCATCCCGCCGTTGATCGAGATCACCTGCCCCGTGATATAGGCCGCCTCGTCGCTCGCCAGGAACCCAGCCAGCGAAGCAACCTCGTCAGGCGTCCCGGCGCGCTTCGCCGGCACCATCTGGTTGATCATCGCCGCGTCGAACACCCCATCCGCCATCGGCGACGAGATGATCCCCGGTGCGATCGCATTCACCGTCACGCCGCGCGCCGCCACTTCCAGCGACAGCGCCTTGGTCGCACTGTTGAGCGCCCCCTTGGCTGCGGCGTAGTTGACCTGCCCCCGGTTGCCGGTGAGCGAGGCCACGGAAGACATGTTGAGGATCCGGCCCCAGCGCGTGCGCAGCATCGGCAGCAGCAGCGGCTGCGTCACGCGGAAGAAGCCGTTGAGCGAGACATCGATCACCTTGTGCCATTGCTCGGGCCGCATGCCCGGCAGCACCGCGTCGTCGTGCACGCCGGCGTTGTTGACGATAACCTGCACCGGCCCGCCCTCGAGCAGGCGCTGGCAGGCCGCCTGCGCGGCCTCGTCGCTGCGCAGGTCGAAGACCACGCACTCGGCCTTGCCGCCGGCGGCAGCGATGGTCGCGGCCAGTTGTTCGACCGACTCGGGCCGCGAGTTGGCATGCAGCAGCACGCTGGCGCCGTCGCGCGCCAGGCGCTGGGCAATCGCCGCGCCCAAGGCGCCGCTGGCGCCGGTGATCAGGGCGCGTTTTCCGATGAGACTCATGCGTTGCTTTCCATGGCGAGCGGGGTGTTCAGGACGACGACGGCGCGGCCTTCGGCCAGGGCGCGGCCGGCGGCATCCTTGACCGCGAATTGATAGAGGATCTGGCTCACATCGCCCGTGAGCCGCTGGGCATGCACGTGCAGTTCGCCGTCGATGTCGTCGATGCGCGCCACGCTCAGCCGCACGTTGCGGGCGCTGGCCAGGAAACCGGCCGAGGGCTCGCTGCCCTCCGGCGCCAGCAAGCCGCCATGCAGCGCCATGGCCTGCGCCGCATATTCGATCAGGTTGGGCGACATCAATCCCGAGGCGGTGCGCAGCGGGTTGTCCGGATGCGCATGCGTGGCGGTCGTGCAATGGATCGCCTGCGCGTCCCAGGAGGCGAGCCGATCGAGCAGGCACATGGTGCCGCTGTGGGGAATGCGCCGGGCGATGCCGGCGCGGTCGAGGGTCTGGGGTGCGGTCATTCGGCTTCCTTGATATCGGCCACCAGCAGCACGTTGGCAAAGGGCGTGCCCGCGCTCATCGGAATGCTGCGGACCGTGAATCCCAGGCGCTCCAGCAGCGCCATCCAGGCGTCGAGCGGGCGGCCCCAGGTCGGCGACACGCGATGGCCCCGAATCCGCGTCACCGTGCGGTCGACCCACTGGCTGATCGCGAAGCCGCGGCGGCTGGCGGCATCGCCGACGCGCAGCAGCAGGCGTCCACCAGGCTGCAGGGCTTCGCGCACGCGGCGCAGCACGCCCTCTTGCGCGTCGAGGTCGACGTAGTGAAGCACGTCGAGGATCACGACCAGATCGCTGGGCGGCAGCTCGGCCCTGCACATGTCGGCACAGAGGAACTCCGGCGCCGGCTGCAGGTGTCCGATCGAGGCCTGGGCGCGCGCCACGTCCTTCGGCATCAGCTCGATGCCGGTGTAGCGGACGGAAGCCGGCGCCGCGGCCCAGGATGCGGGCCATGCGCCGGGCCGCGACTGCATCGTCTCGAGCGTCGCCAGAAGACTCGCGAACAGCCCCTGTCCGCAGCCGATGTCGACCACGCGGCGCCGGTGCACACCGATCAGGCCGCGTTCGATCAGTCCGCGAAAGACCGGATCGCGCCCCAGCTTGCCGCGCGCGAAGTTCCAGGCGAACTTGCCGGCCTGGCGGTACGGCGCGGTCGCGTGCGCGTGGATCTGGCGCCATGCGGCGTCCGTGGACACGGCGCCTGTCATGCGGCCAGGGCCTCGGGCAGCGTCACGGCGCGCAGGCCGTCGGTCCGCAGGCGCGCGAGCAGCGGCGGCAGAACCTCCAGCACCACGGCGCGCCCGTTGTCCGTTCGCGCGGCATGGCCGTCGTGCAGGAGCAGGATGTCGCCGGCCCTCAGGTCCTGCGTGAGCCGCGCCAGCACGGTGGCGGCGCTGCGCTCGCGGGTGTCGAAACCGCGCCGCGTCCAGCTGACCAGGCACAGGCCCAGCCGATGCAGCACCGGCGCCAGGAAGGGGTTGCGCAACCCGGCCGGTGCCCGGAAGCAACTCGCCCGCTCGCCGGTGACGTCGAACAGCAGTTGCTGGGCGCGTGCGATCTCCGCCTCGAAGCCGCGCGGCCCGAGCAGCGAGAAATTGTGACGATGCCGTGCCGTGTGGTTCTGGATGCTGTGGCCGCGGGCCACGATCTCGCGCGCCAGCGCCGGATGCGCGGCCACGCGCTCGGCGATGCAGAAGAAGGTGGCGCGCTGCCCGTGCGCGTCGAGCAGGTCGAGCACCTGCGGCGTGACCTCCGGATCGGGGCCGTCGTCGATCGTGATCGCGACCTCCCGCCGCGCCTCGGCGGCCGGCGGCAGCCGCGTCAGGTTCGGCCCCAGCAGGCTGCTGCGCGGCGTCAGGCCGGCGACGGTGATCAGCACGTGGTTCAGCAGCACGGCGCCGATGGCCCAGGGGATGGCACCGGGCACGGTCAAGGCGACTGCGAGGGCCAGCAGGTGCCAGCCGACGCTGGCACGCACCAGCGGCGGCCAGGGCCAGGGGCCGGAACGAAGGGCGGGAACGACGGAAGTCATGGTGCCGATTTTCCCATCAGCGACGGCCGCCTCGGGCCGGCGCCGGGGCACGCGCGAAAGCCGCCGACAGCAGCAGTGCCAGCAGCGCGCCGGGCGCCACCACGCGGCCGATCGAGGACAGGGCCGGGATGTCGGAAATCGCGATCAACGTGAAGGACACCACGGTCGTCAGATTGGCCAGCATCAGCGAAGCCAGCGTGTCCTCGTCGGCGCGGCCGGTTTCGCGCAGCTGGTCGAAGAACAGCGCGTAATTCGACCCGACTGCCACGATCAGCAGCAGTCCGACCAGATGCAGGATGCCGAGCGGCACCTGCAGGGCCGCCATGCCGCCGAGCGTGAGCACCACCGCCACCACCAGCGGCAAGCAGACCGCCAGCAGGCGGCGTCCCGATCGCAGCCAGAGGGCCAACAGCACCACCACCGCCAGGGCCCCCAGCATGACCTGCATGAAAGCCTCGCGCAGATAGCGCTTGTAGAGCCCGGACAGCTCGTCGCCGACATGGACCACCTGGACGTCGGACAGGCCGTCGAGCGCTGCGGACAGCCGTTTGGAGTCGAAGCCGGCCCCGGGATGCAGCGAGATCAGCGTCGACCAGCCGCCACCGGCACGCTCGAACATCAGCGCGCCGACCACCGCGTCCAGCGGCGTTCCCTGCAGGTCGGCGCGCCGGATCGTCGGCTGGGTCTTGGCCGCCTGGACATCGGCGATGAAGGGCTCCAGCCGCGAGGCCGGCAGCGGCAGGCCGTGGGTGGCTTCGACGAGGCGGCCGCGCAGGGTCGCGGCATCGGGCAGGCTCGCGATGCGCGCCGTCTGCGCCGCCTCGCTCGGCAGCACGCGGGTGACGATCTCGAAGCCGGCCAGTTCGCCCTTGTCGACCAATGCATCGAGGCGCTGGCCTGCCGCTTCGGTGCTGCGCAGGCTGGCCTGGACGTCGGCGCCGCGGACCACGATCAGCGTGCCGCCGTCGCTGGCGCCGATGTCCTCGCGCAGCTCGGCGTCGAGCGCCTGCATCGCCTTGGGCACCGGACTCATCGCGCCCAGGTCGGCGCGCCACAGGTAACCGCCCTGCCACAGCACCAGGCCCAGCGCCGCCACGCCGAGGCCCGAGAGCAGCCAGCGCAGGCGCGGCAGCCCGCGCACCAGGAAGCCCGCCAGCAGCGCCATCTGGCGCCGCATGCCCATGCCGGTGGCGCCATCCGGCGCCAGCACGGGCAGCACGTGGCGCGCCACCAGCGCCGCCGCGATCAGGCCCGCGATCGAGAACACGCCGAGCTGCGCCAGTCCCGGGAAACCCGAGAACACCAGGGCCGCGAAACCGCAGACCGAGGTCAGCAAGCCGAGGCGCACCGTGGGCCAATGGATGTCGCGCCAGCGCTGCCAGCCGGTGCCGGCGACGGCGGCGCCGCGCGCCTGGATCAGGTAGTAGATCGCGTAGTCGACGGTCTCGCCGATCAGCGTGCTGCCGAAGCCCATCGTCAGGCCGTGGACCTCGCCGAAGACCAGGCTCACCGCCGCCGTGCCGCCGGCCACGCCGGTGGCCACCGGCAGCAGCGCGATCACCAGCGCCCGCGGCGAGGCGAAAGCCAGCAGCAGCAAGGCGCCCATCACGATCCCGCCGACCACTGCCAGGTGGATGGCCTCGGACTTGATCTGGTCGCGGCTCTGCACCGAGAACACCGGGGCCCCGGTCATCTCGAGCTTCGGACCGGCTGCGGCCATGTCGCGAGTGGCGGCATCGAAGGCGCCTTGCACCGTTTCAATCGCCTGGGCGATGGCGTCGAGGTCGCTGCCCGCGGCGTGGCTGGTGGCCAGGATCAACGCCCGCGGCGTGCTGCGCGACACCCAGACGCCCTCCTCGCTGCGCGGCGAGCTTGCCGGAATCAGGCCTTCGGCAATGCGCTGCGTCTCGCCGGTCGGATCGCGCTCCAGCAACGGCTTGAGCGCATTGCCCGCCGGCGTGCCGAGCATCGACAGGCTGTCGACGATCGCGTCGCGCAGTCCGTTGGCGGTGAAGCGCTCGGGGGTCAGCGCGGGCGACAACAGATAGCGGTGCTCGAAGACCCAGGGGCCGGTGTCCTTCCAATCGCTGGCGTCACCGTTCTGGACCAGGTCGAACAGCCTGCTCCGGCGCATCGCGCCGGCCACCGCCCGCGACACCGCCGCGCGCTGCGCCGCATCGCGGCCGCCCTCGATGCCGATGAAGATCGTGCGCGAGGCGATGCCGCTTTGCAGCTGCTCGATCAGCACCTGCTGGCGCGCGTCGGGGCTGGCCGGCAGAAAGGCCGACAGGTCGGCGCTGAAGTGCGTGCGGGCGATCAGCGCAATGCCGGCGGCCAGCGCCAGCAGCCAGAGGCCGAGGGCCAGCGCAACGCGGCGGCGACCGGGTGCGGCGGCGCCTCGGGTCACGGGGCGGAGCGGGTGGACGTCGAGGCGGCAGCGTCGGCGCCGCGTTCGGGCGTGATGCGCATCACCGAGCGATCGCCGCCGATGAACTCCATGTCGATCCCCAGCACCTCGCCGCCGCGGCCGCTGAGGCGCATCGAGCGCACCTGGGCTGCCAGGCGCGGGTCGATCGGCTCCAGGTCCAGGGTCCAGCCGCCGGCGGAGCCCGACAGCGTGCTGCGGAAATAGCGCTGCAGGCCCTGGGTGTTGCCGCTGAGGGTGCCCCGCAGGGCTTCGACCATGCCGAGCAGCTCGGGCATGCTGTCCAGGGCCAGCGTGCGGGTGCGGCCGCTGCGCGACAGGGTCAGCGTGTTGCCTTCGACGCTCATCGTCTCCGGCCGCGGCGACAGCGTGCGGCGCATCAGCCGATCCGGAGCGGTGAAGCTCAACACGCCGCTGGCGTCCAGCGGGCCCTCGAGGCCGCGAACGAAACGCTGTTCGGTGAATCGCGCCTCGCCGCTCTTCTGCTGCGCCAGCAGGCCCATCAGTTCAGGCAGGTCGAAGGCCCAGGCGGACGCATGGAGGGATGCACCCAGCGCCAGGGCCGCGAGCAGCGCCCTGCCCCAGCGTTCAATGCGGATCTTCGAGCCAGAAATCATGAAAGTTGAACCAGTTGTACGGGTAGGCGCGGCACAGGGCCTCGAGCCGCGCCACATAGGCTTCGAGCGCAGCGCGGATGCGCCGTTCCCGCTCGGCGGGGTCGCTCACGCGCTCGCTGAAGTCGGCCAGCGGCTCGAACAGCACATCGTAGCGGGCGCCGCCCACGTACAGACCCGCCATGAAGAAGACCTTGCGTCGCAGCAAGGCGGCCAGCCGGAAAGGCCCGTCGTTGAACAGCGCCGGCTGGCCGAGGAAGGAGACCTCGATGCTGCTGCCACGCTGCTGGCCCGCTTCTTCGGGCCCGGCCAGCGTGCGGTCGGCCAGCAGCCCCGCGAGGCCACCGCCATCGAGCCAGTCGCGCAGCGCCAGCATCGAGTGCGGCCGGCCGAGGGCGATGACGTGCGGCCGAAGCTCGGGCAGGCTGATGGCATTCAGCACCGCGTTGATCTGCTGCGCGTTGTCGGGGTACATGAGCATCGCCGGCCGCAGGTCGGCCGGATCGGGGGCGCGGTGTTTGCAGGCCCCCAGCGCCTCGAAGCTGCCGACGTGCGCGCCGAGCAGGAAGGCGCCGCGGCCGGCTTTCACCTCGACCTCGACCGGCGTGTTGCCGTAGACGCGGATGTCGAACAGGTCCATCCGCCCGCGAAGGAAATAGAGCCGGTCGAGCACGGTCGAGGCGAAGGCATGCAGCAGACGATAGCCGTCGGCCCAGCCGGCCTTGGGGCCGATGGCCCGGAACAGGTAGCGCTTGATGTGGCGCCGCGGGGTCGGCGAGAACAACAGGAAATAGAGCGAGATCGGGTGCAGGATCAGTCGCGTCAGCGGCCGCCCGCACAGGATCGCGATCGCACAGATGATGCGCAGCGCCAGCAGGTTGCTGCGCTCCGGCGCGCGCGACCAGTCGGCCCTTCGGCTCATAAGGCAAGCTCCGTGCTTCGCACCGCGGTATTCGCCTTGGGAGCGGCCCTCATGGACTCGCGCCAGGCACCCAGCGTCCACTGACCGCCACCACGTCGCCGCAGCGGACCTCGAATTTCAGGCCGCGCGAGGCGCCGGTCTCCGGCAGCAGGTCGATCACGAGGCTGCTGCCCGGGCGCACGGGCGCCAGGAACTTGGCCGCGGCCAGCGTCGGCTCGGCGCCGATGCGCGCCGCGAGCGCCGGCACGCCGCGCACGGCTTCCAGCACTTCCGACAGCAGCAACGCCCCCGGCAGCAGCGGCTGGCCGGGAAAGTGGCCGGCAAAGGCCGGGTGGTCCGTCGGCACTTCGCGCGTGACCTGCACCGGCGTGCCGTCGGCGGCCAGCTGCGCCAAGGCGAACTCGCGCAACGCGCGCGCCGTCAGCTTGCCCGTGCCCTCGCGCGGGAAGGCCGCCACGTGAACCACGCGGCGCGGCACGAACACCGCCTCGACCCGTTCGCGAAGCGCCGCGATGATGGCGTGGGGATCCAGCTGGGGGGCCACCACGAAGGCCACCGGCCGCACGACGCCGTCGGCCACCTCGTCGGGCAGCCAGAAGGCGCCGTCCTCGACGCCGGGGATGCTGTTGAGGTGATGGTTCAGGTAGCCCAGCGAACTGCGCCGCCCAGCGACGTGGATCAGGTCGTTGGCACGGCCGAGCAGGCGAAAGCGCCGGTCGTCCACCAGTTCCAGAATGTCGGCCATGGGCGTCGGTTCCGGGATGAAATCACCCGAGAAGACAAAGCGCTCGGCGCCGCCCGCGTCATGCTCCGCATGCACGCGGATCTCGCCGAAGGTCTCCCAGACCTCGCCCTGCGTCGGCCGGCGGGTGGCGACCTGGCCCGATTCGGTGCTGCCGTAGATCTCGATCAGCACGCCCCCCATGGCCTGCTCGGCCTGGGCCGCCAGCTGCGGCGACAGCGGCGCGGTGGCCGACAGGATCAGGTCCACCGGCGGCAGCGCGATGCCCGAAAGCAACAGCGTCTTGAGATGGAAGGGCGTGGTCACGAGCGCCCGCGGCTGCGGCACCGAGGCCAGCGCCTCGGCCACGTCGGCGGGGAAGAAGGGCCGGCCGCTGTCGAAGGCGGCGCCGCCCAGCAGCGCCAGCAGCACCGAGGATTCGATCCCGTAACTGTGCTGCACCGGCACCGTGGCGACCAGCGTCAGGCCGGCGAGCGTGGGCCGATCGAGCAGAGCGGCCAGCCGATCGACCGCGGCCTTGACGTCGCCGACCAGGGTGCCCCAGGTCTTGGCGTGCGGCTGCGGCGCACCGGTCGAGCCGGAGGTCAGCAGGCTCACCGCGTGCATGCCGGCAGCGATGGCCGGCAGCGCCGGCTCGGGCCCACCGGCAACGGGCGGACGGTCCTCGATCAGAACGCGCGGCAGGCCCGGGGTCTCGAGCTTCGGGTCGTCGATCACCGCATAGGCCGGATCACCCGCCTCGTGCAGCCGCGCCAGCGTGTCGGGACGCGCATCCGGGGGCAGCAGGCTCGCTTCGCCGCGCAGCAGGGCCGCCGCCAGCCCGACCGCGAAGGCATAGCGGTCGACGCACAGGTTGACGACCGGGCCGCCGGGCAGCAGCTCAGGGGCGAAACGCGCCACGTCGGCGAGGAACTCGCGCGCGCTCACCGGCGTGCCGGCACGCCATGCGAGGGGCTGGTCGAGATCGCGTTGGGCCAGCAGCGGCAGGAAGGATTCGAGGCTCAAGGGATTCGTCAATTCAGCGCCGCGCGGTGTGATCCGCCGACGCACCATAGAAGGCGCGCACCGCATCGATCAGGCGGGTGCGCTCGAATTCGGGATGCAGCCGGTAGCGCAGCAGGTACTCGCCGACGAACAGGCCGGCCACCATGAGCGGCGTCAGCAGGTTGGCCAGCACCGACCAGGCGGCGAACGAGAAGCGGGCATAGACCGCGATCGAGGCCACCACCATCAAGGCGAAATAAAGTGTCCAGACCCATGTGACCTGGGCGGTATAGACGCGCATGGCGGGCGACAGCGGATGCACGCGCTGGGCGAACTGGCCGATCAGCGACAGCCGGTCGCCGCGCAGCGTGCCGCCGAACCAGCCGCACAGCAAGGCGTTGATGCCGGCATGCTGCAGCACGTAGAGTCGATTCGGATCGCCGGCCTCGCCAAGCAGCACCAGCGCGAACACCGCCACGCCGGCCAGTCCGGCCAGCGACAGCCCCCAGCTGCCGAAGCGGCTGCCTGCGAGACCCAGCGCGGTCAGCCACAGCGGTCCGAGCAGCACCACCACGGCCCAGGGCTCGGCCGCGTGGTAGAGCATCATCCAATGCGAGACACAGGCATAGCCGACACCCGCCAGCAGCAGGAGCGCCATGCGCCAACGCGACATCGGTCAGGAAGTGCCGCGGTGCGCCGCGACATGCGCCGCCAGACTGCGCAGCGACTCGAAGATCTGCTGGTTGCGCTCGTCGTCGGAGCGCAGCTGGAAGCCGTACTTGCGAGACACCTCCAGCGCGACTTCCAGGATGTCGATCGAATCGAGCCCGAGCCCTTCGCCGTACAGCGGTGCCGTCGGCACGATGTCGGCCGGCGCAACCTCGAGGTTGAGCGACTCGACCAGGAGGACAGCCAATTCATTCTCGAGGGGTGACTGTTCGGAGGCGTCGCCAGCGGCGGGAACGGGGGATTGGGCAGTCGATGACAAAGGAGAACTCCGGGGTGCTGGTGGGAATTGTCGCAAGGGGTAAGCAAAAGATCCCCCCGGGGGACCGGAGGAAGCTTCGCATGGGGTCGCGATTATAGGAGGCCGGCTTCGATAGACTGAGCCCCTTCGAACGACCGGAAACTCCCATGGCCGACCCTCTCCTCATCGCCCGCCACGGCAGCATCGACTGCAGCTTGCTGCCGGGGCTGACCAACCGACACGGGCTGATCACCGGCGCCACCGGCACCGGCAAGACCGTCACCCTCCAGACCATCGCCGAAAAGCTCTCGTCGATCGGCGTACCGGTGTTCATGGCCGACGTCAAGGGCGACCTCACCGGCACCAGCCAGCCGGGCAGCATCGGCGCGAAGATGGGCGCCACGCTGAAGGAGCGCGGGCTCGACCTGCCGCCGCCCCTGGCCTGCCCCGTCACGCTGTGGGATGTGTTCGGCGAGCAAGGCCACCCGGTGCGCGCTACCGTGTCCGACATGGGCCCGCTGCTGCTGGGCCGAATGCTCAACCTGAACGAAACGCAGTCGGGCGTGCTGAACCTGGTGTTCAAGATCGCCGACGACAACGGCCTGCTGCTGCTCGATCTCAAGGACCTGCGCGCGATGCTGCAGCACGTCGGCGAGAACGCCAGCCAGTTCACGACCGAGTACGGCAACATCAGCGCCGCCAGCGTCGGCGCGATCCAGCGCGGCCTGTTGTCGATCGAAAGCCAGGGCGGCGACAAGTTCTTCGGCGAGCCGATGCTCAACATCGCCGACTTCATGCAGTCCGTGGACGGCAAGGGGGTGATCAACATCCTGGCGGCCGACAAGCTGATGAACTCACCGCGGCTCTACGCCACCTTCCTGTTGTGGATGCTGTCCGAGCTGTTCGAGCAGCTGCCGGAAATCGGCGACCCGGAGCAACCCAAGCTGGTGTTCTTCTTCGACGAGGCCCATCTGCTCTTCAACGAGGCGCCCAAGGCGCTGGTCGAACGCATCGAACTGGTGGTGCGGCTGGTGCGCTCCAAGGGCGTGGGCGTGTTCTTCGTCACCCAGAACCCGCTGGACATCCCGGATTCGGTGCTGGCCCAGCTCGGCAACAGGGTGCAACACGCGTTGCGGGCCTTCACGCCGCGCGACCAGAAGGCGGTCAAGTCGACCGCGACGACGATGCGGCAGAAGCCCGGGCTGGACATCGAAGCGGCAATCACCGAGCTCGCGGTCGGCGAGGCGCTGGTGAGCTTCCTCGACGACAAGGGCCGGCCCAGCGTCACCGAGCGGGTTTACGTGCTGCCGCCTGGCAGCCAGATCGGGCCGATCACGCCGGCCCAGCGTCAGGCGCTGATCGCGAATTCGCTGGTGGCCGGCGTCTACGAGAAATCGGTCGACCGCGAGTCGGCCTACGAGAAGCTCAAGGGCCGTGCCGCGACCGCCCCCGACGCACCGGCCGCCGCGGGCAAGCCCGGCGCTGCGGCGCCGCAGGAATCCGGCGGCGTGATGGGCAGCCTCAACGAGATCCTGTTCGGCTCGACCGGCCCGCGCGGCGGCAAGCACGACGGCCTCGCCCAGACGATGGCGAAGTCGGCCGTGCGGACCATGGGCACCACGGTCGGGCGCGAGATCCTGCGCGGCGTGCTCGGCGGCATCTTCGGATCGAAGACTCGACGCTAGCCAGACTGCCGCCAACGGCTCACCATCGCAGCAGCCGGGGCCCGATCAGGGCACCGGCCACCACCGGCAGTGCGATGCCGGCCACGTACCAGATCGCGATGTAGGGCGCCGCCAGCTCGGGGCAATGGAAGGCGTAGACCATCGCGCCGGCACCACCGGCCAGCGCGCCGGCCGCCGCGCCCGCCAGCGCCGGCCGGGTCGGCGCCAGCCCCCTCAGCGCCCACAGCAAGCCCGCGAACATCGGCAGCGAAACCGCGGCGATGTCGAGGGCACAGGTGCGCCACGTTTGTCCCCAGACCAGCGCCGCACGGTCCTCCGCCGGCGCCGAGAGCAGCGCCAGCAAGGCCAGCACCCAGATCGCGAGCACCGGCGCCGCGAGCCCCAGCCAGGCGCCCCGCACCCGCGCGCCGGGACGCGCCAGCCGCTGCAAGACCACGAAGCCGGCCAGCGCGATGCCGGTGCCGAACAGCAGCCGGACCCAGAACATCGGCCAGAACATGGCCTCGATCAGGTCGCGCCGCACACCGTACGCCAGCAACATCCAGCCGAAGGACAGCGGCAGGCCGATCGCCAGCGCCACCAGCAACCGGCGCGACACCGCGCGCCGCGGCACCGGCACGGCGTCCGCGGCCAGCAGGGCCACCAGTTGATCGGTCTTCATCGCGCCTCCCTGATCTTCTGCGCCAGCGCCTTCAGGCCGCGATGGACGCCGACCTTGACCGCCGATTCCGACATGCCGGTGAGTCGCGCCGTCTCGGCCACCGACAGCCCTTCGAGCTTGGTGTGAACGATCGGCAGGCGGTGGCGGTCCGGCAGCGTGGCCAGCAGGCCGGCCAGGTCGCGCCGGGCGTCGCTGGCCTCGGTGTCCGACGCGGCGAACACCGCCAGTTCGTCGTCCAGCGGATCGTGCAGCGCCTCGCGGCCGGCGCGGGCGCGCAGCAGGTCGATCATCTTGTAGCGCGCGATCGCATGCACCCAGGCGGTCAGGGGCTGGTCGGGCTGGTAGGTGTGGCGCTGGTTGTGCATGGCAAGAAGGCATTCCTGGACCAGGTCCTCGACCTCGTCGGGCCAGCCGAACAGGCGCCGGCCCAGGAACGCGCGCAAGTGCGAGGCGAGTTGCTCCAGAAAGCTGCGATAGGCGGCGGCGTCGCCGTCGAGCCCGCGCACGAACAGCGCGTGCAGCCGCAGCTCCGCTTCGCTTTTCGCCACCGGGCTTTCCTTGCTCATTCGTGCGCCGGCAGCGACCGGTTACAGGCGCCGCCAAAAAAAGAAAACCGCCGGATTGTGCCGTGATGGCGAAGCCGGACCGCAGGCGGCGGCGCTTTACGGCAAAAGGCGTATGCGCCGGCTTGCCAGTTCCGGGAGCCATCGGTACATTGTGTTTTTTGAGGGCCCGCAATGTCCGTAGACACCGTTCCGATTCCGTCTTCCTCTTCCGATCCTGCCGTTTCCCCGCCCTCCCCCGCCGCCGCGCCGCCCGAGCCGGCTTCGCTCTCCCCGGTCCCGACATCTCCGCAGCGCAGCCATATCCGCCTGACCTCGCACGCCGGCGGTTTCGGCGCCCTGCCGATCCAATGGGGCGCCGCGACGGCGGCCGAGCGCGGCCCGGTGGTCGGTACCACCACCAAACGCGCGCATCGCAACGTCATCGGCACCCACAGCGGCTCCTACAGCGTGTACCGCGCACTGGCCGTGGCCGCCGGGGCACTCTCGCCGCACCACAAGGCCGACCTCACCAACACCTCGCCGACCGACGTCATCGGCCCCTACCCGCAGTGGAGCGAACCCGGCAAGATCGTCTCGCTCGATCCCTGGGGTGCGGTGGTGGCCGATGCCTTCGCCACCGAACTCGCGGCCGGCTACGACATTCGCCCGACCATCGCGATCACCAAGGCCCACGTGATCCTGCCCGAGGTGATCGAGGCCCTGCAGAGCGGCCGCCTGAAGGCCGACGGCAAGTTCCTGACCGCCGGCGGCGCCGCCATGGTCACCAAGGCGGCGATCGAGCCGGTCTGGTTCCTGCCCGCGGTGGCCCAGCGCTTCGGCTGCTCCGAGACGGAATTGCGCCGGGTCCTGTTCGAGGAAACCGGCGGCATGTACCCCGAGCTGGTCACGCGCTCCGACCTCGAGGTGTTCCTGCCGCCGATCGGCGGCCAGACGCTCTACATCTTCGGCAACGCCCGCGACCTCGCCAACCCCGAGGTCGAGCTCACCGCGCGGATCCACGACGAGTGCAACGGCTCGGACGTCTTCGGCTCCGACATCTGCACCTGCCGGCCCTACCTGACGCACGCCATCGAGGAGTGCATCCAGGGCGCGCAACGCGGCGGCGTCGGCCTGATCGCCTATTCGCGCAAGGAAGGCCGGGCGCTCGGCGAGGTCACCAAGTTCCTGGTCTACAACGCGCGCAAGCGCCAGGTCGGCGGCGACACCGCCGACCAGTATTTCGCCCGCACCGAGTGCGTGGCCGGCGTCCAGGACATGCGCTTCCAGGAGCTGATGCCCGACGTCTTCCACTGGCTCGGCATCCGCAAGATCCACCGCCTGGTGTCCATGAGCAACATGAAGTTCGACGCCATCACGGGTTCGGGCATCGAGATCGGCACCCGGGTCAACATCCCCGACGCGCTGATCCCGGCCGATGCCCGGGTCGAGATGGACGCCAAGATGGCGGCCGGCTATTTCACGCCCGGGGCAGTGCCGGACGCCGAGGAACTCAAGAAGGCCAAGGGCCGGGGGCTTGACCAATGAGCCGCCGCCCCAAGCAAGCTCGCTCCGCAGTGCAGAGCACGGAGGTCGCCTCATGAGCGGCAACAACTACGGGATGGACCCCGAGCGCCCGACCGCCAACCCCGCGGTGCGCAGCGCCGACGCCGAGGGCCATGTCGACCCGGCGCTCGAATTCGTCGGCGACACGGCCCATCCCGCCGGCGCCGCGGCCTTCCTGCGCACCACCCAGGCCGTGCGCAGCCGTGCCAGGGCGCTGCTGGCCCGGGCCCGCACCGGCGAATCCGAATGGTTCACGATCGGCGACGACGATGCCCTCGAGGACACGGCCCGCACGGTGGCCGAAGTCACGCGCGACCGCTACGCCTGGGGCCCGATCCCCTACCACAGCCGCTGGCGCCATTTCGAGGCCGGCGGCGTGAACCGGGTGGCTGCGCTCGACCAGTTGCTCGGCGACGTCGATGCCCCGCAACGCGCCCGTACGCACCTCGACCTGGTGCTGGTCAGCGTGCTGCTCGACGCCGGCGCCGGCCCCGACTGGCACTACTTCGAAGCCGGCAGCGGCCAGCGCTTCACGCGTTCCGAGGGCCTGGGCGTGGCCAGCTTCCACGCCTTCACGACCGGGCTGTTCTCGTCCGACCCCGACCGTCCGCTGCAGGCCGACGCCGCCGGCCTGCGCGCGCTGGTCACCGACCGGCTCGGCGACGCCTTCCAGGTCAGCAGCGTCAACCCGCTGGTCGGGCTGGCCGGCCGCGCCACGCTGCTGCGCCGGCTCGGAGAAGCCATGAGCGAGCGACCCGAAGTGTTCGGCGACGACGGCCGGCCCGGCGGATTGTTCGATGCGCTGGTCGGGCCCCACGGCCCCGCCGCGCCGCCGACCGCAGAGACCACCGCCCACGAGATCCTGTCGCTGCTGCTCGAATCGCTGTCGGGCATCTGGCCCGCCTCCAATGCCATCGACAGCATCGCGGCCGACGGCAGCGATGCGCCCGGCGCCCTCGGCTCGGGCGACCCGGCGCTGGCACTGGGCGACTGCTGGCGCCACAGCGCGGTGCGCGGACCCGGCCTCACCAACGGCTGGATGCCTTTCCACAAGCTGTCGCAATGGCTGACCTACTCCATGCTCGAGCCCTTCGAATGGGCTGGCGTCAAGGTGCGCCATGTCGAGGCGCTCACCGCCCTGCCCGAATACCGCAACGGCGGCCTGCTGATCGACAGCGGCCTGATCGTGCCGCGCAGCCCCGCGCTGCTCGAGCGTTCATGGAAGGTCGGCGACGAGTTCATCGTCGAGTGGCGCGCGTTGACCGTCGCGCTGCTCGACGAGGTCGCGGCGCGGGTGCGCAAGGTGATGGAGCGCAGCGAGGAAGAGATGCCCCTGGCCCGCGTGCTCGAGGGCGGCACCTGGGCTGCGGGCCGCGTCATGGCACAGCGTTTGCGTGACGGTGCACCCCCCCTGCGCATCGAGAGCGACGGCACGGTCTTCTAGACTTCACACCTTTCTTCACAACGACAAGAACGCATCCGCGCTTCCTCCACGCCATGAGCAACGTCCACCTCGTCGACCATCCCCTCGTCCAGCACAAACTCACGCTGATGCGCCGCAAGGAAGCCAGCACCAACAGCTTCCGGCGCCTTCTCAACGAGATCAGCATGCTGATGGCCTACGAGGTCACGCGCGACATGCCGATGCAGGACATCGAGATCGAGACCCCGCTCGAGACCATGCACGCCAAGGTGATCGACGGCAAGAAACTGGTGCTGGTGTCGATCCTGCGCGCCGGCACCGGCATCCTCGACGGCATGCTGAGCGTGGTGCCCGGCGCCCGCGTCGGCCACATCGGCCTGTACCGCGACCCGAAGACGCTGACCGCCGTCGAGTACTACTTCAAGATGCCCGGCGGCATGGAGGAGCGCGATGCGATCGTGGTCGACCCGATGCTGGCCACCGGCAACTCGGCGGTGGCAGCGGTCGAGCGGCTCAAGGAACTGAACCCGAAGTCGATCAAGTTCGTCTGCCTGCTGACCTGCCCCGAAGGCGTCAAGACCTTCCAGGAGGCGCATCCCGACGTGCCGATCTACACCGCCGCCATCGACCGCGAGCTCAACAGCCACGGCTACATCCTGCCGGGCCTGGGCGATGCGGGCGACCGCATCTTCGGGACCAAGTAGCTCGCCCCCAGGTTGCCCGGCACTTCGTGTCCGGGCGCCCACCCCCTGCCGGGGGCGACACCACCGGCCCGGCGAAGCCGGTTCCGCGGTGTCTCACGAACAAACGGGGAGCGTGTGGGCAGTCGGTTGTTTTCTTAACTCGAGGAGAAGTGCAGTGAACGTTCGCCGTCAAATGATCATCCGTTCGGTCGCCATTGCAGCCGCGCTTGCGGCGGGGGCGCCGGGGCTGGCGTTCGCGCAGGCCAAGCTGAAGGTGGCGGCGGTATACACCGTGCCCTTCGAGCAGCAATGGGTCGGGCGCATCCACAAGGCGCTGAAGGCGGCCGAGGCGCGCGGCGAGATCGAGTACACGGCGACCGAGAACGTCGCCAATGCCGACTACGAACGCGTGATGCGCGAGTACGCCACGGCCGGCAACCAGCTGATCCTCGGCGAGGTCTTCGGCGTCGAGGCGGCGGCGCGCAAGGTCGCCAAGGACTTTCCCAAGACGGCCTTCCTGATGGGCTCCTCGCTCAAGCCGCAGGCACCGAATTTCTCGGTCTTCGACAACTACATCCAGGAGCCGGCCTACCTGTCGGGCATGGTCGCGGGCGGCATGACCAAGACCCACAAGATCGGCATGGTCGGAGGCTTCCCGATCCCAGAGGTGAACCGCCTGATGAATGCCTTCATGGCCGGCGCCAGGGAAACCAATCCGAAGGTCGAGTTCAGCGTCAGCTTCATCAACAGCTGGTTCGATCCGCCGAAGGCCAAGGAAGCCGCCTTCGCGATGATCGACAAGGGCGCCGACGTGATGTACGCCGAGCGCTTCGGCGTCAGCGATGCGGCCAAGGAAAAGGGCAAGCTCGCGATCGGCAACGTGATCAACACCCAGGACAAGTACCCCGACACCGTGGTCGCGTCCGCGTTGTGGAACTTCGAGCCTTCGGCCGACCGCGCGATCAAGCTCGTGAAGGAAGGCAAGTTCGCGGCCGAGGACTACGGCCCCTATTCGATGATGAAGTACAAGGGCTCCGAACTCGCGCCGCTCGGCACCTTCGAGACCAAGGTGCCGGCCGATATCGTCGCCAAGGTCAAGGCCAAGCAGGCCGACATCCTCGCCGGCAAGACCACCATCAAGGTGGACGACAGCCAACCGAAGTCGACCGGGAAATGACGCTCACCCCCAGGTTGGCCCACTTCGTGTGGCCGCCCACCCCCTTGCAGGGGGCAACACCAGCGGCCCGGCAAAGCCGGTTCCGCGGTGTTTCCCGAATGAAGAGCCCGTTGTCTCGGAGTCTGTGTGTTTTGGCGCTCGGCGCAGCGCTGGCGGGCTGCGCGGCGGTCGCACCCGACACGCATTCGGGGAGGCTCGACGAGACCCCCCGGATGGCGGTGATCTCGGCCTTCCAGCCCGAACTCACGCTGCTGCAGGCCCGCCTGCAGGACCCGCGCAAGCACAGCGTCAACGGCGTCGAGTTCGGCACCGGCACGCTCGAAGGCCGGCCGGTGGTGCTGTTCCTGTCGGGGATCAGCATGACCAATGCGACGATGAACACGCAACTGGTGCTCGATCGCTTCAAGATCACGCACGTGGTGTTCAGCGGCATCGCCGGCGGCGTCAATCCGCAATTGCACATCGGCGACGTCACAGTGCCCGCGCAATGGGGCCAGTACCTCGAAGTGCTGATGGCGCGCGAATCCTCGCCGGGCCAGTACAGCGTGCCGGCCTGGATGAAGGACGCCACGCTGCCGGCCTTCGGCATGATGCATCCGCGGCCGGTCGAGGTGCGCTCGGCGGCGAATCCGTCGCTCTCGAAGAAGTTCTGGTTCGAAGCCGACCCGAAGATGCTCGAGGTGGCGCGCAGCATCCGCAACGTCGACCTGGCGGACTGCAAAGCGGCCAGGTGCCTGAGCCGCAAGCCGCAGCTGGTGGTCGGCGGCAATGGGGTCTCGGGGCAKGCCTTCATGGACAACAAGGCCTTGCGCAAATACACCTTCGAGACCTTCCAGGCCAACGTGCTCGACATGGAGACGGCCGCGGTCGGAATGGTCGCCTACAGCAACGGCGTGCCCTTCATCGCCTTCCGTTCGCTCAGCGACCTGGCGGGAGGCGGCGAGGGCGAGAACGAGATGGGCACCTTCATGGGCATCGCGGCCGACAACTCGGCCAAGGTGCTGCTGGCCTTCCTCTCGCGCTGGAAGTAGACCGCTTGTCCGCTGTTCTCGCGCTTCGCGGCATCACCAAGCGCTTCGGGACGCTGGTGGCCAACGACGCCATCTCGCTCGACCTGCAGGCCGGCGAGGTGCTCGCGCTGCTGGGCGAGAACGGCGCCGGCAAGTCGACGCTGATGTCGATCCTGTTCGGCCATTACGTGGCCGACGAAGGCAGCATCGAGGTGTTCGGCCAGCCGCTGGCGCCGGGCAATCCGAAGGCCGCGCTGGCCGCCGGCATCGGCATGGTGCACCAGCACTTCACGCTGGCCGACAACCTCAGCGTGCTCGACAACGTGATGATGGGCACCGAGCCGCTCTGGCAGCCCTTCTCGCGCCGCGGCGCAGCGCGCGCCAGGCTGCTGGACGTGGCGCAACGCTTCGGCCTGCCCGTGCAGCCGGAGGCGACGGTCGGCAGCCTGTCGGTCGGCGAGCGCCAGCGGGTCGAGATCCTCAAGGCGCTGGTCCGCGATGCGCGGATCCTGATCCTCGACGAGCCGACGGCGGTGCTGACGCCGCAGGAGAGCGAGGCACTGTTCGACACGCTGGGACAGATGGTGGCCCAGGGCCTGTCGATCATCTTCATCAGCCACAAGCTGCCCGAGGTGCTGCGCGTATCGCATCGCATCGTGGTGCTGCGCGGCGGCAAGCGCGTGGCCGAAGCCCGTGCCGGCGACACCACGCAGGCGCAGCTGGCGCTGTGGATGGTCGGCCATGCGATCGAGAACACGCTCCGGCGCCCGGCCCGACAGGTCGGCGATGCGGTCTGCGTGCTCGACCACGTGCGCACCGCGGGCAGCGGGAACGACCGCCTGCGGGACGTGAGCCTCACGCTCAGGGCCGGCGAGATCGTCGCGGTCGCAGGCGTTTCGGGCAACGGGCAGGTGGCGCTGGCCGAGTTGCTGAGCGGCACGCGGCGAGCCGTCGCGGGCACCGTCCGCCTGATGGGCCGCGAGCTGCCGCCTTCGCCGGCCCGGCTGGTTCAGCGCGGCGTGGCGCGCATCCCTGAAGACCGGCATGCGGTCGGGGTCGTCGGCGATCTGCCCGTGTGGGAGAACGCGGTGTCCGAACGCTTGCGCAGCCGGGCCTTCTCGCGCTGGCTCTGGGTCCGGCGCGGCGCCGCCAGGGCCCATGCACGCAGCGTCGAGACCGCCTACGACGTGCGCGGCGCCGGTCTCGATTCACCGGCCCGGACCCTCTCGGGCGGCAACATGCAGAAGCTGATCCTCGGCCGCGCGTTGATGGCGCCGGCATCGGCCGGCGCGCAGCAGCGGACGCCCCGGCTGATCATCGCCCACCAGCCGAGCTGGGGCCTGGACATCGGCGCCGTCGCCTATGTGCAGCAGCAGTTGATCGCGGCCCGCGACGCCGGTGCGGCGGTACTGCTGATCTCCGACGATCTCGACGAGGTACTGACCCTGGGCGACCGGGTCGCCGTGATGCATGGCGGCCAGCTCGGCGAACCACGGCCAGCCGCCGCCTGGACGCGCGAGGCGATCGGCCTGGCGATGGCGGGTTCATGAGCGCAGTCCCCGCGTGAGACTCGAACGTCGCCATCGCGCATCGCGCGCCGCGCTCGTGCTGGCGCCTGTCGGTGCCGTCGCCTTCACCCTGCTGGTCAGCGCCCTGCTCGTTCTCTGGGCCGGCGCGCCGGTCGGGCGCACCTACGCGCTGCTGCTGCAAGGCGGCTTCGGCTCGGTCTTCGCCTGGAGCGAAACCCTGACCCGGGCCGTCCCGCTGATCCTCACGGGCCTGGCCGCCACGGTCGCCTTCAAGGCCCGGCTCTTCAACATCGGCGCCGAGGGCCAGCTCTATGCCGGCGCGCTGGCCGCGGTGGCGGTCGGCGGCCTGCACGGCGGCGCCGGCTTCGCGCTGCCGACCTGGCTGCTGTTCCCGCTGACGATGGCGGCCGCGGCGCTGGCCGGCGCGCTGCTGCTGCTGGGCCCGGCGCTGATGAAGAACAGGCTCGGCGTCGACGAGGTCGTGACCACGCTGCTGATCAACTTCATCGTGCTGCTCGGCGTCTCGGCGATGCTCGACGGCCCCATGAAGGACCCGAGCGCGATGGGCTGGCCGCAGAGCGTCTCGCTGCAGTCGGAGCTCGAGCTCGCCAAGCTGGTCGCCCAGACGCGCATCCACACCGGCTTGCTGTGGGCCGGCGGCTTGGCCGTCCTGGTGTGGCTGCTGTTCAAGTACACCGTGATCGGCTTCGACATCCGCGCCGTCGGCGCGAACGCGCGCGCCGCCGCCTTCGCCGGCGTGCCGGTCACGCGCACCGTGGTGTGGGTCGCACTGCTGTCGGGCGCGCTGGCCGGCCTCGCCGGCGCGATCGAGGTCGCGGGGCGCACCAGCTACGTGACCCTCGACATGTCGCCGGGCTACGGCTACAGCGGCATCGTGATCGCCATGCTGGCCGGGCTGCATCCGCTCGGCGTGCTGGCCGCCGGCGTGTTCGTGGCCGGCGTGCTGGTCGGAGCCGACACCATGAGCCGCGCGATCGGCGTTCCGACCTACATCGCCGACGTGATCGTGGCGGCTTCGCTGATCGCGGTGCTGGTCGCCACCTTGCTGACCCAATACCGGGTGAGGAGATGAAACACCCCCGAAGCGCCTGCGGCGCCCCGAGTCGCTGCCAGAGGCAGCGGCTCTTCGGTTCCGTCCAAGCCTGCGCAGGCAGGCTTGGAGCCGCGGACCTCAGCCCCTCAAGTGGGGCGATACCGGCGGCCCGGCAAAGCCGGTTGCGCGGTATCCCTGGTATCGGACTGCGCCGGTTTCATGCGTCGCGGGTCACGCGATCACGTGGTGGAGCACTGAAATGAGCGACATCGCCGACATCCTGTCGAATGCGTCTTTCTGGGTCGCGGTGCTGCGCATCGCGACGCCGTTGATCTTCGGCACCTTGGGCGTGCTGCTGTGCGAGCGCGCCGGCGTGCTGAACCTCGGCATCGAGGGCATCATGGTCGCCGGCGCCTTCACCGGCTGGGTCGCGGTCTATGCCGGGGCACCGCTGTGGGTCGGGGTCGGGGTCGCCGCGCTCACGGGTGCCGTGTTCGGCCTGCTGCACGCGTTCCTGACGGTCGGCCTGGCGCTGTCCCAGCATGTGTCGGGGCTGGGCATCACGCTGCTCGCCACCGCGCTGAGCTCCTACGGCTACCGCGTGAGCTTCCCGAAGGTCAACACGCCGCCGACCGTCACGCCCTTCGCATCGATGGACTGGCTGCATGTCCCGGTGCTCGAGTCGCAGACACCCCTCACGCTGCTGGCCCTGCTGCTGGTCCCGCTGGTCGCCTGGGTGTTGTACCGGACGCCCGCCGGCCTGGCGGTGCGCATGGTCGGCGAGAACCCTCAGGCGGCCGAGGGCCAGGGCGTATCGGTCGCCGCCACGCGCACCGGCGCGATCGTCGCCGGCTCGGCGCTGATGGGCGTGGCCGGTTCCTTTCTCACGCTGTCCGCCTTCAACGCCTTCTTCTTCAACATGATCAACGGCCGCGGCTGGATCTGCGTGGCACTGGTGGTGTTCGCATCCTGGCGGCCCGGCAAGGCGCTGCTCGGCGCGCTGCTGTTCGCCTTCTTCGACGCGCTGCAATTGCGGCTGCAACAATCCGGCGATGCCGTCCTGCCCTATCAGCTCTACCTGATGCTGCCCTACCTGCTGTCGATCCTGGCGCTGGTGCTGGTGGCGCGCAAGGCGAGCTATCCGCAGGCACTGATGAAACCCTACCGAAAAGGAGAACGCTGATGCTCGACCTCCTGGTCCAGAACGCCTCGCTGCCCGACGGCCGCAGCGGCATGTCGATCGCGGTCGAGGGCGGCCGCATCACCGAAGTGACGGCCGGCCTGGCCGCGCCCGCCCACCAAACGCTCGATGCCGCCGACCTGCTCGTGGCGCCGCCCTTCGTCGATCCGCACTTCCACATGGACGCCACGCTGAGCTACGGCCTGCCGCGCGTCAACCAGAGCGGGACGCTGCTCGAAGGCATCGCGCTGTGGGGCGAACTCAAGCCGCTGCTCACGGCCGACGCCCTGATCGAGCGCGCGCTGGCCTACTGCGACTGGGCCGTGGCCAAGGGCCTGCTCGCGATCCGCAGCCATGTGGACACCAGCGAAGCCAGCCTCCTCGCGGTCGACGCGCTGCTGGAGGTCAAGCGCCTCGTCGCGCCCTATCTCGATCTGCAGCTGGTTGCCTTTCCCCAGGACGGCGTGCTGCGCTCGCCCGGCGGCGTCGACAACCTGAAGCGCGCGCTCGGCAAGGGCGTCGACGTGGTCGGCGGCATTCCGCACTTCGAGCGCACGATGGCCGATGGGGCGGCCAGCGTGAAGCTGCTCTGCGAAATCGCGGCCGAGCGCGGCAAGCTGGTCGACATGCACTGCGACGAGTCCGACGACCCGCTCTCGCGCCACATCGAGACCCTGGCCTTCGAGAGCCAGCGCCTCGGGCTGCAGGGCCGGGTCACGGGCTCGCACTGCACATCAATGCACTCGATGGACAACTACTACGTCAGCAAGCTGCTGCCGTTGATCGCCGAGAGCGGTGTTGCAGTGATCTCGAATCCGCTCATCAACATCACGCTGCAGGGCCGCCACGACAGCTACCCCAAGCGCCGCGGCATGACCCGCGTGCCCGAACTGATGGCCGCCGGCGTCAACGTCGCCTTCGGCCACGACTGCGTGATGGACCCGTGGTACGGAATGGGCTCGGGCGACATGCTGGAGGTCGCGCACATGGGCCTGCACGTGGCCCAGATGACCAGCCAGGCCGGGATCCGCGATTGCTTCGACGCCGTGACCGTCAACGCCGCCAAGCTGATGCACCTCGAAGGCTACGGGCTCGAGGCCGGCTGCGATGCGAGCTTCATGCTGCTGCAGGCACGCGACCCGGTGGAGGCGATCCGGCTGCGCGCCACCCGGCTCAAGGTCTACCGCAAGGGGCGCCTGCTGGCCGAGACACCGGCCGCGACCGCCGCGCTGCACCTGCCCGGGCGCGACGCAGAGACCCGCTGGATGCCGCCGCGCGCCTGAGCCGCCTGCATTCTCAGTCGAGCGGGGCGACGGCGCGCCACATGTGGACCTTCGAGAGAAAGGCGGTACCCAGCGCCACCGCGTAGGGCTCCACGCCGAAGACCGTGAAACCGCAGCGCTCGTAGAGCGATCGGGCCGCGCGGTTGCCTTCGGTCACGGTCAGTTGGACCAGCCGGACGCCGTCCCGGGCCGCGGCCAGCGCCAGCGCAGCCTCCACCAGCTGTCGTCCGAAACCGCCCTGGCGTGCCGGCGCCGCGACATACATGCCGAACAGCTGCGCCTTGTGGCGCGCCTTCTCCCGCCTTTCGAACTCCAGCCCGGCAGCCCCCACCAGCCGGTCGCCATCGAAGGCGCCGAGCACCACTTGCGCTGCCGTGGGCGACCCGTCGAGCCGGGCACCCCACCACGACAACGGGAGCGCCGCCCGCTCGGCCGCGCTCGACGTGAACGCATCCGGGTGCTGCGCATAGGCGGCCAGCATCAGCGCCCGGTAGGTTGCGGCGTCAGCAGGTTCAAGTCGCCGAATGGTCATCTTCGATGCCTCACACGGTCGGCGCGATCGCCTCGGCATACTCGTACAACGCACCGAGGATTTCTTCGGCACGCTCGTCCGCCGTCTCGGCCAGCGTGTCGATCTCGGCGAACAGCGCGTCGACGTTGCGTGCGCCGCCCTCGCCTTCGAGCAGCCGCGCCACGCGGTGCGCCTCCCAGCGTTCGGCCTCTTCCTCGCTGAGCGTGTCGACGAAGTTGCGGGCACGGTAGCGAAACAGCAGTTCCTCGAGCCGGGGGTCGTCGAAACCGGTCCGCGAGCGCGCGAGCTCGGCCGGCGACAGGCTCCGCAGTTCGTTGAGCCGGCGCCGGTCTGCGTTGCCGACGAAGCCGCCGTAGAGATCCTCGTCGACATCCGGCGTCCCTTCGCGGGGCCGCTCGTAGACCCGCGGCCAGATCGCGCTCATGTCGGGCAAGGCCGCGGCGATCGCCGCATGGTGCAGAGCGGCCTCGAGGTCGATGCCCCAGCGCGCCGCCATCGCCGGCGCCAGCGTCTTGAGATTGCCGACCACCATCGGCGACTTGTTCAGGTGAATGCCCTTGAGCGGCAGCCGCTGCACGCCCTCGGGCAGCTCGGCGCTGCGCGTGAACAGCCGCAGCCGCAGCGTCTCGACATCGAGATCGCGCAGTTCGCTCGGGTCATGCGCCAGGTCCCAGGCCAGCAGCTCGTTCTTGTTGGTCGGGTGGCTGGCCAGCGGCCACATGACGGCCAGGCAGCCGCGCTCGGCCGGGAACATGCCCGACACGTGCAGGAAGGGCCGCGCGGTCTCGCGCGTGGCCGGCAGGCCGAGTTCGGCCGCGACCCGGTCCTTGCGGTGCAGCCCGAACGCGAAGTCGAACAGCTTGGGCTGCTTCTCGCGGATCAAGCGAGCCAGCGCGATCGTGGCGCGAACGTCCGACAGCGCATCGTGCGCCGCTTCATGCAGCAGCCCGTTGGCACGCGCCAGATCCTCGAGCTTGAAGCTCTGGCTGCCATCGGCCTTCCTGGGCCATTCGATGCCGTCGGGACGCAGCGCATAGGTCAGCCGCACGACGTCCAGCAGGTCCCAGCGGCCACAGTCGTTCTGCCACTCGCGCGCATAGGGATCGATCAGGTTGCGCCAGAACAGGAAGCGCGTCACTTCGTCGTCGAAGCGGATCGTGTTGTAGCCGACGCCGATGGTGCCGGGCTGCGAGAAGGCCTGCTCGATCCGGGCCGCGAATTCATGCTCGGCAATGCCGCGTTCCAGGCATTGCTGCGGCGTGATGCCGGTGATCAGGCAGGCCTCCGGGCTCGGCAGGTAGTCGGGCGCGGGCCGGCAATAGACCATCAACGGCTCGCCGACCTCGTTGAGTTCGGCGTCGGTGCGGATCGCAGCGAACTGCGAGGGCCGGTCGCGTCGCGGCACCGCACCGAAGGTTTCGTAGTCGTGCCAGAGAAAGGTATGAGGAGGCATGTTCAAAGCAGAGGAGAAAACAGGCGGGCGGTGGCGTCGGCCAGACGGCGCAGGAACTTCTGGCGCCGGTTGGCCCGGATCGGCGAAGCGCTTCGGAGGTCGGTCTCGAACTGCGCCACCAGGGGCTCCGCCAGCGTCGTCCCGTAGATCACGGCCATCACTTCGAAATTGAGCCTGAAGCTGCGATTGTCGAAGTTGGCCGTGCCGATCATCGCGCAGTGATCGTCCACCACCAGCGTCTTGGAGTGCAGCATGCGCGCCTTGTACTCCCAGACCTTGACGCCGGCAGCGATCAGCTCGTCGTAGTAGGAGCGGGCCGCCGCGCTCACGACCAGCGAATCGCTGCGCCGCGGCACCAGCAGCCGGACATCGACGCCGCGCAGCGCGGCACTGGTCAACGCCATCAGGGCCGGCTCGCCGGGCACGAAATAGGGCGTCGTGAGCCAGGCGCGCCGCTCCGAGGATTGGATCGCCGCGAGATGCATCCGGTGGATCGCCTCGAGCGGATTGTCGGGCCCGCTGGTGACGATCTGCACCGGGATTTCGCCCGCCGCCTCGCCCAGCGGCAGGTCCGGCAGCAGAAGCGGCAGCGCGTGGTCGATCTGGCGCGGGTCCTCGCCGGTCGCGTAGGTCCAGTCTTCGAGAAAGGTGGTTTGCAGCCAGCGCACCGCGCTGCCCTCGATCCGCAGGTGGACATCGTGGTACGCATCGGCCCGGGCCCGGGCGTCTTCGGCGTCGGTGATGTTGACGCCGCCCGTGAAGCCCACCCGGCCGTCGCAGACCACGATCTTGCGGTGGGTCCGGTAGTTGGTCACCGGGCGCAGGCGCCGGCCGATGCGGGTCTCGTGGAACAGCGCGACATGGACACCGGCCGCCTGCATCGGCGCCATGAACTGGCGCCCGACCCGCTGGGAGCCGAGCGCATCGAGCAGCAGCCGCACCTTGACGCCCGCCCGGGCGCGCTCGATGAGCAGGTCGCGCAGGGCGGTGCCGATCCGGTCGGGCTCGAAGATGTAGTACTCGAGATGGACGTGGTCACGCGCCGCGCGGACCGCGTCGAAGATCGCATCGAAGGTGCGCGCGCCGCCCGACAGCAGTTCGGCCGACGTCGCGCTCGATACCGGCAGCCCGCAGGCCGCCATCCCGAGTGCCGCCATCTGGCGCAAGGCCGGCGGCGCGTGCGCCCTCGCCTCCCGCAGCATCACGACGTCGGCGGGCGCCAGCGCGCTGGCCCGGCTGCGCAGCCGCTTGAGGCGCTGCTTCTTGAGCCGCTGCGGCCCCAGGAAGTAATAGATGAGGAAGCCCGCGAAAGGCAGCAGCGCCAGCGACAGGATCCAGCTCATGGTCGAGACCGGCGCACGCTTCTGCATCACGATCCAGACCGACAGCACGGCGATGTAGCCGCTCCACGCCAGGGAGAGGCCGGTCTTCCATTCCTGGCTGAGCTCGGGGACGATCAAGGGGAAGAAATCTCGAGGTGAAATGAAAAAGGCCGGCAGCAATGCTACCGGCCTTCTGATCGGACGATTCCGCCGCTGTGGCGGAAGTGGCTCAACCTGCCGCCGCTTCTTCGGCTTCGGGCTTGGCCCGGCCTTCCTTCTTCGGCAGCGGCTGGATGTCCAGCTGCACTTCTTCCTTGTCGTCGAGGTCGACGGTCAGCCGTCCGCCCTCCTGCAAGCGACCGAACAGCAGCTCGTCGGCCAGGGCACGACGGATCGTATCCTGGATCAGGCGCTGCATCGGGCGCGCGCCCATCAGCGGATCGAAGCCCTTCTTCGCCAGGTGCTTGCGCAGCGCGTCGGTGAAGGTGACGTCGACCTTCTTCTCGGCCAGCTGGGTCTCGAGTTGCAGCAGGAACTTGTCGACCACGCGCAGGATGATCTGCTCGTCGAGCGCCTTGAAGCTCACGATCGCGTCCAGACGGTTGCGGAACTCCGGCGTGAACAGGCGCTTGATGTCGGCCATCTCGTCACCCGCCTGGCGCGGGTTGGTGAAGCCGATGGTCGCCTTGTTCATGGTCTCGGCGCCCGCATTGGTGGTCATCACGATGATCACGTTGCGGAAGTCGGCCTTGCGCCCGTTGTTGTCGGTCAAGGTGCCGTGGTCCATGACCTGCAGCAGCACGTTGAAGATGTCCGGGTGCGCCTTCTCGATCTCATCGAGCAGCAGCACCGCGTGCGGCTTCTTCGTGATGGCCTCGGTCAGCAGGCCGCCCTGGTCGAAACCGACATAACCCGGAGGCGCGCCGATCAGGCGGCTCACCGCATGGCGCTCCATGTACTCCGACATGTCGAAGCGGATCAGCTCGATGCCCATGATGTAGGCCAGCTGCTTCGCCGCTTCGGTCTTGCCGACGCCGGTGGGGCCGCTGAACAGGAACGAGCCGATCGGCTTGTCGTCGCGGCCCAGGCCCGAACGTGCCATCTTGACGGCAGAAGCCAGCACTTCAAGCGCCTTGTCCTGGCCGAACACCACGCTCTTGAGGTCGCGCTCGATGGTCTGCAGTTTGCCGCGGTCGTCGTTCGAGACGTTGGCCGGGGGGATGCGCGCGATCTTGGCGACGATCTCCTCGACCTCGGTCTTGCTGATGGTCTTCTTGCGCTTGTTCGCGGGCAGTATGCGCTGGGCCGCACCGGCTTCGTCGATCACGTCGATCGCCTTGTCGGGCAGGTGACGGTCGTTGATGTACTTGGCGCTCAGTTCGGCGGCAGCCTGCAATGCGGCCACACCGTACTTGACGCCATGGTGCTCCTCGAAGCGCGACTTCAGGCCCTTCAGGATGTCGACGGTTTCCTGCACCGTCGGCTCGACCACGTCGACCTTCTGGAAGCGACGCGACAGGGCCGCATCCTTCTCGAAGATGCCGCGGTATTCGGTGAACGTCGTCGCGCCGATGCACTTGAGCTGGCCGCTCGACAGCGCCGGCTTGAGCAGGTTGGATGCGTCGAGCGTGCCGCCCGATGCCGCACCGGCGCCGATCAGCGTGTGGATCTCGTCGATGAACAGGATCGCGTTCGGCTTGTCCTTGAGCGACTTGAGCACGCCCTTCAGGCGCTGTTCGAAGTCGCCGCGGTACTTGGTGCCGGCCAGCAGCGCGCCCATGTCGAGCGAATACACGTTCGATTCGGCCAGGATTTCCGGCACGTCGTTCTGCGTGATGCGCCAGGCCAGGCCTTCGGCGATCGCGGTCTTGCCGACGCCGGCTTCGCCCACCAGCAGCGGGTTGTTCTTGCGCCGGCGGCACAGGATCTGGATCACGCGCTCGACCTCGTACTCGCGGCCGATCAGCGGATCGATCTTGCCTTCCTTGGCAAGCTGGTTGAGGTTCTGCGTGAACTGCTCGAGCGGAGAGGACTTCTCGTTCTTCTCGCCGCCGCCTTCCTCGCCATCACCCGACGAAGCGTCGCTGCTGCCCTTGGCGGCTTCCGGCGGATCGCTCTTCTTGATGCCGTGGGCGATGAAGTTCACCACGTCGAGGCGCGTCACGCCCTGCTGGTGCAGGTAGTAGACCGCATGCGAATCCTTCTCGCCGAAGATCGCGACCAGCACATTGGCGCCGGTGACTTCCTTCTTGCCGTTGCCGGTGGACTGCACATGCATGATGGCGCGCTGGATCACGCGCTGGAAACCCAGCGTCGGCTGGGTGTCGACATCGTCGGTACCCGCCACCTGGGGCGTGTTGTCCTTGATGAAGTTGGTGAGCGACGCGCGCAGGTCGTCGACATTGGCCGAACAGGCGCGCAGAACCTCCGCGGCACTCGGGTTGTCCAGCAAAGCGAGCAGCAGGTGCTCCACCGTGATGAACTCGTGGCGCTGCTGCCTGGCTTCTACAAAAGCCATGTGCAGGCTGACTTCCAGTTCCTGGGCAATCATGTGATTTCCTTTTGCCTTGCTGTAAATAATTTCTCAGATGGGTTGGAGCGCGCTCAATTCAACAGGTTCACTCGACCGGTTCGCTGACGCATTGCAGCGGGTGCCCGGCCTGATGCGCCGCTTCCATCACCTGATTGACCTTGGTGGCCGCCATGTCGCGGGAGTACACCCCGCAGACACCCCGGCCATCGAGGTGGATCTTGAGCATGATCTGGGTCGCGGTCTCCCGGTCCTTGCTGAAGAACTCCTGGATCACGACGATGACGAATTCCATCGGCGTGTAGTCGTCGTTCAGCATCACGACCTGGAACATCTGGGGCGGCGCGGTCTTCTGCGGTCGCCGCTCGAGCACGACCGCATCGCCATCGTCCCGCCTCGGCTTCACGGCCGGCGGCGTCTTGGGGGTCGAAGGGATTCTGGTAGCCATGAAATTCATTTTATAGAGCCGCCGCCGGTTGCACTCGACGATGTGACACAACTGGTGGCGGCTTTGTGACATTCAAGGCGAATGCGGCCAGGAGAGCACGTTTCAACGGATGCAAGCAGCATGCCCCGACGGCGCAAAGGCCTGCTGCCAGAGGGTTTTTACGGCCATGAAAAAGCCCCGGCGCCTGTCGGCCCGGGGCTCGGGAGCGAAGCGTCCGAGCGGACGCTCCGGCCATTTTTTACATGTTGTCGATCATCACCTGCCCGAAGCCCGAGCAGC
The DNA here is from genome assembly GCF_056402355.1 of Variovorax sp. P4_B11. Classification (NCBI taxonomy): domain Bacteria; kingdom Pseudomonadati; phylum Pseudomonadota; class Betaproteobacteria; order Burkholderiales; family Comamonadaceae; genus Variovorax; species Variovorax sp. P4_B11. Next base: position 104,711 of record NZ_JBFUHO010000019.1, read on the forward strand.
TGACCTGGGTGGCGCCTTCCATGAGCCTTGCGAAGTCGTAGGTGACCTTCTTGCTGGCGATCGACTTCTCCATCGAGCGGATGACCAGGTCGGCGGCTTCGGTCCAGCCCATGTGGCGCAGCATCATTTCGGCCGAGAGGATCTCGGAACCCGGATTCACGTAGTCCTTGCCCGCGTACTTCGGCGCCGTGCCATGGGTGGCTTCGAACATCGCGACGGTGTCGCTGAGATTGGCGCCGGGAGCGATGCCGATGCCGCCGACCTGGGCCGCCAGAGCGTCGGAAATGTAGTCGCCGTTCAGGTTGAGGGTCGCGATCACGCTGTATTCGGCCGGCCGCAGCAGAATCTGTTGCAAAAAAGCGTCAGCGATCGAATCCTTGACGGTGATTTCTTTGCCGCTTTTCGGGCTCTTGAGCTTCATCCACGGGCCGCCGTCGACCAGTTCCGCACCGAATTCCTTGGCCGCCAGACCATAGGCCCAGTCGCGGAAACCGCCTTCGGTGAACTTCATGATGTTGCCCTTGTGCACGATCGTGACACTGGGCTTGTCGTTGTCGATGGCGTACTGGATCGCCTTGCGAACCAGGCGTTCGGTGCCCTCGCGCGACACCGGCTTGATGCCGATGCCGGAGGTATTCGGAAAGCGGATCTTCTTGACGCCGAACTCCTCCTGCAGGATCTTGATGAGCTTCTTCGCCTTGTCGCTCTCGGCTTCGAATTCGATGCCGGCATAGATGTCTTCGGAGTTCTCGCGGAAGATCACCATGTTGGTTTTCTGGGGCTCCTTGACCGGGCTCGGAACGCCTTCGAAATACTGGATCGGCCGCAGGCAGACGTACAGGTCCAGCTCCTGGCGCAGCGCGACGTTCAGCGAGCGGATGCCCCCGCCCACCGGGGTGGTCAGCGGGCCCTTGATCGACACCACGTAGTCGCGCACGGCGTCCAGGGTTTCCTCGGGCAGCCAGACGTCGGGGCCGTAGATCCGGGTCGATTTCTCGCCGGCGTAGACCTCCATCCACTGGATCTTCCGCTTGCCGCCGTAGGCCTTGGCCACGGCCGCATCGACCACCTTGAGCATCACCGGCGTGATATCCAGTCCGGTGCCGTCGCCTTCGATGAATGGAATGATCGGCTGATCGGGCACATTGAGCGAATTGTCGGCGTTGACCGTGATCTTCTGGCCTTCGGTCGGGACTTTGATGTGCTGATAGTTGGACATGAGACAAGACTCCGGATGAGATGAAGGCCGGAACACAGCGGGTTTCCAGTCGCCTGAATACCCTTAGAATTTTAGACGCAACCGGAGGAGCCCGAAGGATGTGCCAACCACCGCCGTGCCGGCTCCGTTGTTGGCAGACCTTCTGCCGGCCGGGAGGCGTTTTCAAACCATTTCCATTGAGGAATCCGTAATGAGCAAAGTTCTCGCAGTCATGATGGCCGGCCTGTTCGCAGCTGGTGCCTATGCGCAAAATCCGGCCGGCGCCTCGTCGGAACAACAGCCGATCACCAACTCCAAGCCCCAGCAGCGAGCCGTCGAGCGCCGCGCCTCGAAGCCGCAAGGGGAAGTGCGTCCTCAAGCTGGCGACGCCCCCAAGACCGCTGAGGGCAGCGGCGGCCTGGCCCCGAGCGGTGCAGCAACGGCCGGCCAGGCACGCGCCGAGACCCGCAGCGACCGTCGCCGCAACAAGGACGGCAGCGTTCGCAAGATGAACCCGCAAGGCGGCACGCCGCAGTAATCGGATTCGTCCGGTCATTGAAAAGGCGCTCCACGGAGCGCTTTTTTTTGCCCGGACGAACCGACCCTGTCCTTTTGGGTCAGGCAATCCTGGCCAATAGGAGGTAAGCTTTGCGCTCAATCGATCATGCCCGCCTCAGCGGGCATTCTTGTTTGCGTTGCCGTCCCCGAAAGTCGACCATGTTCATGCGTTTTTTCAGTCTTCTCGCGCTGTCTGTTTCATTGACGGCTATTTCCAATGCCCAGGAACCGCAAAGCCAATTGCCGCGGACCCGCATATCAGCCGGCATGTACCAGATCGACGCCCAGGTGGCGCAGACGCCGCGGCAACGCGAAATCGGACTCATGTTCCGCCAGGAAATGCCGCCGACCGAGGGCATGGTGTTTGTCTTCGAACAGTCCGCCACCCAGTGCTTCTGGATGAAGAACACCCTGCTGCCGCTGACCGCCGCCTTCGTCGCCGACGACGGCCGCATCGTGAACCTGGCCGACATGCAGCCGATGACCGAGGATTCGCACTGCTCCAAGGAACCGGTTCGCTTCGTGCTCGAGGTGAACCAGGGCTGGTTCGCGAAGAAGAACATCAAGGCCGGGTCCAAGCTCGGCGGCGAGCTGTTCGCCAACCGCCGCTGAGCCGGCCGCCCGGCCAGCAAAAAGCCGACCCGCGGGTCGGCTTCCTTTCGGTCCTCGAAAATGGGGAATCAGCCGAAGTTCTTGGCGACGAAGTCCCAGTTCACCAGCTTCGCGAGGAAGGTCTCGACATACTTGGGGCGCAGGTTGCGGTAGTCGATGTAGTAGGCATGCTCCCAGACGTCGACCGTCAGCAGCGCCTTGTCGGCGGTGGTCAGGGGCGTCCCGGCGGCGCCGGTATTGACGATGTCCACCGAGCCGTCGGCCTTCTTCACCAGCCAGGTCCAGCCGGAGCCGAAGTTGCCGACCGCCGACTTCACGAAGGCTTCCTTGAAGGCCGCGTAGCTGCCCCACTTGGCGTCGATCGCCTTGGCCAGGGCGCCGCTGGGTTCGCCGCCGCCGGCCGGCTTCATGCAGTTCCAGAAGAAGGTGTGGTTCCAGATCTGGGCCGCGTTGTTGTAGATGCCGCCGCTGGACTTCTTGACGATGTCCTCGAGCGTCATGCTCTCGAACTCGGTGCCCTTCTGGAGGTTGTTCAGGTTCACGACATACGCGTTGTGGTGCTTGCCGTAGTGGTATTCCATCGTTTCCTTCGAATACTCGGGCGCCAGGGCGTCGAGCGGATACGGCAGAGGAGGAAGAACGTGTTCCATGTTTTTTTCTCGCGGGTTGGTTGAGGGAATCGGAGATTCTAGGAAGGATTCGTGCAACGGACGTCGGACGTCGCCGCGATGTCCCTGTCGCGGCCCTTATTGCACCACTTTCAGGTCCACCGCGCCGTCGGCCAGTTGCGCCCTGACCGGGTCGCCCGGCGCCAGATCGGCGGCCCGCGTGACCGCTCGGCCATCGGCGTCCGTCAGCCAGGCATAGCCCCGCTGCAGCACCAGCGCGGGATCGAGCAACTGCAGGCGCAGCGCGGCACGCTCGAGCCGTTCGTGGTGGCGGGCGAGCGTACTGCGCAGTCCGAGCGGCGCCCTCGCCTGCAAGGCCTGATGCGCCTGCGCGAAGCGGCCGGTCCGGGAGAGCACCGCGTAGTGCAGGCGCTGCGCTTGGTGGGCGAGGCCCAGGCGCTGGCGCGCCACCAGCGTCGACGGGCGCCCGAGGCGGCTCGTCGCGACATCGAGGCGCTGGCCCAGGACGTCGAGGCGGCTCGAGATGGCGTCGCGCAGCCGATCCTCGAGCAGGCCGAGCGCCCCGAGCCACAGCTCACGCGGTGCCGCGACCAGCTCGGCGGCGGCGGTCGGGGTGGGCGCGCGCACGTCGGCGCAGAAGTCCGCAATGGTGAAGTCGGTCTCGTGGCCGACACCGCTGACCACCGGCACCGGACTCTGCACGATGGTGCGCGCCAGGGTCTCGTCATTGAAGGCCCACAGGTCCTCGATCGAGCCGCCGCCGCGCACCAGCAGGATGACGTCGACCTTCGGCTCGAGCGCATAGAGGGACTGCAGCGAGCGCACCAGTTCCGCCGGCGCGCCGGCGCCCTGCACCGCCGCCGGCGCCAGCACGACCGGAATGTGCGGCACCCGGCGCCGCAATGCGGTGACGACGTCGTGCAGCGCCGCGGCGCCGAGCGAGGTCACCAGCCCGATGGCCCGCGGCACGGTGGGCAGTTCCCGCTTGCGCGCGGGATCGAACAGCCCTTCGGCCTCGAGCCGGGCCTTGCGCTGCAGGAACTGCTCGAACAAGGCGCCCTGCCCGGCACGGCGCAGGCTCTCGACCACCAGTTGCAGGTCGCCGCGCGGCTCGTAGACCGCGAGCCGTCCGCGCACTTCGACCTGGTCGCCGTCGCGCGGCGCGAAATCGAGCAGGCTCGCGGCGCGCCGGAACATGGCGCAGCGAAGCTGGCCGGATTCGTCCTTCAGCGAGAAGTAGCAGTGGCCACTGGCGGCCCGCGAGAAGCCCGAGATTTCGCCGCGCACGCTGACCGGGTTGAAGCGCGCATCCAGCGCATCGGCGACCGCCCGGCACAAGGCGCCAACGGCCCACACTCTCACGCCAGACGAGGGCGGTTGCTCACGTTCAATCATCATTTGCCGCTGTCACAAGCCTGAGTCGTCCACAAGGCGGACTGCGCTCCCCCCAAAAATCGGGGTACCGCTACCACAGGCACAGGTTGCCGTGCAAGCTATTGATTTCATTGGAAAAAGTGCTGCTCAATTTTCAGTCGATCTGTGGAAACGCCCAGCCGCCGCGGCTCTGGACAGGTCGCTCTGCGTGTTAATCACAAAGTTATCCACATATTCTGTGCGACGGCGCCGACACGAATACTTCTCGTAACAGCGCGCCGCGCGGGTGGATAATCGCCGCGCATTGACAGTCCATGGGCCGGAGGAATCCTTGTTTTCCATCATAGTTGCTGCGGGTTGGCCGATCTGGCCATTGCTCGCTTGTTCGGTGATCGGCATGGCGCTCGTCATCGAGCGATTCACCAGTCTCAAGACCTCCAGGGTCCTGCCGCCCAAGCTGCTCGACGAAGCGATCACGGTCTCGCGGGCGTCGATTCCGGGCCCCGACGTGGTCACCAAGCTGGAACAGAACTCCGGCCTCGGTGAAGTGCTGGCCGCCGGCTTCCGCGCCCTCAACACCAATCCGATGGCGACCGAGGACGACCTGCGCGTGTCGATGGAATCGGCCGGCCGCGTGGTGGCGCACCGCCTCGAGCGCTACCTGCCCGCGCTCGCCACCATCGCGTCGGCGGCGCCGCTGCTCGGCCTGCTCGGGACCGTGATCGGGATGATCGAGATCTTCGGCTCGCAATCGCCGGCCAACGGCGCAGTGGGCTCGGGCAATCCGGCGCAACTTGCGCACGGCATCTCCATTGCGCTCTACAACACCGCCTTCGGCCTCATCATCGCCATTCCAGCGCTGATCTTCTGGCGCTACTTCCGCAGCCGGGTCGACGAATATCTGCTCAACCTCGAACTGGCCGGCGAGCGCTTCGCCCGCCACCTGGACACGCTGCGCCGATGAGAATGCACTTCCGCCACGGCTCGCGCGAGGAGCCCGAGATCAACCTGATCCCGTTCATCGACGTGCTGCTGGTCGTGCTGATCTTCCTGATGCTGTCGACCACTTACAGCAAGTTCACCGAGATGCAACTGCGGCTGCCGGTGGCCGACGTCGAGGCCCAGCGCGACTATCCGAAAGAAGTGATCGTCGCCGTGTCGGCCGACGGCCGCTATTCGATCAACAAGACGGTGCTGCCGGACCGCAACGTCGAGACCGTGACCGCAGCCCTGACGGCCGCCGCCGGCGGCGCCAAGGACAACGTCGTGATCATCAGCGCCGACGCCAGCGCGGCCCATCAATCGGTCATCACGGTGATGGAAGCGGCGCGCCGGGCCGGACTGATGCAGATCACCTTCGCCACCCAGTCGGCCACTCAGGCGGGGCGCTAGTTGCGGGACGCCTGGCTGCGACGCGGCGTGCAGGCCCGCTTCTTGTGGCCGCTGTCGCTGCTGTTCGGCGGGCTGGCGGCGCTCCGGAGATCCCTCTATCGCCGGGGCGTACTGCGCACCGAAGGTGCCGGCGTGCCGGTCGTCATCGTCGGCAACGTGATCGCCGGCGGCTCCGGCAAGACGCCGGTGGTGATGGCGATCGTGCGGCACCTGGCGGCCCGCGGCCAGCGCGTCGGCGTCGTCTCGCGCGGCTATGGCCGCAGCACGCAGGATTGCCGAGAGGTGCTGGACGACAGCGATCCGGCGGCGGTCGGTGACGAACCGGCGCTGATCCGCCGCTCGACCGGTGTGCCGGTGTTCGTGGCCCGGCGCCGCATCGAGGCGGTCCGCGCCCTGCTCGCCCGCCATCCGTCGACCCAGGTGATCGTGAGCGACGACGGCCTGCAGCATCTCGCCCTGGCCCGCGACGTCGAGATCTGCGTCTTCGACGACCGCGGTATCGGCAATGGCTGGCTGCTTCCGGCGGGCCTGTTGCGCGAGCCCTGGCCGCGCCATTGCGACCTGGTCCTCCATACCGGCGAGCAGCCCGCGTTTGCCGGCTTCAGGGCCCGGCGCACGCTCGCGGACCATGCGCTGCAGCGAGACGGAAGCCGCGTGCCGCTGGCCTCGCTGGCCGGACGCCCGCTGGTCGCGGTCGCGGCGATCGCCAAGCCCGAGGGCTTCTTCGACATGCTGCGCGCGCGGGGTGTGCTGCCGGCGCAATGCATCGCGCTGCCCGACCATGACGATTTCAGCCACTGGAGCCCGCCCGGAGGCTCCGGCCAGCTTCTGCTGTGCACCGAGAAGGACGCCGTGAAACTGTGGCGCAAGGCCCCGGCCGCGCTGGCCGTGCCGCTGGTCTTCGAACCCGAGCCCGGCTTCTTCGCCGCACTCGACGCAAAGCTATCATCGAGCGATGGACACCAAGCTGCTTGAACTGCTCGTCTGCCCCGTCACCAAGGGCCCCCTGACCTGGAACGCCGAGAAGCAGGAACTGGTCTCGCGCAGCGCCCGCCTCGCCTACCCCGTGCGCGACGGCATTCCGGTGCTGCTCGAAAACGAGGCGCGCACCCTTTCCGACGAAGAGTTGGGGCTGTGAACACCGCACCGGGCCGCTCCCGAGCGAGCTCGCACCGCAGTGTGCAGCACGGAGCTTCCCCTTGAACGCCGCATTCACCGTCCTGATCCCGGCTCGACTGGCGTCGACGCGGCTGCCGGACAAGCCGCTGGCCGACATCGCCGGCCTGCCGATGGTGGTTCGCGTCGCCCAGCAGGCCGCCCGTTCGGGCGCCGCCGGCGTGGTGGTGGCGGCGGACGATGCCCGCATCGTCGATGCCTGCAGCGCGCACGGCGTTCGCGCCCTGCTGACACGCACCGATCACGCGAGCGGCAGCGACCGGCTGGCCGAAGCCTGCGCGCAGCTCGGCCTGGCCGACGACGCGATCGTCGTCAACGTCCAGGGCGACGAGCCGCTGATCGAGCCGGGCCTGATCGACGCCGTGGCCGAGACGCTGGCGATGCATCCCGGCGCCGCGATGAGCACCGCGGCGCATGCGATCGATTCGCTGGAGGATTTCGTCAATCCGAACGTGGTCAAGACCGTGCTCGATGCCGCGGGCAATGCGCTCTATTTCAGCCGCGCGCCAATCCCCTGGTGGCGCGACGGCTTCGCCGCCAGCGGCCCGACCGCGCTGCCGGCCGCGCCGGCGCCGCTTCGCCACATCGGAATCTACGGCTACCGGGCCGGCTTCGTGCGCGGCTTCCCCGACCTGCCGCCGGCGCCGGTCGAGGCGACCGAGGCCCTCGAACAACTGCGCGCGCTGTGGCACGGCCACCGAATCGCGGTTCATGTCAGCGCGCATGCGCCGGGTCCGGGCATCGACACGCCGGAGGACCTGGCGCGGGTCCGCGCCCTCTTCAGCGCCTAGAAGCGAGCGCCTGCGGGCCGGGCCGGGCCTGCACCCCATGCTATCCTCGAAGCAAAATCCGCCCTGGACCGTGCTTCATGCACACCGTGGCGCGACAGAAATCAAAGAACCTTCCGAGGACACCATGAGACTGATTTTGTTGGGCGCCCCCGGGGCAGGAAAAGGCACGCAAGCGGCCTTCATTTGCCAGAAGTACGGCATCCCCCAGATCTCCACTGGCGACATGTTGCGGGCCGCCGTCAAGGCCGGCACGCCGCTGGGCCTCCAGGCCCAGGCCGTCATGGCATCGGGCGCGCTGGTGAGCGACGATCTGATCATCAACCTGGTCAAGGAGCGCATCGCGCTGCCGGACTGCGCGCAGGGCTTTCTCTTCGACGGCTTCCCGCGCACCATCCCGCAGGCCGAAGCGATGCGCGCGGCCGGCGTCAAGCTCGACTACGTGCTCGAGATCGACGTGCCCTTCTCGGACATCATCGAGCGCATGAGCGGGCGCCGATCGCATCCCGCCTCGGGACGCATCTACCACCTGAAGTTCAACCCGCCGAAGACCGAAGGCAAGGACGACCTCACCGGCGAGGACCTGATCCAGCGCGAGGACGACAGGGAAGAGACCGTGCGCAAGCGGCTCGAGGTCTACAGCCAGCAGACACGTCCGCTGGTCGACTATTACTCGAACTGGGCCAAGGTCGAACCGGCAGCCGCGCCGAAGTACCGCGCGATCAGCGGCGTCGGCAGCGTCGACGATATCACCCAGCGCGCGCTCGCCGCCCTGTCCAGCTGATTCAGGCCGGGCTGGAACGCAGCCCGTAGGCCTTGCCGTCGGCGAACAGGTATTCGACGCGAAGCACGGCATCGCCCTTTTCGTCCTTGGTGGCGAAACCGACGACGGAGATCGTGCTGCCGGGTTGGATTTCGCGCACCTTCCAGGCGTCCATCCGCGTCAGCGGCGCCAGTTCGAGCTCCCACTGGCGGTCCTTGCGGCGCGGAACCGTCGCCTTGGCAAGCAGGCCCGGGCCGTCGACCGGCGCGCTCTGCGCCGGCAGCGCGCGCTGCGACAGGTCGGCGGGCACCTTGAGGTCGGCCGGCACCTCGATCGTCAGTTCGGCATGCGGGTTCTGCCAGCGCGAACTCAACACCTTGCCTTCGAGGTAGAGCGGCCGGCCCTGGTCGAAACTGCTCCATCCATGGTGGGCCCACGCGAAGGGCATGGCGCCGGGGAGCGTGACGGCGGCGAACATGAGGCTGCGACGTTTCATGCGGGAAGCTCCTTTCGGACTGAAGGCGCTCAATAGGCGATCCAGCGGCCGCAGAACACGACCGCCAGCCAAATCGCAGTGGACGACAACATCTGTACCCGCGCCAGCAGGTCAAGTTTGGCCAGCGAACGGCGGCCATGGAACCACAGCGCATTGCCGCCGGCCAGCACCAACAACCCCATCTTGACCTGGAACGCACGGTTGGCGAGCAGTTCGGCCGGCTGCGTGGCGAACATCAGCGATCCGCTGAGCGCCGCCAATGCGAAGCCGGTCAGCACGATGCTCAGCGAGAGCCTTGCCAGGCCCGCCACCGGCAAGGTCGCGGCGCGACCGAAGACACGCGCCTCGAGCGCCACCAGGTTGCCGAGCAGCAGCGCGATGCCGACAATGTGCACCGCCTCCAGCGCCGGATAGGCCCAGGGGGTCGATCGCAGCGCGTCGAGCATCGCGTCAGTGGGCGGCACCGCCGGCGAGCAGTTCCAGCATCAGCGCGATCCGCGCCTTGACCGGCGTCAGCGCGCCGGCGTCACGCAGGCTCTGGTTCGGCTTCGGCAGGATCCGCCCCTCGGCGCAGCGCGTCGCCCGCAACACCGCCACGCCTTCGGCCTGCGCCCTGAGGGCCGCCGCCTCGAGCGCCTGATGCAGCGTTCCATTGCCGGTCGCGGCCAGCACGATCCCCTGCACCGGCTCGGCCACGCCGCGGCGGCGCTCGTCGAGCAGCAAGTCGACGAGGGTTCCGCTCGCTTCGGCATGGCTCGCCAGGATCTCGACGCGCGGCCAGGCCGTCGAGGCCGCGATGCGATCGTAGGACGCCCGTGCGGCCGGATCGGTCGCCGGCCAGTCCCTGAGCTGCCGCACCGCCGCTTCCTCGACGTAGGCCAACGGTCCGGCGTCGCCGGAATCGAAGGCATCGAGCCGATAGGTGTGGACCTTTTGCACCTCGAAAGCGCTGTGGACGGTGCCGGCACACACCGCGACCACGCCGCGCGCCCCCGGCGTGGCGGCGACGCTGATCGCGTCGCGCAGATTCTGCGGCCCGTCAGGCGCCAGGGCGCTTGCAGGCCGCATGGCGCAAGTCAGGACCACCGGCTTCGAGGGCGCCAGCACCGACTGCAGGAAGAAGGCAGTCTCCTCGAGCGTGTCGGTCCCATGGGTGATGACCACGCCCGCCACATCCGGCTCGGCGAGCCAGTGCGCACAACGCTGCGCCAGCGTCCGCCAAATGGCGAAGCCCATGTCCTTGCTGTCGAGCTGAGCCACCTGCTCGGCCTCGAGCGAAACGCCGGACGGCGCGTCGATGCCCTGCAGCAGATCGCCGACGCTCACTTCGCCCGCGGTGTAGCCGATGTTGTCGTTCGCCGCACCGGCACGGCCGGAGATGGTTCCGCCGGTACCGAGGACGATCACGCGGCGTCTGTCACGGATGGAGATTTCGTCCATTGCTTGCCAACTTTTGAAAACTGGTTAAAAATACAGGTACTGGACGTTTAGCCAGTGCCTCGTCAGGAGCCATCATGCAGTTCGCCGTCAAGCTTACAGCCCGCCAGCAGCAGATCCTCGATTTGATCCAGAGCGCCATCGCACGCACTGGCGCCCCGCCCACGCGGGCCGAAATCGCCGCCGAGCTGGGCTTCAAATCGGCCAATGCGGCCGAAGAGCACTTGCAGGCGCTGGCGCGCAAGGGCGTCATCGAACTCGTGAGCGGCACGTCGCGCGGCATCCGCCTCAAGGGCGACGCCTTGCGCTCCCTCAACGAATCCCGCAACAACCAGTTCTCGCTCTCGCTGCCCGGCATGGCCCAACTGGCGCTGCCCCTGATCGGCCGCGTGGCCGCCGGCTCGCCCATCCTGGCCCAGGAACACATCGACCAGACCTACTACGTCGAGAACACCCTCTTCCAGCGCCAACCCGACTACCTCCTCAAGGTGCGCGGCATGTCCATGCGCGACGCCGGCATCATGGACGGCGATCTGCTGGCGGTCCAGTCCACCAAGGAAGCCCGCAACGGCCAGATCGTGGTGGCGCGGCTGGGCGACGAAGTCACGGTCAAGCGCCTCAAGCGCAACAAGCAGGTCATCGAGCTTCACGCCGAAAACCCCGACTACCCCACCATCGTGGTCCAGCCCGGCGAACCCTTCGAAATCGAGGGGCTCGCGGTCGGTCTGATCCGCAACACGATGCTGATGTAACCCGAGCTTCATCGCGCGTGCGGTCAGCATGCGCACCCGATCCGGCCGCGACAGGTGGCGGGCGTATGGCCAAGAGCCATCACCCTGTCGAGGCCGATGAAAGCAATCCTGCCTGTGTCCAACCTCTGACTTTTCTGGAGTTCACATGGGAATCGCTCTCCTCAGCATTGCTGATCTTCTGACGCCACTGCAATCGCTGGCCGACCGCTGGATGCCGCGTCGCCGCTCGGGCCGGGCCATGTCCTCGGGCCTGCGCTACGTCGGGATCCGTCCGAGCTGCGCAATGCGACAAGGCGCAACCGGTGGCACCGCCGCCGCAAGTGCGGCGCCGGTGCGTCCCCTGCGTGTGGTCCGCATGGTCGATGCGCATCAACCGGGCCGCCCCGCCGGCCGCATGGTGATCTCGGGTCGAATGGCGGACGTATGCGCAGAACTCGATCGCTTGGTCGCGCTCGAAGCCGCCGAGGCCCTTCCGCGGCCCGCCCACTTGCACTGAGCTTGCACTGAGCTCAGTGAGGGTCCGACACAAAGTCGACCAACCGTCACAGCATGCCGTTCGTGCAAGGCACAATGGCATGCCATGAACATTGTGATCCTCGACGACTATCAGGACGCCGTGCGCAAGCTGAATTGCGCCTCGAAGCTCGACGCCTATGCGGCCAAGGTCTATACCAACACGGTCAAGGGCATCGGACAGCTCTCGGTTCGACTCAAGGACGCAGACGTCATCGTTCTGATCCGCGAACGTACCCAGATCTCCCGCCAGCTGATCGAGAAGCTGCCCAAGCTCAAGCTGATCTCGCAGACCGGCCGGGCCGGAGGGCACATCGACATCAATGCCTGCACCGAACAGGGCGTCGCGGTGGCCGAGGGATCGGGCTCGCCGCTGGCGCCCGCTGAACTCACCTGGGCACTGATCATGGCCGCGATGCGCCGCCTGCCCCAGTACATCAGCAACCTGAAGCACGGCGCCTGGCAGCAGGCCGGCCTCAAGTCGGCCTCGATGCCACCGAACTTCGGCCTGGGTTCAGTGCTCAAGGGCAAGACCCTGTGCATCTGGGGCTATGGACGCATCGGCCAGCTGGTGGCGCGCTATGGCCAGGCCTTCGGCATGCAGGTCGTGATCTGGGGCCGCGAGCAAAGCTGCGCCAAGGCACGCTCCGATGGTTTCCAGGTGGCGCCCAACCGCGAGGCCTTCTTCGCCGCGGCCGATGTGCTGTCGATCCACCTGCGGCTGAGCGACGAGACCCGCAGCCTGGTGACGCTCGAGGATCTTTCGCGCATGAAGCCGACCGCGCTGTTCGTCAACACCTCGCGCGCCGAGCTGGTCGAGCAGGACGCGCTGCTGGCGGCACTGAACCGCGGACGGCCCGGGCTGGCCGCGATCGATGTCTTCGAAAGCGAACCCCCCTTGCAGGGCCACGCGCTGCTGCGGCTCGAAAACTGCATCTGCACACCGCACATCGGCTATGTGGAGCAGGAGAGCTACGAGATGTACTTCGGCCAGGCTTTCGACAACGTCGTGAGCTTCATCAAGGGCAATCCGACCAACATCGTCAACCCCGGCGCGCTGCAGGTCCGCCGTTGAAGCGCCCTGCGCTGCCGGCTGCCCTGTGGGCCCTGCTGGCAGGCAATTTCGTCATCGGCACCGGCGTGATGGTGGTGCCCGGCACGCTCAACGAACTCAGCCAGTCGCTGCAAGTCAGCGCCGCCACGGCCGGCCAGCTGATCACCGCGGGCGCGATCGTGATGTGCCTCGGCGCCCCCTTGCTGGCAGCGCTGGTCGCGGGCTGGGACCGCCGGCTGCTGCTCGCCTGGACCATGCTCTGGTACGCCGCCGGCCACCTGCTCTCCCTGCTGATGCCGAGCTTCGGCGGCTTGTTGCCGGTTCGCATGCTGACCGTGGTCGCACCTGCCGTCTTCACCGCGCAGGCAGCCGCCTGTGCCGGCTTGCTGGTGCCGACCGAGCAGCGCGGCCGGGCCGTCACCTTCGTCTTCCTCGGCTGGTCCATGGCCTCGGTGCTGGGGCTGCCGATCGGTGCGCTGGTCGGCGGGCACTTCGGCTGGCGGGCGGCCTTCGGCGTCATCGCCCTGCTCTCGCTCGCCAGCGCGGCGTGGATCTGGCTCAAGCTGCCCCCGGGCATCCGCCCTCCCGCGCTGTCACGCTCGGCTTGGGGCAGCGTCCTGAAGAGCCCGTTGCTGATGGGTGTGGTTTCCGTCACCGCGCTGCAGGGCGCCGGCCAGTTCGTGCTGTTCAGCTACTTCGCGCCGGTCGTGCGGCAGGGCCTCGGCGCAGACGCGACCCAGCTGGGCCTGCTGTGGGCCTGGTTCGGCGCCTGCGGCCTGCTGGGCAACATGGTCGTGAGCCGCTACATCGACCGCATCGGCGCGGCGCGCATGGTGCTGGTCACCAGCGGGCTGATTGCGCTGAGCCTGCTGTTGTGGCCGCTGGCCATCACCTTCGCCACGCTGGCGCTGATCCTGGTGCCCTGGGGCCTGGGTTGCTTCGCCACCAATTCGGCCCAGCAGGCGCGATTGGTCTCGCTGTCGCCGACGCTCGCACCGGGCTCGGTGGCGCTGAACAGTTCGGGGATCTACGTCGGCCAGGCGGTGGGAGCGGCGGCCGGCGGCTGGCTGCTGGCCCACGACGCCATCGCCTGGATGAACTGGGTCGGCCTGGCCACCGTGCTGCTCGCCATTGCACTGAGCGTCACGGTGGGGCGGGCGCAGCGTCGCGCGCTCGCCGTCAGCGCTTGACCGGGCGCGGAGCGATTTCCGCCTCGGTGCTCGGATCGAAGAGGTCGAAATCGATCACGTGCGGATCGTTGGAAGGCGTCGGCGGCCTGACCGGCTCGAGCGGCGTCGGCATCGTCTCGTAGGCCGTCTTGTCGAAGGCGCCCAGGTCCATCTCGAGATCGGGCAGCGGCGGCGGCGGGTCGGCCGGGGGCGGAACCGCTGATGGCGGTCGGAGCTCCGGGTCCATCACCGTTTCGTGCTGCATGCCCTGATCGATCGAAGCGTAGATCGAAGGCGGCAGCACCGGCCCGTCTCCCAGCGTCCGAGGCGAAGTCTCGGCCTCCATCGGTGCAGTGGCCGTCGGCGCAAAGTCGCGCGCCACGGGCGCACCGAAGGCATGGGGCTCGAAGGCGGCGGGCGACGCGCTGGCGGGATCGATGACTTCCTTGGCCACCGAATAGAGCAGCAGAAGCTCCTGGTAGGCGGCCAGATCGAAGGCCCCGTCATCGTGGCGTCCGGGCTTGCGGAACACCAGCTCCTCGATCAGGGCCAGCGTGCCCGGCGCCGGCCACAGCGACTCGATGCGAGCGAGCGTGCTGGGGTAGTACTCGAGCCCCTTGCCCGTGTCGCTGAAGTGCTCGAAGGACGGCACATCGGCATTGAAGGCGCGCTCGAACTCCTCGGCCAGCCGCGCGTAGTCGTCCCGGCGATCGAGAGAATGGAAGATCCGCAACAGATCGAGATAGGCCAACGCACTGGTGCCGGGATTGGCGGCAATATGCTCGCGCAGCACGGCGATGGCCTGGTCGTGCTGTCCCAGCGACAGAAAGAAGTCGGACTGCTGCTGCACATCGAACAGCTCTTCGGTGTTGACCGAGCGCACCGGTGCGCCCTCGGCCAGTTGCGCCGGATGGGGCAGCGGCGCGTGCGGACCGCTGTCGAGCCCGTCCTCGTCGTCGTCCGCATCGAGCCGAGCGAACGGTGTCGGGCCGAAGGTCCTGGGAGGAGCGCCGCGGCGGGCCCGCGGCGGTTCGGTATCGAGGTCCATGTCGTCGTCGAGCAGTCCGCCGTCCGGACGCGGCCGGCGCGGGTCGCCGGCCCCCGCCGCGGCGTCGCCCCACCACGCTGGCGCCGTCGCCCGGCGCGCCAGCCGCCAGAGCATCAACAGGCCTATCAGTGCCAGCAGCAGCAGCGCCACCAGCGCATAGACCAGGGGATTGAAGTAGCGGCTCTCGCGCGCCTGGGCCAGTTCGCTGCGTACTTCGAGCAGGGTCCGCTGGTTCTGCGCCGCCTGCTCGCGCAGTGCGGCCAGCGTGGCCTCCATGTCCTTGACCCGATTGGCCTCCCGTCGCGATTCCTCGGCGGCGGGATCGAGGGCACTCCAGAGTGCGGCCGCAGCGGCGCGGCGGACCGGGTCCGGCGCATCGGGCAGGTTCAGCTCCGGCGTGGCCTTGAGATTGCCGGCCAGCGCCGGTGCCGGCTCCAGCGCCTCGATCTGCAGCCGAGGCCGGCCGGCGCCGGCGTCCCGCGGGGCTTCGGGCGCGGCCGGCGGCGCTGGCGGCC
>NZ_JBFUHO010000020.1:0-117294 GCF_056402355.1 Variovorax sp. P4_B11
GACTGAGCCCGCGCGGCGCCGCGGGCCGTCAGGCGGCGGCCGCCGCGGCGGCGCGCCGCTCGCTCAGCCGCTTGGCCAGGCGCGGCAGGATCATCACGGCCAGCACGATGATCACCAGCACGATCGACATCGGGCGCTGGAAGAACACCGCCGCGCTGCCTTCGCCGATCGACATCGCGTTGCGCAGCTGGGCCTCGGCCAGCGGCCCGAGGATCATGCCGACCACCACCGGTGCGGTCGGGAAGTCGAAGCGCCGCATGACGACGCCCAGCAAGCCGATGGCATAGAGCAGCACCAGGTCGAAGGCGCTCTGGCGCATGCCGTAGGCACCGACCGTGGCGAAGATCAGGATGCCCGCATAGAGCTGCGGCTTCGGGATCTTGAGCAGTTTGACCCACAAGCCGACCATCGGCAGGTTCAGCACCAGCAGCATCACGTTGCCGATGTAGAGCGAGGCGATCAGCGCCCAGACCAGCGCGGCCGAGGTCGTGAACAATTGCGGGCCCGGCTGGATGCCGTAGTTCTGGAACGCACCGAGCAGGATCGCCGTGGTGTTCGAGGTCGGGATGCCCAGCGTCAGCAGCGGAATCAGCGCGGCGGTCACGGTGGCATTGTTGGCGGCTTCGGGTCCGGCCACGCCTTCGATGGCGCCCGTGGTGCCGAACTCGGCCTTGGCGTCCGCATCCTTGGCCAGCTTCTTCTCGGTCGCATAGCTCAGGAAGGTCGGGATCTCGGTGCCGCCGGCCGGGATGCAGCCGAAGGGCGTCCCGATGGCGGTGCCGCGCAGCCAGGCGGGGATCGAACGCTTCCAGTCGCGCGGCGTCATGTGCACGCGGCTCAGCTTGTTCTGGGCTTCGACCACCTTGCCCTCGTAGAGCACGGCATACAGCACCTCGGCCACCGCGAACAAGCCGACCGCCACCAGCACGATCTCGATGCCGTCGAGCAGTTCGGGAATGCCGCCGGTGTAGCGGCCCTGGCCCGAGATCTGGTCGAGCCCGATGCAGCCGGCCGCGAGCCCGATGAACAGCGCCGTCATGCCGCGCAGCGTGCTCTTGCCGAGCACCGCGCTGACCGTGGTGAAGGCCAGCAGCATCAGCAGGAAGTACTCGGGCGGGCCGAGCTTGACCGCGAAGTCGGCGACGAAGGGCGCGAACAGCGTGACGATGACGGTCGCGATCGTGCCGGCCACGAAGGAGCCGATCGCGGCGGTCGCGAGCGCGGCGCCCGCGCGCCCGCTCTTGGCCATCTTGTTGCCCTCCATCGCGGTCACCATGCTGGCCGTCTCGCCCGGCGTATTCAGCAGGATCGAGGTGGTCGAGCCGCCGTACATGGCGCCGTAGTAGATCCCCGAGAAGAAGATCATCGAGGCCGTGATGTCGACCTTGCCGGTGATCGGCAGCAGCATCGCCACCGCCACCGCCGGCCCGATCCCGGGCAGCACGCCGACCGCCGTGCCCAGGGCGCAGCCGATCAGGCACCAGAGAAGGTTCGCGGGCGTGATCGCCAGCGCGAAACCATGCATCAATGCGTTGAAGATTTCCATGTCAGGCCTCCCGCCGGGCCGCCCCAAGGGAGGCCTGTGCCCCCTCGGGGGGCAGCGAATACACGAAGTGATGAGCGTGGGGGTTTCTCATGTTCAGATCCAGCCCGTGGCCGTCAGGCCCGGCAGGTTGATCGCCAGGAACTTGGTGAACATCCAGAACACCGGCGCCGCGATCAGCAGGCCGGTCACGAAGTCGGTGAGCCAGGTGCGCGGCGAGTTCACGCCGCCCTGCCCGCTGGCGCGCCGCAGGCCCTGCACCGCGAGCAGGTAGCACAGCGTGCAGCTCAGGATGAATCCGATGCTGGTGATCAGCGCCGCGTTCAGCAGGAGCCCGGCCGACACCCAGACGAAGCCGGCCCAGTACGGCTGGCTGGCGCCCGAGGGTTCTTCCATGTCGCGAAAGCCGCCGGTGCGCGATTCCCAGAGGATCCAGGCCCCGCAGACGGTGAGCGCGACCGACACCAGCCAGGGCAGGAAGTTGGGCCCGACGCCGCCGTAGCCGGCCTCGGAGGAGATGTCGATGGCGCCGAAGGCCAACGCCAGCCCGGTGATGAGCACGCCGAGGCCGACCAGGGTCTGGGGCCAGATCGGGGGCGGAAGGAATGAAAGTGAGTCGTTGTTGGACATTGTTCTTGACCTCGGCGAGGGAGGAAGGATTTCGCTTCCGGCACATCAGGCCGGCGCCGGGCCGCCCCAAGGCGGCCGCGGCCCCCTCGGGGGGCAGCGAGTACACGAAGTGACGGAGCGTGGGGGCAAGCCCGTCACACCATCCCGGACTTCACCATGGTCGCGCGCAGGCTCGCGAACTCGTCGTCGACGAACTTGGCGAAGGCCTCGCCGGACAGCACCGCGGGCGTCCAGTCGTTCTTCTTCAAGGCTTCGCCCCACGAGGGCGCCTTGAGCGCCGCCAGCACCATGTCGGTCAGCGCCTTGCGCTGCTCGGGCGTGATGCCGGGCGCACCGTAGACGCCGCGCCAGTTGCCGATCTCGACATCGATGCCCTGCTCCTTGAGCGTTGGCACGTTGACGCCCGGCAGCCGCTGCGCCGAGGTGACGGCAATGGCCTTCATCTTGCCGGCGTTGATGTACTCGGCGAATTCGCTGAAGCCGCTGCCGCCCACCGTGACGTTGCCGCCCAGGATGGCCGCCGTGGCCTCGCCGCCGCCCCGGAAGGCGACGTAGTTGATCTTCGACGGATCGACGCCGACCTTCTGCGCGATCATGGCCGCCGCGATGTGCTCGGTGGAACCGCGCGAGCCGCCGCCCCACTTGACGCTGCCCGGGTCCTTCTTGAGCTGTTCGACCACGTCCTTCATGGACTTCAGCGGCGAACTGGCCGGCAGCACGAAGACGTTGTATTCGCTCGTGATGCGCGCGATCGGCGTGGCCTGCGACAGGCTCACCGGCGGCTTGCCGGTGATGATGCCGCCGAGCATCACGGCGCCCATGATCATCATGGCGTTCGGGTCACCCTTGGAGCCGTTGACGAACTGCGCCAGGCCCAGCGCACCGGCTGCGCCGCCCTTGTTGTCGAAGGTCACGGTGTCGGCCAGCTTGGCATCGGTCAGCGCCTTGCCCAGCGCCCGTCCGGTGGTGTCCCAGCCGCCGCCCGGATTGGCCGGGATCATCATCTTGACATTGGGGGCGGCCCAGGCCGACAACGGCAGGGCTCCGGTGGCGGCCAGGGCGGCCAGTGATTTCAAAAAGGTATCGCGACGCATGCATGTCTCCTTGGATTTGGGCAAGCTGAGTGGAAGCTGACGCCGCTATGATGCGCCGCCCCGCTGTCAGTTGGCTGTCCGCTGCACTGGGGTATACACCGAAAATCGCGCCATGAAGCTGCTGCTAGTCGAAGACGATCCCTCGATGCAAACCACCTTGCAGCGCACGCTCGGGCGGCGCCAGATCGATGTCCGCATCTGCGGCGACGGCGCCCAGGCGCTGGCGCAGTGGCAGGCGCTGGAGCCCGACGTGGTCGCGCTCGACCTCAGCCTCCCCGGGCTCGACGGCCTGCAGGTGCTGGCCCAGGCCCGCGCGGCCGGGCTGCGCACGCCGGTGCTGCTGCTGACCGCCCGCGGCACCGTCGGCGACCGCATCGTCGGCCTGAACGCCGGCGCCGACGACTACCTGCCCAAGCCCTTCGACCTGGACGAACTCGAGGCCCGCATCCGGGCACTCAAGCGGCGCCACCAGGGCGCCGGCGCCGATGTCCTGGCACGGCTGCCGGAGGTCGGCGGCCTGCGCTACGACCCCGACAGCGGCGCCATCTACCACCGCGCCGAGGTGCTCGAACTGACGCCGCGCGAACTGGCCCTGCTGAAGGCGCTGATGGTCAAGCCCGGCCACGCGGTCAGCAAGGAGCGCCTGTTCGAGCTGGTGTTCCCGGGCGAGGCCGACGTGCAGTACGAGGCCATCGAGGTGGTCGTCTACCGGCTGCGCAAGAAGCTCGCCGCCACCGGCGTCACGCTGATGACGCTGCGCGGCCTCGGCTACCTGCTGCGCGAAGAGGCGTGATGCGGGCGGCCTCGCTGCGCGCCCGGCTGCTGCTCGGCATCCTCGGGCCGATCGCGCTGTTCGTCGTCATCAACAGCGTCAGCCTCTACCGCCAGAGCCTGGCCGCCGCCACCACCGCCTACGACCGCACCCTGCTGGCCTCGGCCAAGACCATCGGCGAGCAGCTCGACGTCGAGGGCTACGACGACGCGGCCTCGCTGCGCGCCATCGTCCCCTACTCCGCGCTCGAGGCCTTCGAGGCCGACAACCAGAGCCGGATGTACTACCGGGTCTCGGCGCTCGACGGCCAGATGGTGTCGGGCTTCGAGGAACTTCCCTTCTGGCGCGGCAAGCTGCCGAACCGTCCGCCCTATGCGGCGTTGGTCGACTTCTACGACGCCGAGTTCCGGGAGATGCCGGTGCGCGTCGCGGTGCTGCTGCAGCCGGTCGCCAGCGCCAACGGCCGCGGCATGGCCGTGGTGCAGGTGGCCGAGACGCTCGAGCTGCGCGAGACGCTGGCGCGCAAGCTGCTCGTCGACACGCTGTGGCGCCAGTTGGTGCTGATGGGCGTGATCGCCGCGGTCACCGTGGTCGTGGTGCAGCGCGCCACCCGCCCGGTGCGCGCCCTCGGCGAGGCGATCCAGGCCCGCGCCGCCGACGACCTGTCGCCGATCGACGCGCCCCATGCGCCGCGCGAGCTGCGCCCCCTGATCGACGCCACGACCCAGGTGATGGGCCGCCTGCGGCGCCTGCTGGACCACCAGAAGCGCTTCGTGCGCGACAGCGCCCACCAGCTGCGCACGCCGCTCGCGGTGCTCAAGGCGCAGGTGCAGTCGGCGCGCCGCGGCGACGTGCCGCCCGACCAGGCGCTGGGCGAGATCAGCGAGACCGTCGAACGGGCCACCGCGCTCGCCAACCAGATGCTGTCGCTGGCCAAGGTCGAGCAGCTGCGCCAGCAGCCGGAGTCGATCACCCTGGACCTGGCCGAGGCGGTGCGCGCCGTGGCGCTCGACCTGTCGCCGCTGGTCGCCGACAAGGCACTCGATTTCGAGCTCTCCACCGGCCCGGCGCCGGTCCCGGTGCGCGCCCATCTCTGGATGCTGCAGGAGCTCGCGCGCAACCTGCTGCACAACGCGATCAAGCACAGTCCGCGCGAGGCGATGCTCACGGTCCAGGTGCGAGCCGAGGGCGGCGAGGCGCTGCTGCGGATCAGCGACCAGGGCCGCGGCATCTCCGACGAACTGCGGCAACGGCTGTTCGCGCCCTTCGCGGCCGGCGACGTCGCCAGCGGCTCCGGCCTGGGGCTGGCGATCTGCCATGAGATCGTGCTGGCGCTGGGCGGCAGCATCGCGCTTCGGAACCGGGAAGCCGGCGGACAGACCGTCGGCCTCGATGCTGTCGTGCGAATTCCGCTGGCGCGCGACAATGGCTGAACTCATGGACCGTCTCCGCATCGACAAATGGCTCTGGGCCGCGCGCTTCTTCAAGACGCGGTCGCTGGCCGCCGACGAGATCGGCAAGAACCGCGTGCAGGTCAACGGCGATGTCGCCAAGGCTTCGCGCGAGGTCAAGGTGGGCGACACCGTGACGATGCGGCTCGGCAGCGTGTCGCGCGTGGTGCGGGTGCGCGGCATCAGCGGCCAGCGCGGCCCGGCCCCGGTGGCGCAGCAGCTCTACGAAGAAACGCCCGAGAGCCTGGCGGCCCTGGCCGCGGCCCGCGAACAGCGCCGGCTCGGCAGCGAGCCGGCACTGAGCATCGCGCAGGGCCGCCCGACCAAGCGCGACCGGCGCGAGCTCGACGGCGCCCGGCGCGCCGACTGGGACAGCCGCTGGAGCGCCTCCATCGCACCCGACGACGACGAATAAGAGAACCCTCGCCCATGGCCAGCTTCAGAACATACCGTGTCGGCAGCAAGTTCAGGCTGGCCGCCATCGATCCCGCCGCCACGCCCTTTCTCGACGGCAACGAGGCCGCCCAGCGCGAGCAGCTCGACACGCTGGCGATCGAGCTCGACCGGCTGCAGAACCTGCTGCACGCCGAAGGCCGGCGCAAGCTGCTGCTGGTGCTGCAGGGCCTGGACACCAGCGGCAAGGACGGCACCATCCGGTGGGTGTTCGCGCGCACCTCGCCCCTGGGCGTCAAGGTGACCGCCTTCAAGGCCCCGACAGAGAACGAAAGCGCACACGACTTCCTCTGGCGCTGCCATGCGGTGGTGCCGCGCGCCGGCGAGATCACCGTCTGGAACCGCAGCCACTACGAGGACGTGCTGGTGCCGGTGGTCGGCGGCAGCATCGACCGCGACGAGACCCGGCGGCGCTATGCGCGGATCAATGATTTCGAACGGCTCCTCACGGAAACCGGCACCGTGGTCGTGAAGTGCATGCTGCACATCAGCAAGGACGAGCAGCGCTTGCGCCTGCAGGCCCGGGTCGACGACCTCGACAAGCAATGGAAGTTCTCGCTCGGCGATCTCGAGGTCCGCAAGCAGTGGGATGCCTACCAGGCCGCCTACGAGAAAGCGCTGGTCGCCACGTCGACCGACGACGCGCCCTGGCATGTCATCCCGGCCGACAACAAGCATCACCGCAACCTGATGATCGCCAAGCTGCTGGTCAAGACGCTCAAGGGCATGAAGCTGCGGGTGCCGGCCGCCGATCCGGCCCTGAAGGGGCTGGTCGTCGAATAGCGGGCTGGGTGAGTCGGGGCGCGGGCCACCCGGTGTCCTCGGCACGCGTCCCGCGCGCGATCTGAGCCAGGCCTTGATTCAGAACTTCGGCACGATGCCGTAGGCGATGATCGCCAGGAAGCCGACGATGCCGACCATCATCAGCACCGGGCCCCATTTGCGCTCCCGCCAGGCAAAGCCGACGGTCATGATGGCGGCGAAGGTGACGGCGACGACGGAAGCGAGTTCCAGGGTGAGTTCGGGCATGGCGGAATGTTACCCGGGCGTCTCGCCGCCGACCGCGCCGAATGGCGCAGAGACGGGGCAGTACGTCGCCGCGCTTGATCTGGATCATGTTCCCCGCCCCGCCGAGCCCGGGACGCCTGATGAACGAGAAAAAAAGCCCGGCAGATCAATGATCTATCGGGCTTTTTTGGAGGCTCCAGAAGAATCTGGAGCCTGTATTGGCGGAACCGGAGTCCTCCAGATAGCGAGCATTGACGGGCGTTTCCGGGCGATCGTCAGCTTCTATGGGCCATCCCATAGGCCAACGACCCCTCCTCCCGCACCAGGCTTAGCTCGCCGGGCCGTGGGTCTTGCCATGAATCGGCTGCAGCCACTCGACCGCTGCCTGCGCCGGCGGCAAGCCTCGAAGGCGGTCGTCCTTCCACAGATCGGCCGCGACCTCCTCGAGCTGCTCGGGGTCCACCGTCCGCCACTGGCGCTGCAGCTGGTGGGCACAGGCTGCAATCCAGGTTTGTGCGCTGATTGGGTCCATGCCAATACTGTACGCCCATCCAGTATTTTTTGCAGATGTTTGCAATCGTCTACCGATGTCGACGCGAGGGCCACTTGCTCGATGCGGAGGCGGCCAAGGCTCAGCCGGCCCGAGGCGAACTGCGCGTCGAACGCAAGGGCATGCGGCGCGTCGCCGTGCTGCTCGCTGCGGATCGCGAGAGCTACGTCATTCCGCTCCTCGACAAAGCGCGGCTCCTGAGGATCACTGAGCGCGGCCTGCTGCTCACCGGCGTCGAGATCCTGCCGCCCAGTGGCAACGAGGGCACTGGCCCTGCGTACGCCCAGACCTGGTGGTGCTTGCAGCGCGAGCTGGTGACTCGCACCGAGATCTCTCCAGCCGAGGCGCGCGCGCTCGAGCGGCGGTGCCAGGCCGAACAGATCGGCAAATCGATGGTCAGCCACTACAGCCGGCGCGGCAAGTTCAGCCCCTGAAGTCGCGCTGGATCTGGCCAATCAGGCCGCCTTTGCCGCGGACCTGAATCCTTGGTTGCAGGAACTTCGAGAGGAGCCGAACCGCCTCTTTTTGGCCCCGCCCAGAATTCCAGGGAGGGTTCGGGAGAAACCTAATTTTCCTGATCAGGATGGCGAACCGCCCGCAAAGCCTTTATCCATGCGGGTTTCGGCCAAACTGGCAACCCTGATTTTTTCCTAATCTGAACCTAACCAGATCAGGGTCGTTGAGGCTGATCCCGAGAAAAATGAGACCCTATATAAATCAACAACTTAGCTTTCGATTAGGTTTCAGGTTAGGTCTGATCAGGGTTGAACCCTAACCACCCATCGCTAGGCGCCATGCGGGTTTGCGGGCGATTTTGGGTGTCGATTAGGAAGATTAGGTTTCTCCCGAACCCTTGCTGGATTTCGTCCCGAGGTGCCCTCGTGTGGCACTGCCCGTCGAGCCATCGTTCCCAGGATCAGGGTTCGTCGAAACACGTCGCTGAGGGACGGGCGATCGGACGACTCCAAGGCACGATTGGCGTGGCGCGAGCGCCTTCCGACACCGCCGTCGAAAGCGCCCTATTTAGATCGGGGGCGGGGCGGGGTCTCGAGCGCGCGCTCCAAGCGTCGCGCACTGCGGTGATGGGGTGCCTGCTCAACCACGGCGCAACGAGCTCGCCGCGCGTGATCTCTGTGAAACGCTACTTTCTCCCACTGGCCTTCGCTTCGGCCGTCTCAAGCACGGTCTGCAACTGCTCGCGCGGCAAGTTGACGACCCGCCTCCTCCGCGAAAGGGATTGCGTAACCAAGTCAATGATGTTTAATGCTTCCACAATTCTCATCCGCGTTACGGGGGACACGCAACGTGACATCCCTGCAGGAGGGCCCATGAAGCTCGGCAGTCTCTGTATTGCGATCCACGGCACGGATAAGGGAATCTGGACAGCCGTGCGCGCCGCAGCCGTCGCGACGGCGTCTTGGGCGTTTGCATCGTATGGAATCGCGGCGGACTTGGCGGGCACGTCCCGGGATCCGAGCGGTCATATTCGAGCAGGCGTACCCGTCCAGCTCTCGGATGCCCAGGATCGCGTGCTGCGCACTACTACGACGACGGGCGCAGGAGAGTTTGCGTTCGTCGGAATTGAGCCCGGTCAGTACAAGCTGAAATGTCGCGATAGCGACAA
This sequence comes from Variovorax sp. P4_B11, assembly GCF_056402355.1. Classification (NCBI taxonomy): domain Bacteria; kingdom Pseudomonadati; phylum Pseudomonadota; class Betaproteobacteria; order Burkholderiales; family Comamonadaceae; genus Variovorax; species Variovorax sp. P4_B11. Next base: position 9,126 of record NZ_JBFUHO010000020.1, read on the forward strand.
CACCGAAAACAAGGTCCCAGTTGATGTGGCTCCTGGAATGAACCGCGCCGATTGCCGGAGGCGGCCATGAACAAGCCCAAGTTGGGGCCATTGGAAAGAAAGGTTCTGTGGGAAATCCTCGAAAAGGAAGTGGACGTCCTCTACAAGATCCTGATCTTGATCATTGGTGGCATTGTTGCAGGAGGATTCCTGGTATTGCAGAACAAGCAAAACGAGAGTCACTATTACGCCGACCTGATGGCTCAACGGGAGAAATCCGATTCCGATCTTCGATCTGCGATGTTCAAGGTTCTTTTCGATGCATATTTCGGAAACAAGATTCGGATTGAAGATAAGAATCCGAACCCCTCGCATCCATCGAGATCTAGCGGCGACCCGGTTCAGGCAGCTTCGAAGGTGATTGCCGACTCGGATAAGGACGCAGTACTTGATGGGTTGCGTCAGGAGAGAATGCTCGCGGATCTACTTGCACGAAACTTCGACAGCATTGATATACGCCCTCTTTTGGAAGACCTTGAAGCCCGGCTCGCCCGCTATATCGACGATCCGAACGAGCATAAAGCCTCCGACAAGCGCCGACATCAGGCATTCGAGGAACGGGAGCAATTGCGACGCGTGGCCGTTGGCGCAATCGGGCGGCAAGTGGCTGCGCTCGAGGGACTCGGGAGCGGCCAAGTTCGCGTCAGCCATCACGGCATCAACACATGCAGGTCGAGCGATGAGCATCAGGGCGACGCAAAGGTAGAAAGCCTCAACGACCGAGTCAGCCCGCCACTCCCACCCGACGTGGCGACCGGGGTAGGGGCGATTGAATTCATTCGCTTGAGGGACGGCGCAATCGACCTGCGTATCAGCAAGCTTCCCAATAAGGACGCGGGACCCGAGAAAGCAGATCTTGGAGCAGGCGAGCTGAACCTGACCATAACGTTTTTCGACATGCCCACTCTCGAGAACATTCGCCTAAAAGATGGAGAGCGCGTTTCTTTCTCCATGTCCAAGTACCTTTCGAAGACGAGATGTAGCCGCTTCAAGGCAGACCTAGATGAGAGCCTACGTATCGACTGCGCCTACTTGGAGAGTAGAAAAGAGAACTGCGAGATCGCTAATTTCAGAGTTGTCATTTTGCCGAAAAACTACCTTGGAGTTCGAGATCGTCCTTATGTCAACGACCTGGCGTCCGGACGCTATAGCACGGCGTGGTGGCGATTCTGGTAGAAGTCGATGTGTATTAAAAGGCTGATGGGCGCCTGCTTTGCAACTCTGTTCGACAACTGCACGTAGCAAAAGCCAATGACGATGGATGGTTGGAGGCGCTGGGAAGGTCTCCGCCCCATCCCGTGCCGTGCATCGACGTTCGCGACAGCGATTCATCGAGGGCGAAGCCTGGCGTCAATTCACGCTGCTGCCCGAGTGCCTAGTGCCCGAGCCGACCTTCGACCCGAATTGCTTCCTTGAGCATCAGCCTTGATGGCCGTCGTCGGCATCCGGCGCACGGACCTCATACGCCTCGAATTGCACGACCTCCTGTCCCACCCATGCATTGATCTCCCTGAATCGCTCCTGCAGCGGCCGGATCTCGTTGCGCGCGAACACTTGGGCGGCCGGCAGCACGGCGCCAAAGCCGCCCGTATTGCCCGGCACGATGCCCAACAGCTGCGGCGGAATGCGATGCGCAGCGAGCACGTCATCGCGGCTCACGTTCTTGATGTTGAAGAACTCGTCCCGGGCTGCGACCTCGCTCACCGGAATAAGCTGGACCCCATCCTTCTTTCCATTCGGCGAATAGAGGAACAGGTTGCGGAAGTTCCCCGGCCCCTTGCTCTCCTTCAACGCGGTCCGCATCGCGTCGATGTCCTCCTGTTGCTGCGCCGGATCGCTGACGTAGAGGATGAAGCCGGCGTGGCTGCCGTTGTTGTAGTAGCGGCGGCGGAACAGCGTGGCGCTCTCGTTGAGCCAGGCCGACTGCAGCGCACTCAGGTACTCGGGCAGGCCGTACACCTCCTGGTTGATGTCGGCCTCGCGCATGTGGTGAACAGTGCCCGGCTGAAACTCGTGCTCGTCCTTCCACCCTCGCACGAAGAAATAGCTCTCCAGGTCGGCACCGCGGCGCATGTACTTCGACAGCGCATGCTTCAACGCCACCGGCCGCTTCGTCCGCGAGCGCCGGGTCTCCAGGTAGGCATTGCCGAAGATGAGGAAATCCAGCACCCAGGCGCCGAAGGTCGCGCGATCGAGCATCGGGTGCGGGATGAAGGTGCTCAGCAGGATGTTGCGCTTGAAATAGATCGAGCTGCTGTGGTGCGTGCTCGCGCGAAAGGACTTGGCCAGGCCGTCCCACGACACCGGCGGCTCGAACCACCGCCCGTTCGACCAGCATTCGATGTAGTCCAGCAGGTCGCGCCGATCCATCACCGGCGTCGGATCGCCAAAGGTGAAAGCCTCCATGCGTGCCGCCCGATCGGCATGCGCTTGTGTGTTCATCAGGAAATCTCCATGAAGCCGCTGTTCGCGGCGGTGTGGCCCTCGAGGGGCTCGTTGTCGAGGGCGTGCATGCAGGCCCAAGCCAGGTCGGCATGGCCGGTCTCCTCGTTGCGGCCGGCTTCGAAGGTGACGTTGCGGCCGCTGGCCGTGAGCGTCTTGCGAATGGCGAGAAAGGCATGCGCCAGGTCGACCCAGCCGGCGTCGAACTCGAGCCGACCGCGGCTGATCACGTTCTTGGCCTTCAGCACCAGCCGCGTCTTCACCTCGACCGAGTAGTTGATGGCCTTGGCCGCCGGGAAGAACTTGGCGACGAGCTGATAGACGCCCTGCCCCAGCCCCGTCGTGTCGATGCCGATGAACGTGACGTTGTAGCGCAGCGTGATCTGGCGGATCGCCTCGGCCTGGGCCTCGAAGTCCAGGCCGCGCCACTGGTGGCGCTCGAGCACGCGGAACTTTCCGCCGGGCTTGCCGGGCGGCGCCAGGACGACGCAGCCGGCCGTGTCGCCGGTGTGCGAGGGGTCGTAGCCCACCCACACCGGCCGGTGCCCGTAAGGCCGCAGCGTGAAGGGCTTGTAGAACTCGGCCCACTCCACCCACGAGTCGACCATGCAGCCCTGCAGCTCCGACATCGGGAACACCGACTGCGTGTCGTCGATGAACTCGCACATCAGCAGGTTGGCGAACTCCTCGGCGTTGTACTCGAGGCGCAGCTCGTCGATGTCGAACAGGTCGCAGCCGCCGGCCTCGGCGTCGAGGATGGTGACGATGTGGCGCCAGACCTTGTCCTCGCCCGTGAAGCCGTCAGCCAGGCGCGCATGCGAAAGGTCGAGCGAGATCCGCTGGTCCTTCGGCCGGCGCTTGTTGAAGCGGTCGCCGCTCCAGTAGGCGAAGGCCTCGTGCTGGATCGAGCTCGGCGTGCTGAAGTAGGTCTTGCGCCACTGCTTGTGCATCGCCATGCCGCTGGCGACCTTGTTGAGCTCCTCGAAGCGATGGGTCCAGAAGAACTCGTCGAAGTAGAAGTTGCCGTGGTAGCCCTGCGCGGTGCGCGCGTTGGTGCCGAGGAAGTAGATGTGCGCGCCGTTGGCCAGGATGATCGGATCGCCGGCCAGGTCGACGCCGCAGGCCTCCTGCGCGAACTGCACGATGTACTGCTTGAAGATGTGCGCCTGCGACTTGCTCGCGCTCAGGAAGATCTGGTTGCGCCCGGTCTGGATCGCATCGGCCAGCGCCTCCCGCGCGAAGTACCAGGTCGCGCCGACCTGGCGGCTCTTGAGCACCATGCGCGTGCGCTCGTGGCCGTTGCGCATCCAGATCTTCTGGTGGCCGAAGAGCGACTCGCGAAAGGCCTCGAGCAGCTGGTCGCCCTGCTCCTCGCTGAAGCTGTTGCGCACCGTCTTCTTCCTCGGCGCATCATTGCGGCGCTCGATGTTTGGGTTGAGGTCGACCTCCTTGCCTGTCTTCTCGTACTTGCGCACCCGCGCCAGGCGCTCGACCTGGCGGCCCAGCAGATCGATCTCCTTGAAGTCGCCGCCGGTCTTCGGGTCCTTGGCGATCAGCTGCACCAGACGCGTCTCGAGCGCACCCTCGACACGCTCGATGGGTTGCGCCGCGTCCCATTGCTCGGCATCCTTCCAGCCGTGCACCGTCGTCCGCGGTTCTCCGAGGAACTCCGCGATCGACGAAATGCGCCATCCCTGCCAATAGAGATGGCGCGCGGTCCGGCGCCGCTCGGCGACCGGCACCTCGGGCGTTTGCGCCACTTCACTGTTTGAAGACATGGCGCAAGGCTATGGCTGCGGCACGACGACCGCATCGCTGCCACGCCGCTTTTGCTTCTGGATCCACGATCTAGAAGGCGAAGGCGTTGAGCCGCGCGAAGCCTGGGCCGACCATCGGTCCACCGCTTCACGAAGCACGACTCAACCTCCCCGCACAGCACCACCATGGCCCAGAAATCCAAGATGTTCCGCGTCGCCACCGAAGGCGCCACCACCGACGGCCGCCGCATCGAGCGCACATGGATCGAACAGATGGCGAAGAACTTCGACCCGAAGAAGTACGGCGCCCGTGTCTGGCTCGAGCACATGCGCGGCATGTACCCCGACAGCTCGTTCCGCGCCTACGGCGACGTGGTCGCGGTCGAGGCGCGTGAAGTCGAAGGCGGCAAGCTGGCCCTCTTCACCGAGATCGCGCCCCTGCCCGACCTGGTCGCGATGACCACCCGGGACAAGCAGAAGATCTACACCTCGATCGAGGTCAACCCCAAGTTCGCCGACACCAACGAGGCCTACCTGGTCGGCCTGGCCGTGACCGACAGCCCTGCGAGCCTCGGCACCGAGGTGCTGAGCTTCGCGGCGCAGAACCCGAAGGCCAATCCCTTCGCCGGCCGCAAGACCTCGCCGGACTGCCTGTTCTCCGAGGCGGTCGAGGCCACGCTCGAATTCGAGGAGGAACCCGACGACACCACGATGCGCGACCAGATCCGGGAGATCGGCGTGGCCCTCAAGAAGAAGTTCGCCAGCTTCACGCGCAAAAGCAACGACACCGTGAGCGACCTGCTCGGCGTGGTCGAGCAAATGGGCTCCGTGCTGGCCGACGTGGCCGAGCAGCAGGACGCCGGCGCCGGCGCGCTGGTCGAGCTGCAACAACGCTTCGCCACGCTGCAGACCGAGCACCAGGCGCTGCAGGCCAAGTTCGAAACCATCGACACCACCGACGCCGGCAGGCACGCCCAGCGCCCTGCTGCCACCGGCGGCAACCCCAGGCTGCAGGCCACCGACTGCTGAGCCCGGCCGGCACGCACCAGAACACGAATCACCCGGAGCCCCTCATGCAAAACGCCACCCGCATCGTCTACAACCAGCTGCTGGACCGCCTCAGCGACATCAACCACGTGCCCAGCGCGCGCGAGCAGTTCGCGGTCGAGCCCAGCGTGCAGCAGACGCTCGAGACCAAGATCCAGGAATCGAGCGAGTTCCTCGGCAAGGTCAACATCATCGGCGTCACCGAGTTGAAGGGCGACAAGCTCGGCCTCGGCATCAGTGGCCCGATCGCCAGCCGCACCAACACCGACGCCGCCGACCGCCAGCCGCGTTCCGTCGAGACGCTGGACGAGCGCGGCTACGAGTGCCGCAAGACCAACTACGACACCTTCATCAAGTACGCCACGCTCGACGCCTGGGCCAAGTTCGCGGACTTCCAGACCCGGGTGCGCGACCTCATCGTGAAGCGCCAGGCGCTCGACCGGATGATGATCGGCTTCAACGGCCTGCGCGCCGCCGCCAACACCGACCTGGCCGCCAACCCGCTGCTGCAGGACGTGAACATCGGCTGGCTCGAGCACATCCGCAGCGAGGCGCCGGCGCGCGTGCTCGATTCGGGCGCCGCGGGCGACCGCGTCGTGATCGGCGCCACGGGCGACTACAAGAACCTCGACGCCCTGGTCTACGACGCCTACCAGACGCTGCTCGATCCGTGGTTCCGCAACGATGGCGCCCTGGTGGCCGTCGTCGGCCGCAACCTGCTGCACGACAAGCTCTTCCCGCTGGTCAACGACCCGACCGCGCCCACCGAAGTGCTCGCCGCCGACATCGTGCGCAGCCAGCGCCGCCTGGGCGGCCTGCCGGCCGTCACCGTGCCCTACTTCCCCGAGAACAAGGTGCTCATCACCCGGCTCGACAACCTCTCGATCTACTGGCAACTCTCCGCCCGCCGCCGCAGCCTGGTCGACAACGCCAAGCGCGACCGCATCGAGAACTACGAGTCGAGCAACGACGCCTATGTGGTCGAGGACTACGGCCTGGCCGCGCTGGTCGAGAACATCGAGATCGCCGCCTGACCGCCATGCGCCAGACCCCCGCCCAGCGCCACCTGCAGCGCAAGCTCGCCGTCATCGCGGTCGCCGCGGCGCCGGCGGGCGGCGAGCTGCAGGGCAGCGCCTATGAACTCATGCTCGTGCAGCTCGCCGAGCACCGGCGCCGCCTCAAAGACATCCAGTCGGTCGAGCGCAAGATCGAAGCCAAGCGACAGTTCCTGCCCGACTACGACGCCTGGGTGGACAGCGCTCTCTCGGCCGGCCAGGGCGCGCGCGACCTGATCCTGACCACCGTGCTGGTGTGGCACATCGACGCCGGCAACTACAGGCGCGCGCTGCAGATCGCGCCCTACGCCGTGCAGCACGAGCTGCCGCTGCCCGACCAGTACGAGCGCAACCTCGGCACCGTGCTCATCGACGAGTTCGGCGCCGCCGCGCTCGCCGGCAAGATGACCAACGCCGAGGCGCGCGAGCACCTGCCGCAGGTGCTCGCGCTGACCGAGGAGCTGGACGCGCCCGACCAGGCGCGCGCCAAGCTGCACAAGGCGATGGGCTTCGCGCTGATCGGCAAGACCGGTCCGGCCGACGTGGACTTCGACGCCGTGCCCGTGAAGGACGCGCGCCCTGCGCTCGACCACCTGCAGCGCGCCCTTGCGCTGTTCGACCAGGTCGGCGTGAAGAAAGACATCGAGCGCCTGGAGCGCCGGCTGAAGAGGCCCGACGCCCTGCCCTCGTAACGATTCCGGACCCCGGAACCCCGGCGGCTCGGGCTGATTCCTGAAGGCCACAAGCCCCACGGATGACGCCCGACCACCGCCGACCTGTTCAACCCTCGCCCGCAAAACGCTGCATGAGCTTCCTCGCCAACCCTCCCGCACCGGCACCGGCCGCCGAGAAGCCGCTGGCGAACGACGGCTGGTTCCCGAACATCGACCTGGTCGAACTACGCGCCACGGCGCGGCTCGACGGCACCGTCACGGCCGATCGCCTGCGCTACAGCGCACTCGCGGCGATCACGAGCATCAACGGCGAGCTGGCCGGCTACAAGGCTGCGCAGCTCACCCTCGGCCACGCCAGGCTGGAGGACGTGCCATGCACCCGCATCGCGGATCTGCCGATCCAGGTCGTGCGCTACCTGCGTGCCGTCTACAGCTATGTGCAGGCCGACCTGGTCGAGCGCTACCGCGACTTCGACACCACCGGCGCCGGCGACAAGGCCGCCGACAAGCTCGAGGCCCGCGCCAACGACCTGCGCCGCGACGTGCGCTGGGCGATCTCCGACCTGCTCGGCATCCGCCGCACCACCGTGGAGCTGATCTGATGCAGGCCCGCGCGATGCAAGGCGACACGCTCGATCTGCTGTGCTGGCGCACGCTCGCCCGCACCGACATCGTCGAAGCCACCCTCGCCCTGAACCCCGGCCTGGCCGACCACGGCACGGTGCTGCCCACCGGCCTGCTGGTGGAACTGGCCCCACCCGCCACCACCCACACCCGATCCACCGTGAGCCTCTGGGACTGATGACATGCAAGACTGGGTCAAGAAACTCTTCGCCGAGCCTTCGACGCTCGGAATCATCGTGTCGAGCGCCGCGGTCGGCGTGGTCGCCGGCATTGCGCAGGGCGTGGTCGAGAAGCGGCACGGCGGCTGGGGCGGCTTCGCCCGCGCCGTGCTGACCGGCACCGCGGTCGCGGTCATCGTCGGCCTGGGCATCGAAGACTTCATCGCCTCCGAGACCGCCCGCCTCGCGATCGTCGGCGCCTGCGCCGTGATCAGCGAAGACATCTGGGCCGGCCTGAAGGCGCTGGGCAGCGCGATGCGCCGTGATCCGCTGGGCTTCGTGGCACGGGTGATCGATGCGGTGCGCGGGCGCGCCCAGGCGGCGCGCAAGCCTGGCGACGCCGAGCCACCGGCCAACGACGATCGAGGCCGGCCGTGATGAAGACGCTGGTCGAGCTCGACTTCCAGAACGCGGCGCGCGCGCTGCGTTGCGCCGTCGCCGCGGTCAAGGCGGTGTGCGAGGTTGAGGCGCCCGAGGGCGGATTCGACGCCGACGGGCGCCCGCGCATCCTCTTCGAGGGCCACAAGTTCAGCGCCGCCACGGGCGGCCGCTACGACCGCTCGCATCCCACGCTGAGCTACCCAACCTGGACCCGGGCGCACTACGCTCGCGGCCCCACCGCGGATGCCCGCAACGCCGGCGAGCACCAGCGCCTGCAGGCCGCCGCCCTCCTCGACCGCCCCGCGGCCCTGGCCTCGGCGAGCTGGGGCAAGTTCCAGATCCTCGGCGCCAACTTCAAGGCCTGCGGCTTCGCGACACTGCAGGCATTCATCAACGCGATGTATGCCAGCGAAAGTACGCAGCTCGACGCCTTCATTCGCTTCGTGAAGCACGAGCAGCTCGACGACGAAATGCGCGAGCTGCGCTGGGCGGACTTCGCGCGCCGCTACAACGGGCCGCGCTATGCCGAGAACAACTACCACGGCAAGCTCGCGGCGGCCTACCGGAGGCATGCGTGAGCTGGGCCGCCATCGGCAAGCGCAGCTTGCCCGCGCTGCTCTGGGTTGCGCTCGCCATCGGCTGGACCGCGGCCACGTACCGCTTCGGCAGCCAGGCCGGCCGCGCCGAGGTGCGGGCCGCCTGGCAGACCGAGCGCACCGACAACGCCCGCGCGCTCGCCAATGCGATCGAACGCCAGCTCGACGCCGAGCACGCACTGGACGATGCGCTCGGCACCCGGGATCTTCAGCACCGAAAGGAACTCGCCGATGTGCAAAGGAAGCACGATGATTTTGTGGATGGCGTGCGCCGTGGCGCTGTCCGGGTGTCAATCCCTGCCCGCGCCCCCGCCTGCCGCTCCGCGGGCGATGCAGCTGCCGCCGCTGCCGGCCCAGTTGCACAAGCGCGAGCCGAACTTGAGCCAGCGGCTGCAGCAGCTCTTGCAGCCATCGCCCGCGACGGAGACGGCGCCATCATCGACCTCAACGCCTGCATCGACCGCTACAACCAGGTACGCGGCGCCGCCCGCGCCCTGAGCGATGCGCAAACCCCTTAGCCTGCGCGCGCACCTGACAGCCGCCTCGCCCGAGCTGCAGCGCGACCCCGACACGCTCGCCATCTATGTGCGCGAGGGCCGCCTGGTCGCCGCCGGCGCCGCGACGCTTTCCTTCGAGTACCGCTACACGCTCACCGCCGTGCTGCTGGACTACGCGGGCCCGGCCGACGCGATCATGGTGCCGCTGCTCGCCTGGTTGCGCGCCAACCAGGTCGAGATCCTGGAGAACCCGGCGCTGCGCGACAAGAGCGTGCGCTTCGAGGTCGAGTACCTGAACAAGGAGACCGTCGATATCCAGATCGAGATCGACCTGACGGAAGCGGTCACCGTGGCGCCAGGCGCCGAACCGACCGCGCCCAGCGCTGCGCGCCGCTACGACGTCGCCTACCCCGACGAGCCCGCGCGCGAAGGCGCCCTCCAGGCGGCGGAACGCTGGGAAGCGTGGAGCGACGGCAAGCTGCTCGCCGCATGGCAGTTCGAGGCCACCGAGCCATGAGCGCCAGCGATCCGCTGATCACGCTCGAGGACTGGGTCGCGCCCTTGATCGCCCGGCTCGCGCCGGCCGAGCGCCGCGCGCTCGCCCGCAAGGTCGGGCAGGACCTCCGACGCAGCCAGGCCGCGCGCATCGCCAGCCAGCGGAACCCGGACGGGAGCACCTACGCGCCGCGCAAGGCCGGCAAGGCGCGGCAGCAGCAGGGGCGCATTCGGCGTGGGATGTTCGCCAGGATGAGGACCGCGAAGCATCTGCGGCTGCAGGCGGATGAGCAGGCCGCGAGTGTCGGATTTATTGGCCGCACGGCGCGCATTGCGCGGGTGCACCAGGAAGGCCTGCGCGACCAGGTCCAGGCCGGCGGGGCGACCTACGAGTACCCGGTCCGCGCGCTGCTAGGCCTCTCGGAGGGAGATCGGGAGCGGATCAAGGATCTGTTGCTGGACCACCTGGCGGACCGGCGATAGGGTCGGTCGGCCAAGCGCCGTTGCGACGGTCACCAATAGACCACGCCGTCCTCTCGGGGCCTTGTCCGCGGGCTGGCGTCCGCGCACACTTGCGGCAGACCTCAGGCTTGGAGGATTTGCAAGATGAAGCAGCACCCAGTCACGGATGGAGCGGTGAGCCATCCCTCCCCGGCGAAGATCAGACCCCGCATCAAGCTGTCGCGCAATGGGCCCTATCTGGTCACCGTCGATGACCTGACAAACTCGAAAGGGGAGCGGCTCGATGGGTCTCACGGCATCGCGTTGTGTCGTTGCGGCGCGTCGAAGCGGAAGCCGTTTTGTGACAGCTCTCATATCCGCATCGGGTTTTCGGACGAGCGGCGCCCGGACCACACGCCTGATGGCGTCGTGGACTACCCAGGCGCCGCCATCGTCGTGCGTTTCAACCGTCTTCAGTGCTCGGCGTCGGAGCGGTGTGCGAAAGCCCTGCCGCTGGTCTTCCGCGAAGGCCAAACGCCCTGGATCCAACCGGATCAGGGGGACGCGGACACCATCGTCGAGGTCGTTCGACGCTGCCCATCGGGCGCGCTTCGATACACACGGCATGGCCAACCCGGACCCAGTGACGTGAATGCCCCGAGCATTCGTATCGCACGAAACGGCCCCTATGAAGTGCAGGGCTTTGATCTTGACACCGAGGCTTGGAGCGAAGGCGCCTCGCGTGAGCGCTACACCTTGTGTCGCTGCGGCGGATCGAAGAACAAGCCATTTTGCGACGGTACGCACCGGAGCATCAGATTTCAGGACGACAACAACTGAATGATGGACGGCTTGCCATCGTCTGCTGGCGTGCCCGAAGCCGAAGTTCCCGCGACGACGCCCGCTGCTGGTCTGCCACTGCAGGCCCCATCGTTTGTAGATCGCCGATCTAGAAGCCGAATCGCGTGCATCACGCGACCCCGCCCGGCACCATCCCTGCATGGTCGAACAAGGCGCAAGCAACGCAGAACTCATCCGCTGCATCGAGAACATCGTACGTGCAGGCACGGTCGCGCAGGTTGACCACGGCACCGCGCGCTGCCGCGTCCAGTCCGGTGGCGTCACCACCAACTGGCTCCCCTGGATCACGCTTCGCGCCGGTGATATCCGCCGCTGGTCGCCGCCCTCGGTCGGCGAGCAGTGCATCGTCCTCTCGCCCGGCGGCAACATGGCCTCGGCCTTCGTCCTGGTCGGCGTCTTCAGCGATGCGGTGCCCGCCAACGGTGCCGCCGGCGACGTAGAGCGCATCACCTACCCCGACGGCGCCGTCGTCGAGTACGACCACGCCAGGCACGCCCTGCTGGCCACCCTGCCCGCCGGCGGCACCGCCGACATCACGGTGCCCGACTCCGTCACGGTCCGCTGCAAGAGCGCCGAGGTGACCGCCAGCGACAGCGCCACGGTGCATTCGCAGCAGATCACACTCGACGCCCCCAAGACCGTCGCCACCGGCGAGCTGCTCGTGCAAGGCCTGCTGACCTACGCCGCCGGCATGGTCGGCGGCGGCGCTGGCCCTGGCGGCGCGGTCGCCGTCATCAACGGCCCGGTCGAAGTCCGCAACGGCGACATCACGCTGCCCGGCAACGACGTGGTCGCCCAGGGCATCAGCCTGGCCGGCCACGCGCACGAGAAGGTCGTCAAGGGCGGCGACCTCAGCGGAGGCCCGGTATGAGCGGCATGGACCGCCTCACCGGCCGCGCCCTCGACGGCGTCGAGCACCTGCGCCAGAGCATTGCCGACATCCTCGGCACGCCCATCGGCAGCCGCATCATGCGGCGCAGCTACGGCAGCCAGCTGCCCGAGCTGGTCGATCAGCCCGACAACGGCACGACCCGCGTGCGCGCCTATTCCGCCGTCGCCGGTGCGCTGATGAAGTGGGAGCCGCGCCTGCGCCTCTCGCGCGTGCAGCTCTTCAGCGGCACCCGGCCCGGCCAGGTGGTGATCGAGATCGACGGCATCTACGCGCCGCCCGGCATCGCGGCCAGCGTGCTGGCCCTGCGCGTGCCCATGCAGATGAGGGCCGCGGCATGAGCATGGACCTCACGCTGCTGCCCGCGCCCCAGGTCATCGAGCCGCTGGACTACGAGGCCATCCTGCAGAAGCTGCTCGCGCGCTTCCGCCAGCTGCACCCCGAGTTCACGCTGCTGCTCGAGTCCGACCCCGCCATGAAGCTGCTCGAGGTCATGGCCTGGCAGGAGCTGCTGATGCGCCAGCGCATCAACGACGCCGCGCGCGCCAGCATGCTGGCCTATGCCGTGGGCAGCGACCTCGACCAGCTCGCGGCCAACCTCGGCGTGCAGCGCCTGGTCGTCACGCCGGCCAACCCGAACGCCGTGCCGCCGGTCGCGGCCGTTCTCGAGGCCGACGACCGCCTGCGCGAGCGCACGCAGGCCGCGCTCGAGGGCATCACCACCGCCGGCTCGCGCGAGAGCTACCGCTTCCACGCGATGACGGCCGACGCCCACGTGGCCGATGCTGGCGTCGACAGCCCGGAGGCGGGCACCGGCAAGGTTCGCGTCACCATCCTCGCGGCCACCGCCAGCGGCATCGCCGACGAGGGCCTGCTCGACACCGTGCGCAACGCCCTGAGCGCCGAGCACATCCGCCCGCTGTGCGACCTGGTCACCGTCCAGCCCGCCGAACTGATCGACGCCGAGATCGTCGCGGTGCTGCACCGCAAGACCGGCCCGGCCGGCGAAGTCGCCGCGGCGACCGCCCGCGCCGCGCTCGACGCCTGGTTGCCGAAGGTGCGCCGCCTCGCTGCGGGCCTGCCGCGCTCGGGCATCGACGCCGCGCTGCACCAGCCCGGCATCGATCGAGTCGAACTGCTCTCGCCGGCTGCCGACATCCTGTGCGATACGACGCAGTGCGTGCGCGTCGTCCGCATCGCGATCACCGAGGTGGTGACCAATGACTGACGCGCGCCTTCTGCCGCCAAACCGGACCGCGCTGGAGTCGGCCATCGCCGCAGTCTCCAGGCTCGCGCTGGACACCTCCGGCCTGCGCCACCTGTGGAGCGCCCGACACTGCCCGCCCGAGGCGCTGCCATGGCTCTCGTGGACGCTCACGGTCGAAGGCTGGAGCGATGCCCGCAGCGACGATGCGCGCCGCGCCGTCATCCTCGACAGCATCAACATCCACCGCCGCAAGGGCACGCCCTGGGCGATCCGTGCGCTGCTGCGCGCGCTCGGCTTCGGCGAGGTCACCCTCATCGAGCGGGTCGGCGGCAACAAGCACGACGGCGCGATCTCGCGCAACGGCGAATACGCCCGCGCCCCGCTCTCGTCCACCTGGGCCACCTACCGCGTCGTGCTCGAGCGGCCCATCACCAACGCGCAGGCCGCGCGCATCCGCGCCCTGCTCCCTTCCGTCGCGCCGGCGCGCTGTCTCTGCGTGGGCCTGCGCTACGCGGCCGTCGCCGGCAGCCACAACGGCGCCATGCGCCGCGACGGCTCGTTCAACCGCGGAAGCGCATAGACCTCATGGCAAACCTCATCGAAACCGACGCCTGGGAAGACGGCATCTACCAGTGGGAAGAAGACGACCCCGTGCTCGGCGGCCCGAGCGGCATCGACAACGTGCCGCCGCGCCAGCTGGCCAACCGCACGCGCTATCTGCGCGTGCGCAACATCACGGCCTGGGTGCCGGGCTTCGACTATCCGGCCGAGGCCTATGTCGCGCATGCGGGCACGACCTGGAAGAGCCTTGTGCAAAGCCGTGGCATCGAGCCCGGCAGCGACTCCACGAGGTGGACGCGCTGGGCCCACACCGCGAAGGAGATCGCGGCCCTGCTGAGCGACTCCACCGCCGCGCACGAGGCCAAGGCCGACCCGCACCCGGTCTACGCATTTCGCGACGGATTCGATGCGGTCCCTGTGAAATTCGCCGGCCAGGTCATCACGATCGTCGCGCCGCATCTGCGGCAAATGGTCTGGAACGGCGCGCGCTATACCCGCGCGCCATGGCACCAGCCCGGCATGGTGCAGTACAGCTACGACAACCCGGCAAGCATCCCCGGCTACCTGCCGATCCGCGGCGACGTGAGCTACAACCAGGCCAACTATCCCGACCTGGTCGCACGGCTCGGCCTGTCCGGCACCGGCACCTTCTCGCTGATCGAACTGCGCGGCGAGTTCATCCGCTGCCTGGACAACGGCCGCGGGGTCGAGGCTGGCCGTGCGCTGCGCTCCTGGCAGGACGGTGACAACCGGAGCCACGGCCACGCCTTGTCGGACCCCACCCACGGGCATTACGTCAACGATCCAAGCCACGCACACCCGGCTTGGACCGACGCCCAAGGGCACCACGCCCACCTGAACGGCATCCACGCGAGTTGGAGCGAGAAGGCCGGCGGCATTCCGCCGCTGGTTCCCAACGGCGAGTTCAACAACCGCATCGCAATCGAGGGCTTCGATGAGCGCTGGGGCACGGATGCGAGGGGCTCACACGCCCACAACGTCGGCATCGGCGCGGCTGTCACTGGCATCTGGTTGAGTGCGAGCGCCACCGGTATCGGCATCCACGACAGCGGCTCCGAAGCGCGCCCGCGCAACGTCGCCTTGCCGGCCTGGATCAGCTATTGACGTCCCATGACCAAGACCATCTATCTCATCGACCCCGAGACCCATGTGTTGATCGGCAGCTCGCCGCACCCACTCGACCCGGTCGAGACCGAGCGCACCGGCAAGCCCGTTTATGCATTGCTCAACTCTGCTGTCGCGACCGAAGCCGTGCCGCCACGCGTGCCGGTCGGCATGCGCGCCGTGTTGGTGGACCGCGACTGGGTGCTCGAGCCGATCCCTGCGCCAGCGCCGCCGCCCGCGCCCGCAGCGGCGCCAAAGCCCGCGCCAACACCCGAACCCGTCGAACCCAGCTTCGATGAACGCCTCGCGGCACTGCGCGCCCACGTGCAGGACTACATGGATGCCATCGCCCGTTCCTACGGCTACGACGACATACGAACCGCCGTCACCTATGCCGAGGAGCCGTCGGTGCCCAAGTTCCAGGCCGAAGGCCGCGCACTGCGCGCGTGGCGGTCCGCCGTCTGGCAGGCCTGCTACGAGCTGCTGGAGCGCGTTCAGGCCGGCGCGGCCCCGGAGCCCGGGCTAGAGCACCTCGCCGACCTGTTGCCGCGCTTCGCCATGCCCGAGCCCGTCCCCGCCCCCGTGCTTGAGCCAGAGCCCAAGTCCGAGCCGATAGCCGAGCCCAGCTGAGCACCGCGACATCCACAGAACCCCAGGAGAACCCATGTCCCTCACCGACTACCACCACGGCGTCCGCGTCCTCGAGCTCACCGAGGGCACGCGCCCCATCCGCACCATCCAGACTTCGGTCATCGGCCTGGTCGCGACCGCGCCCGATGCCGACGCATCGGTGTTCCCGCTCAACACCCCGGTGCTCATCACCAACGTCTACGCCGCCCTCGCCAAGGCCGGCACCGGCGGCACGCTGGCGCGCACGCTGCAGGCCATCGCCGACCAGGCGCGGCCCATCACCGTCGTCGTGCGCGTCGAGCCGGGCTCGGACGAAGCCGCGACCACCTCCAACGTCATCGGCAGCGTCACGCCGCAGGGCAAGTACACCGGCATGAAGGCGCTGCTCGCCGCGCAGGCCATGCTCGGCATCAAGCCCCGCATCCTCGGCGCGCCGGGCCTCGACACGCAACCGGTCGCGGCCGGCCTGGCCAGCATCGCCCAGCAGCTGCGCGCCTTCGCCTACGTGGGCGCCTGGGGCTGCGAGACCGTGCCCGACGCCACCGCCTACCGCAAGGAATTCGGCTCGCGCGAGCTGATGGTCATCTACCCCGACTTCCAGAACTGGGACACCGTCGCGAATGCCCGCGCCAACGCCCCGGCCGCCGCCTACGCGCTCGGCCTGCGCGCGAAGATCGACAACGACACCGGCTGGCACAAGACGCTCTCCAACGTCGCGGTCAATGGCGTGCTCGGCATCTCCAAGGACATCTACTGGGACCTGCAGAACCCCGCCACCGACGCCGGCGTGCTCAACGCCGCCGACGTCACAACCCTCATCAACAGCAGCGGCTACCGCTTCTGGGGCTCGCGCACCTGCAGCGACGAGCCGCTGTTCGCCTTCGAGTCGGCCACGCGCACCGCCCAGGTGCTGGCCGACAGCATCGCCGAGGCGCACCTGTGGGCCGTCGACAAGCCCATGCACCCGAGCATCGTCAAGGACATCATCGAAGGCGTGAACGCCAAGTTCCGCGAGCTCAAGGCCGGCGGCTACATCCTCGACGGCTCGGCCTGGTACGACGAAGAGATCAACCAGAAAGAGACGCTCAAGAGCGGCAAGCTGGTGATCGACTACGACTACACGCCGATCCCGCCGATCGAGGACCTGAGCTTCCGCCAGCGCATCACCGACCGCTACTTCGCCGACTTCGCCGCGCGCGTCGCCGCCGCGTGATCGCCGCCATCCCCTGAATCCACGAGGAAGACACCATGTCCCTACCCCGCAAGCTCAAGAACTTCACCTTGTTCAACGACGGCCGCGCCTACCTGGGCGAAGTGCCCGAAGTCACGCTGCCCAAGCTGACCCGCAAGACCGAGGACTACCGCGCCGGCGGCATGAACGGCCCCATCAAGGAAGATCTCGGCATGGAGGGCCTCGAGCTGCAATGGACCGCGGCCGGCTACCTGCGCGAGCTGTTCGCGCAATGGGGCGCTGCCAAGCACGACGCCAATCTGCTGCGCTTCGCGGGCGCCCTGCAGGACGCCAGCACCGGCAACGTCGGCGCGCTCGAGATCGTCGTGCGCGGCCGCCACACCGAGATCGACCCCGGCACCAGCAAGGCCGGCGACCTCACCGAGATCAAGGTGACCACCGCGCTCAGCTACTACAAGCTCAGCATCGACGGCACCACCGTGATCGAGATCGACCTGGTCAACATGGTCGAGTACGTCAACGGCAACGACCTGATGGCCGAGATCCGTGCGGCCATCGGCCTGTGAACCCCAACCACCTCAGCGAGACACCCATGGACGAACGGAACGACACCACCACCAACACCAACACCATCACCCTCGACACGCCGATCCGCCGCGGCGACACCACCATCGAGCGCATCACCCTGCGCAAGCCGAAGTCCGGCGAGCTGCGCGGCATCTCGCTCACCGACCTGCTGCAGATGGACGTGAACGCCCTGTGCACCGTGCTGCCGCGCATCAGCACGCCCATGATCCTCAAGCAGGAGGTTGGCGACATGGACCCGGCCGACCTGGTGCAG
Organism: Variovorax sp. P4_B11; assembly: GCF_056402355.1. Classification (NCBI taxonomy): domain Bacteria; kingdom Pseudomonadati; phylum Pseudomonadota; class Betaproteobacteria; order Burkholderiales; family Comamonadaceae; genus Variovorax; species Variovorax sp. P4_B11. The sequence continues at coordinate 26,698 of NZ_JBFUHO010000020.1, forward strand.
ATCGGCACGATGGTGTCGGGTTTTTTGCTGCCGAGGGCGGCGCTGGCGGCCGTCTCCCCGAGCGCGTAGAGGACGCGATGGCTGATCTGGCGGTGATTTTTCATTGGGCGCCATCGGAAATGTCCGAGTTTTCGGTTGAAGAGCTGATGGCCTGGCGAGAGCGCGCCCGGGAGCGCCACGAACCGCAGGACTGACCCTACGATGGCCCCCCATGCTCTTCAACATCCTCCTCGTCATCGTGGCCGCCATTGGCATCCTGGCGATGCTGGGCGCGGCGCTGTTCCCTTTTGCCATGCTGACGGGCGTCTGGGCCCACTACAGCGCCAAGGAAGACCGCGCCCGGGCCGCCGAGATCGAAGCGCTGCTCGCCGAAGACTGACCCGCAGCGGAGGCACCCTTGGCCTCCAATGACCTGCGGCTGCAGGTCATCCTGCAAGCCATCGACAAGGCGACCGCGCCGCTGCGTCGGATCAAGGGCGCGAGCGGCGACACGGCACGTGCCCTGAAAGAGTCGCGCGACAAGCTCAAGGAGCTTGACCGGGCGCAGTCTGAAATGCGTGGCTTCCGCGTCGCAGCCGTCGAACTCAAGCGAAATGAACGGTCGCTGCGAGATCTGAAGACGAAGGCCGCTGACTACAGAGCCGAGCTGGAGCGGCATCGCCAGACGCACGGCGCTGTCATGGCCAAGGTCAAAGTCGCCGTCTCGGAGCACGGAAAATTGGCTCGAGCCCTTCTTGCAGGCAAGACGAGCGGCGAACAATTCAACCAGGCATTCAACGCCAGCCGCATCCGGCTGGAAGCTGCGCAGCGCGCGGCCGGCCGCTCATCCAGCAGTCTCAAGTTCCTGAGCGATCGGGCGCGCAACGCCGAAACATCCATTGCTGCGTTGAGCGCGCGACAAGCAGCCGCCCAGCAGCGGTTGAGCGGCTACAAGGAACGGCTCGACGCCGCAGGCATCGGCACCGACAACCTCAACCGCAAGACGCGGAATCTTCGCACCAGCCAGGAGCAGTTGAAGTCGGCGCTCGAAGCGCAACGCGCGCAACTCTCAGCATTGCACGCCAGCGAAAAGCGCCTCGCCGATCTGCGCCAACGTCACGGCAAGGCCATGCTCCACACCGGCATGGCCGCCGGCGCCGGCTACGGCGCCTACGCGGCCGGCTCGCGCGGCGTGCAGGCGGTGCTGGGCCCGGTGCAAAGCTTCGCCGCGCATGAGGACGCCATGCTCGGCATCGCCCGCCAGGTGCCCGGCGCACGCGACGAGCTGGGCCAACTCACGCCGGTGTACCGCGCCATCGAGGAACAGGTGCGCGCGCTGAGCCACGAGTTCCCGATCGCCACCACCCAGATCGCCGAGATGGTGACCGCGGCCGCGCGCATGGAGGTGCCGACCGACGAGCTGCAGAGCTTCACCCGCACCGCCGCGATGATGGCGACCGCCTTCGACGCCGTGCCCGGCGAGATCACCGAGGCCATGGGCAAGGTGGCGAAGAACTTCAAGATCCAGCTCACCGAGATTGAGGGCCTGGCCGACTCGATCAACTTCCTGGACGACAACGCCATCAGCAAGGGCGCAGACATCATCGGCTTCCTGAACAGGACGTCGGGCGTGATCTCGACCGTGGCGATGTCCCCGCGCGACGCCGCGGCGCTCGGCTCCACGCTGCTGACGCTCGGCGAGCGCGAGGAAACGGCCGGCACCGCGGCCAACGCGATGGTGCAGAAGTTCGCCGCGGCCACCAAGGGCACGAAGAAGTTCCAGTCCGCCATGGCGGAGATCGGGCTGAAGTCGGCCGACGTGCAAACCGGCATGTCCAAGGACGCGACCGCCACCCTGCTCGAGGTGATCGGCGCCATCCGCGCGCTGCCGCGGGAGAAGCAGATCGGCGTGATGGTCGAGCTGGTGGGCGTGGAGCATTCCGACACGCTGGCCAAGCTGGTCGACAAGCCCGAGGAGCTGCAGCGGCAACTGGAGCTTGCCCGGGGCCCGCAGGCGCAGGGCTCGATGCGCCGGGAGGCCTCGGCCCGCAACGACACGATCTCTGCCCGGTGGCAGATGACGAAGAACCGGCTTTTCAACGCGAATACGGAGTTGGGCAAATCTCTCAAGCCCGCGCTGATCGAACTGCTGAACCTGGTCAACCCGCTGCTGGAACGCTTCACGCAATGGGTCGCCGTCAACCCCGGCCTGGTCGGCGGCGTGCTGAAGGTGGCGGCGGCCATCTCGGCGCTGATCGCGCTGGCTGGTGCGCTGCTGGTGCCGCTGGCACTGGTGGCGGGCAAGATTTTGCTGATGCGGTTCCTGTTCGCGCAGGTGACCAGCGTCATGGGTCCGCTCGCCGCGGTGGTGGGCGGCCCGCTGATCGTCGCGCTCAAGGCGGCCGGCAACGCGCTGCTGGTGGTGGGCCGGGCCATGCTGCTGTCTCCATTCGGACTCGTCTTGGCGGCGGTCATGGCGCTTGCCCTCGCCGGGCTTCTCATCGTCAAGTACTGGGAGCCGATCAAGGCGTTCCTGGGCGGGATGTGGGCCGGCTTCCTTGCTGGAATCTCGCCCCTGTTGCCTGCTCTCGAGGGGCTGTTCGGTGCACTGGCCGAGATCTTTGCGCCGCTCAAACCTGTATGGGACTGGTTCACTGGGAAGCTGCAGGAGGCGCGAGATCTGATTTCTCAACTTCTGGCGCCCTTCCAGGCCACGCAAGACCAACTCAACGGCGCCGCCAGCGCCGGACAGGTTTTCGGGAAGATGCTCGGGAGCCTCGTCTCACTGGCAGCCGCCTTGCCAATCCGCTTCTGGACGCTCGGCGCGGACATCATCGGCGGCCTCGTGGGAGGCATCATGTCTATGTGGGGCGGTCTGAGAAACGTCGTCAACAGCGTGGCGGACGCCACCATCGGCTGGTTCAAGGAAAAGCTCGGCATCAAGAGCCCGAGCCGCGTTTTCATGTTGGCGGGCAACGAGATCAGCAACGGCGCCGCCGAGGGCATCAGCGAGCGCCAGAGCCGCGTGCGGCAGGCGGCGCTGGGGATGGCCGCGGCGGCGGCTGTCGCGCTGCCTATGGCCGCTGGAGCGGCCGGCGCGGGCACCGAAGCCGGTGCCCTGCAGTTCGACCGCCGCCCGCCCCTCGGCGCCACAGCAACGCAGCGCCCGCTGTCGATCGGCGGCGACACCATCCACATCACCATCCAGGCCGCGCCCGGCATGGACGCGCAGGCCCTGGCCCGCGCCGTCAGCGCCGAGCTGGACCGCCGCCAGCGCAGCAAGCGCGCCACCATGCTCTCGTCCCTCTCGGACATCGACTGAGCAAAAAGGAAAGGCCCGACCCCATGATGATGGCCTTCGGCCAGTTCGTGTTCAGCCTCGACACGCTGGCCTACCAGGACCTGCAGCGCCAGACCAGCTGGCGGCACCCGAGCAACAGCCGCGTGGGCGCCAGGCCGGCGCGGCAGTTCGTCGGGCCCGGCGAAGAGACCATGAACCTCAACGGCCTGCTGCTGCCCGGCTTTGCCGGCGACACCGGCTCGCTCGACGAGCTGCGCGCCATGGGCGCCGCCGGCGCGGCCTGGCCGCTGGTGGACGGCACCGGCATCGTCTACGGCCAGTTTGTGATCGAGTCGCTGAACGAGACGCGCAGCCTCTTCCACCGCGACGGCCAGGCCCGGCGCATCGAGTTCCAGCTGCAGCTGGCCCGCGTGGACGACGACCGTATCGACGCGATCGGCGACAGCGACCAGGCCGCCGAGGCGCAGGGCTGAGCATGGCCGAGCACGCCCCGCGCCACCCGCAACCCAGCTACCGCATCAAGCTCGGCAACCGCGACATCACGCCCACCGTCGATGCGCGCCTGATCAGCCTGACACTGACCGAGTGCCGCGGCGACGAGGCCGACCAGCTCGACCTGTGCCTGGACGACAGCGACGGCGCGCTGGAGATCCCGCGCAAGGGCGTGACGCTGTCGCTAGCCATCGGCTGGGCCGGCCAGCCGCTGGTGGACAAGGGCAGCTTCGTGGTCGACGAGGCGGAGCACAGCGGCGCGCCAGACCAGGTCACGCTGCGCGCGCGCAGCGCCGACCTGGGGCAGCAGCTGCGCGAGCGCAAGGAACAGAGCTGGCACCGGACCACGCTGGGCGAGATCCTCGAGGCCATTGCGCAGCGCAACCAGCTCAAGACGCGGATCGATGACGCGCTGGCGGCGCGGGACGTGGCGCACATCGACCAGACGAATGAGAGCGATCTGAACTTTGTGACCCGGCTGGCGAAGCGTTACGACGCAGTCGCCACGGTCAAACAGGGACTGCTGCTGTTCCTGCCGATCACGGGTACGACCACCAGCAAGGGCGAATCACTGCCCACCATCGAGATCACGCGCGCCGATGGCGACAGCCACCGGTATCACACCAGCGATCGCGAGGCCTACAGCGGCGTGCGGGCGTACTGGCATGACCCGGGAAAAGCCAAGCGGCAATCTGTGCTGGTAGGCCTGAGCGGCAATGCGAAGCGGTTGAAGGAAGGGCATGCCAGCGAGGCGGATGCGCGAGCTGCGGCCCTTGCCGAATGGCAGAGGATCCAGCGCGGGGCCGCGACGTTCGAGTTGACCTTGGCGATCGGGCAGCCGCTCCTGGCACCCCAGACACCCGCCCGCTTGCGCGGCTTCAAGCCGCTAATCGACGAGACCGAATGGCTAACGGTCAAGACGAGTCACGCCTTCGGTGATGGCGGCTATGCGACCAGGGCGGAGTTCGAGACTGTTGGCGCCGAGCCGAAGGGTGGTTCCGTCGCTGCAGGCGGCACTTGACTCAACATGTCAAACCGGTTTGCTGGGAGGTCGCCAGCGCTCATACCCCTGCGGTCGAGTCGTGAGGGCCATCCGACGGCGACAGACGACCTCGCATTTATGTTTTCTTTTGTATTACATTTCACGCTGAGCTGATCTTCCTTCTTACGACGACTTTCGGGGGTCCCATGAGAATTCAATCGAACTCAAGCTCGTCGGGGGTCGAGCAAGCCCCCGGTGAGAACCAAGAAGCCGTCCGGGACCGATACGACTGGACACTGAGCTCCTTGGAGCGTGAGTATCCGGTCATCGATCCTGACTCGAGCGAATACAACGAAGACCTGATGTTTGAGGTCTATCGCCGATTGAAGGCGCTCGTCAGCGAAGGCTTGCCGCCAGCGCGAGCGTTGGACACGGCCGCCTTACAGGTGCTTCGTCCCTACAGCATGCATTGATCGGGCCACGCTCGAGCCTTACCGCGGCACCTCCGCGCCGAGGGCGCGTTTGACAAGCGCCTTCTTGAAGGCCCTCGAGACGGCCTGCACCACCTTTTGGGGTTGTGGAGGGGCCCTAGGCGTTTCGCTCCCCGGCACTGCTGGGCACGCCGGGCGACCCGACCAATCGGGTCAAGTGGTCGAGCACCGCAAAGAGTGCGTCGATGCCGTAGCCCGCGACGAAGGCCACGGCAAATGGAAGGGACAACCCGCTGACGCCATGGAGCGCCGACGTGCCATTGGCCAGCCTTTGAGCAAACTTCTCTATGAACGGTCGGTTCGCCGGGAGCGGGCTCCGGGCGAGCGAGCGACACACACCTGTGACGGCTGACTAAAATCCGCAGTCAACAGGAGGACACCATGGCCGAATCGAGCATCGAGTGGACCGAGCACACATGGAACCCGGTCACCGGGTGCACCAAGATCTCCCCCGGCTGCAAGCACTGCTACGCCGAGACGATGACGCGCCGGCTGACGGCCATGGGCACCAAGGGCTACGAGAACGGCTTCGCGCTCACCGTCCACCCCGAGCGGCTGCAGCAGCCGAAGGCGCGCAAGTCGCCCACCACCTACTTTGTCAACTCAATGTCCGACCTCTTCCACGAGGACGTGCCGGACGCGTACATCGAGCAGGTGCTGCAGGTCTGCAAGGAGACGCCGCACCACACCTACCAGGTGTTGACCAAGCGCGCCGAGAGGCTGCCGGAGTTTTTCGCCACGCGCGACTGCCCGAGCAACGTGTGGCTCGGCGTGTCGGTGGAAGACAAGAAGTACGGCGTGCCGCGCATCGCGCAGCTGCGGAAGGTGAAAGCGGCGGTGCGCTTTCTGTCGGTCGAGCCGCTGCTGGAAGACGTCGGTACCCTGAACCTGAAGGGCATCCACTGGGTCATCGTCGGCGGCGAGAGCGGCGCCAAGGCCCGGCCGATGAAGCCTGAATGGGCCGAGAACGTGCGCCGCCAGTCCATCGCGCAGGGCGTGGCCTTCTTCTTCAAGCAATGGGGCGCGTGGGGCGCGGACGGCGTTCGGCGCGACAAGAAGAGCAATGGGCGCGAGCTCGCGGGAAGAAGGTGGAGTGACTTCCCGGTGAAGGTCGTCAGCGCAACTTCGCCATGATTTCTTTCGAGACCTTGGTTGCCAGAGCAATGGCGTGCTTGCCCGGGTTGCTCACAGCAAAGAAAAGCGCGTAGAGCGGCGCACCACGACGTCCCTGACCGTCGACGTGGTAGAGGACGGTCGGGTCTACCACCTTCGGAAAGATCGTCTCCAGGCGCTTCTTGACGTACTGGGTAACACCCGCCGGGTTTGCGTGACGGTGGTGGGAGTCTTCTCCGAACAGCCCACCTTGTGCCTGGTAGAGCTCTGTTTGCCAGTCCGGAGTTCCGAGGAAGCGATTGAGCGACTCGATCTTGTCTTTGTCGGCGTCCCGCAGGTCGTTCATTGCCTGTCGATAGATCCCTGAGAGGCTGACGAGAAAGAACACGTCGAGAGCCTTGGTGCCAGCGATCAATTTGACCGTCTCCCAGTCACACTGAAGGCCGTAAGGGTCCAGGAACAAGACACCCCGCGTCTCCCTCCAGTTCTGAGAAGCGAGCACGCCGCGCAACTCTTCATCGGCACTGCCTTGGACGATGCGCGAACGCACGCCAACCTGATGGGTATCGAGCAGCGCCTGCAACTGCTTGACGTGCTTGGGCTTCTTCTCGATGAAAATGAGTTCGCGAAAGGCTGGCTCTATGTCGAGCGCGATCTGCGCCGAGCCTGCGATGGTCCGCTTTGTGCCCCTATCCTTGATGATGCATCGTCCGGTACCGGCGAACGCATCGATGTACACGAGCTTGAACGGCGCGGCCTTGAGGGCAACGACATAGAACTGGAGATAACTCTTCAGGATCTCGAGTTTCTTGCCCGTCCAAACGCCGCCAAACGCATGCTCCTTCATCGTTTCCCTTTTGTTCGTTCGAAGCCGCTCGGATGGCTCCGCGCGGATTTCAGCCCTTGTTCCTTGACCCTAGCATTCATTGTTGCCATCGACGCTCTAAAGCTTGGTCGTTCATTGCCGCGCATTTTTGGCCCCTGCGGAACAAACTCACACTGTTCGCAGCGAAGATCGCGTTAAGTGGATGAATCGACGAGCCCGACAGCTACTTCCGCCAAACTTTCGGACGTGGCGCACGGCGGCCGACCCGCCTCATCAGCCTGACGCTGACCGAATGCCGCGGCGACGAGGCCGACCAGCTCGACCTGTGCCTGGACGACAGCGACGGCGCGCTGGAGATCCCGCGCAAGGGCGTGACCCTGTCGCTCGCCATCGGCTGGGCCGGACAGCCCCTGGTCGACAAGGGCACTTTCACCGTCGACGAGGCGGAGCACAGCGGCGCGCCCGACCAGGTCACGATCCGCGCGCGAAGTGCGGACCTGGGCAAGGAACTGCGCGACCGCAGGGAACAGAGCTGGCACCGGACCACGCTGGGCGAGATCCTCGGCGCGATCGCACAGCGCAACGGACTCGAGCCGCGTATCGATGCCACGCTGGCCGGCCTGGCCGTCGCGCACATCGACCAGACGAACGAGAGCGACCTCAACTTCGTCACGCGGCTGGCGAAGCGCTACGACGCGGTCGCCACGGTCAAGAAGGGCCTGCTGCTGTTCCTGCCCATCATCGGCACGACCACCAGCCAGGGCGAATCACTGCCCGTCATCGATATCTCGCGCCGCGATGGCGACAGCCACAGATATCACACCAGCGACCGCGAGGCCTACAGCGGTGTGCGGGCGTACTGGCACGACGCTGCGAGGGCCAAGCGACGATCCGTGCTGGTGGGGCTCAGTGGGAATGCGAAGCGGTTGAAGGAAGGGCATGCGACGGAGGCGGACGCACGGGCTGCTGCGATGGCAGAGTGGAAACGAATTCAGCGCGGTGCCGCAACATTCGAGCTCAGTCTGGCCCTTGGCGAACCGCTGCTTGCACCACAGACGCCGGTGCAGGTGCATGGGTTCAAGCCGCAAATCGACGAGACTCAATGGCTGACCGTCAAGGTGTGCCACAACATTGGTGATGGTGGCTTCGCGAGCAGAGTCGAACTGGAAACGACGGGCGCCGAAGCGGACCAAGTCGAGTCGACCGAAAATGAGGCCGAAGGCTAGATTCCGAACCCCGTGAGCAGGGCCGGCAGCAGTTGCGCAAGCAAGACCGCGCTCACGACCGTCGTTTTTTGCGAAGCGTGAGTCCAAGTCGCCCGTTGTCCGGGCCAGGCAGTCCCGCTGAAATTTCGCTGAATCGCCCCGAAGTAGTCGATGCATCGCAGATTCCCAACGACTCACGGGGTTTGACTTCAGCGCCCGGTTTGGGCTACCTGTATCCTTCGGCCATGCAGCGTAAAGCCTTCAATCCCAAGCGCAGACTCGAGCCCCCGCCGGTGGGCGCTCAGGCCGTGGAATCCTTGGAAGCCTTAGCAGAGCGCTTACGATATGTCGGCAGTCCCCTGCACAAGAGGGGCCCCGGCGATTTTGGTCTCGACCCACCGGCCGCGCTTCGGCAAGGCAAATCCATCTGCGATGATGTGGTCGATTGCAAGGCCGATGCTCAGGCGCTGCTCAAAGATGGCGCCAAGAAAGGGCTGGTCAGTACACAAAACAGCGGCGGATTTCCGCAGAACGTGTGGGCGGTTGCGGCCACGGGTGTTGCGCTGGAAGCCATGTTGGACAATGCCGAAAGTGGCACCTATCACGGGTACCCGATGCCTGAATCGGACCCGTTGCGTACATTTGTGATTGAACGTTGGCGGATCGCCAAAACAAAGAAATGACAGGCCGTTTGCACATTGACTGCGAGTGGTCGACCCCCTCGGGCGAGCCGCCAGAGGTGGCGCAAACCTGCGGCTTCGTCGAACTCAAGGTCGGTGAAGAGTGGGCGACCCGATGCGACAACGAATTCTCGGGGTCGGTGAGCAATCGCGCGCTGTTGTCGGCCTACCCGCTCGCGCTTTGGCTGGCGTCCTCCTGGTGGCGCTTGCGATGGGAGGCCGCACAGCAGCGCGTCGAGCCGAGTCTGGACTGGAAGATGTCACACGCCCTGCCCGCCGCCGGTGGTGGCTTCGTCTGGCCTGCCCTGGCGATCGAGTCGGATGGCGAATCGATAGAAATGACGATGCATCCGTCCGGCCATGCTCCCTACGAGCCGCTCAAGTATCTCGGGCAGTTCAGGGCCTGGGTCCGTGCCAACGAGTTCGAAGTCGCCGTCTCACGATTCGTGGAGAAGGTTCTCGCGCGTTTGCATGACAGGCAAGTCTTTCAGACCCAGTTGCACGAGCAGTGGGAAGAGCTGTCTTCAGAGCGCGCCAACAAGGAAATTTCTGAATACCGGCGTCTCGAAGCCATTCTTGGCTTTGACCCCGGCGAAGCAAGCGACGGGGTTGTCCAACGATTTCGCGAACTGCAATCGAGCGCTGGCGCCGCAGCGGCCGAAGAGATTGCATATGCAAGCGCAGGGGCGTCGAAATCGGACCAGTTGACGTCGTCGATCGTCGAAAGTGCTGGCAAAGCGGCACCGAAAGGACGATTTCAGATCCATCCGGAAGACTTGCCCGTGAGCGCCGTGATGGCACGGACCCACCCATGGCATCGTGGTTATGCGCTGGCAGACAAATTGCGAACTCACTGCGGATGGGAAGAAACGATCGTCACCGACGAACGCATCTCCCAACTGCTCGGAATCAACGCATCTGCCCTCGAAGCAACCGCTGGTGGCGTTTCTTCTGCACTGCCGTTCGGGATTGCCCTTCGTTCGCTCGACGAAAGCGGTGACGCCCGCTTTATCTTCCGCAGTCACGCCCACGTCAGACGGCGATTTGACGCCGCTCGCATGCTGGCCGACCACCTCTTGGCCCCCCCATCTGACGCTTGGTTGCCGACCACGGCAACGCACACAGCACGCCAGAAGACGCAACGCGCCTTCGCGGCGGAATTGCTTTGTCCCAACCGGGAGCTACGGGAATTCGTGGGTGCGGACACCTCTGACTATCGGATGGAAGACGCGGCGAGGCACTTCGGCGTCGCGGTCGAAACGGTCAAACACCAGATCGTCAATCACTGGCGGTAGAAACACTGCGCCCCAGCCGCTGGCGCGAGTGGAGCCCTTCTGGAGATCATCTCAAGCGCATTTCTCGGGATCACACGGGCGCGCTGCGGCTGCGTGTCAAAGATAGCGATATACGAAGGCGAGCGGTCCAGCACAAACCCCAAGCCGACCGTTTCGCCGCCCTTCTTCAGCTCGACGCACGGCTGCTTGGATTTCTCGCAGCCCTTCTTGAACTCGGCGGCCTCGCGCTCGGCATGCGCCTTGCCACTGGCTGCGCCCAACGCATCGGGAATGACCATCACTGCCGTCCACGCGATGAGCACGAACGGGATGATCACGGCGACCAGGAGGGTGCCCGCCAGGATCCGCGCAAGGCGCTGTGCCCAGGCAGTACGCTCGGACAGCCACTTCGACACTGCACCGGACCCGGCATCCCATGGCGACAGCAGAATGAAAAGATAGAACGCCACTCCAACGGCGACAACGGCCCACCACGAAGTTGGCAAGTATCCCGAGAAGGCAAGAGCCGACCGATTCACCAGCCAGTAGTAGCCGTTATTTCGATGAAGGGATTAATTTTCACCTTCGTCCTCGACTACCGATTTCGATCCGAGTTTTTTCTCCAGTGCCCTAACGAGTGCATCTATCGAATTTCTCTTGTGCGCATTGAGTGCATCTGCCGGTTGTTTCGCAATAGCATGGGCAACAACTGCCTTCAGTTGAGCTTTCACTCCGTCGTTCCAAGGTTTTCCTTGCTTTTCAAAGCACGCCTTGGCCCGGTCGGACCATTTGGCGCTACCGCGGAATGCCGAATCGTGGAGGTCCACATCAAACTCATCAAGCACCGCGCCTTCATAGACGCCTTTTTCGAAGGTATCCTCAAGCTCCGAAGTCGGCATGCCCTTGCAATTGACCAGTGTCGTATCTGCTAGCCGCAGGGTTTTGTCAAGGACTGCTTTTTCGTATGCTTTTTTCCCGGCTTCGTCGTTGTCCAACAGAACGTGCGCCACACACAGAGCGTTTGCGAGCGTGCTTAGCTTGTATGAGAGATTGCCGGCGCCACCAATTGGTTCTAAAACGAGGTGATGTTGTTTTAGCGCCCTGCCAACAGTCGTACTCAGGTGTGGCAGGAGAGCAGAAAGCGCGACAACATCTTCATCACCCTCCACAACGAGGACATGACTCGCATTGACGAGATTGTCTGAGGCGCGGATCCCCAGGAGCCTCCGAATTGCAGCGATGTCTTGTGCGGGCTTTGCTGTGTTTCCATCAATGAGAATGTTGCGCGCTATCGACGTTCGATCCACGAAAAGCGGGCAGTGTGTCGTAATTACGACTTGGTTGTTTGCTGTGAGAGTCTCGATCACTTCGCGAAGGCTGTGCATGGCACCTGGGTGGAGATGCGACTCAGGCTCCTCAATTGCGACGATGGATGCGCCATCCGGCTTCTTCTTATCCTTCAGAAGTCCTAGTGCAGCGAGACTCTTTACCCCATCGCCTTTGTACTCAAGAAGTGTCCGCGAGCCATCATCGATTTCGATCTTGCATTGACTTCGAAGCGCGACTCGTCTGGCCGATTGAGGCACACGAACCGTTACGCTCTTAATGCCTGGAAGAAACTGTCTGAGTGATGTTCGAATCGACTCAGAGACCTTGTCAAGAATCGGTTGTTGCAGTTCTGTAATCTTTTGAAGCGCCGCAATGTAGTCGACATCTCTTTCCAGGTGAGCCAGCTCGGTTGAAAGCATTTCTTGAACGACAGTGAGGGCTTCATCTTCCGTTCGGACTGCCGGAATGTATATGAATTCAATGCGCGCAGCGACGTATTTGGCAATCCGGGGAGATTTTGCGGATAGTGACAATCCACCAGGGCCCTGCTTGCGAACATGAATGTCCGCGACGTTGTTTCGGCCAAACTTTATTTCAATCGGCAGCGTTCCATTCAGATTGCTCTTGATTTCGGCTCGAAATTCTTCGATCTCATGTTCGCTAAGGGCGAATTCAAGACGGAAAATTGATTCAAGTCCCCTTGATCTAGATTGAAGGGAAATTGGAAAGTCTCGACGCCAGGAGTAGCGCTGCGTGTCCCTTGCTTCGTAGATGCCCAGCGCATCGTCAGCGGCATGCGCCGTAAGGGCCTTCATGGCAATGCTAAGAGCGCGAAGGACATTTGACTTGCCCTCGTTGTTCTTGCCGATCAGGACCGTTGAGTCACCTATGGGAATCTTGTGCGCGTCCGTGATGCTTCGGAAGTTAGTTACTGAAAAGGATAGGAGGCGCACGTGTGCTTTCGTGAAATCTAACGCTGATATTCAGCGGCGGCCGAAGACGGTCCGCTGGAGTGATAGCTGAAAGTGGGCGGCGTTGCCGTGTTGTAATCCGGTGGATTCAATGAGCCGACATTGATGCGGGCGTCCTCTGATGCGTCAGAGGACGGTCTTCCCAAAGCAGATATTGGTGCAGGGCGGCCTTTGGCCGATAGTCGATGAAGGCGCTCAGACGCGGGCGACAACACACAACACTCTGCGAACCATCCGCACAATTTCATCGACGAGTTCTGCGTGCGGCAACTTGCCGTGCATCGCCCAGTGCGACAGCCAAGCGAGCGGGCGTACCCAAGGCGGAAGCTCACGTGGATTTCGCCTGCGCAAGCGAAGAAAGGATCAGCCGGGCAGCAACCCTTCCCTCTTCGTTCGTGCGTTTGTAGTTGTCGAGCAGCGTCAACTCGTCGGGAGAAAGCCTGCTCTCGACGGCGGCCAAGCGCTGACCCGTGAGGATGTACAGAACGTCCACGCCGTGGGTTACCGCAACCGCCAGGAAGTCAGCTTTCGGCGCCGACACACCCCGCTCCCAGTCTTGCTCTGCACGAAGGGATACATGGCCAAGGTCAGCGAAAGCGGATTGGGAAAACCCGAGGCGCTCGCGCTCCTCGCGCATGCGGGCGCCCAGCAATAAGCGGATTTCTTCGGCCATTTATGGTTGATATAAGCAGTTATCTGCTCTATAGTTGCCTTCCCTGAGCAATTTTCTGTGTGTCGAGCATACACAGCCGCGATTAATCACGTCTATGAAGTACTCAACGAATTCGTCGCGCCGAGTTCCAGACGGCGCTGTAAGCAACAAGCCGATTGCTCTTCGCCTGCTCCCCGCCGAGCTCGACAAGGTCAAGCAGGTCGCTGCGCGCGAGCAGCGTTCGATGGCATCGGTGGCCCGGCTCGCGTTGCTACGCGGTCTGGCCGACTGCGAACGCACCAAGACCTTGCTGGTCACTTGATTCATTTCGCCAAGAAAGGAAACCATGTCTCATGCCATTCTGACGTTCGAGAACATCGAATTCGAGGTCGTCGATATCCACAACGTGCCCTGGCTAAGGTCCTTCCAGATTGGAAGTGCCTTGGGCTACCAAAACCCCAGCTCGGATATGTCGAAGCTGTTCGATCGCAACACCGACGAGTTCACCGAAGAGATGACCCAGCTCCTCGACCTCCCCACCGCCGGCGGCGTCCAGCCCGTTCGCATCTTCAGCCCCCGCGGCTGCTACCTGCTCGGCATGCTGGCCCGCACGGAGCGGGCCAAGGCCTTCCGCCAGTGGGTGCTCGATGTGCTGGAGGGCCGGGCCCTGCCGCAGGAGGCGCGCCCCACCACGGTGGGCCAGCAGATCTCTCTGCACAAGCTGCGCTCGTCGCTGCTGCGCGATCTGCAGCAGGCCACGGCCGCAGGGCTTCGGCAAGCGGTTCACCAACAGCTTCGACATGTCTCCCGTCTGCTGGCACTGCCCTGCCCCGCCATCGACGCGATAGGCCGCACGGTCGAGCAGCCGGAGCTGCCTGGAATCTGACGACGACGCTGCTGCTGGACATCTTCTTTTTCCTCCCTGGAAGTTGACGACGACATGTACCCCGACCCCAAACGCGTGCGCGACAACCGCATCACCCTGTGCCTGGACGACTACGAGCACGCCCTGCTGGTGGCGCTGGCCAACTACCAGGGCGAGCAGCTCAGCAAGCTGCTGCGCACGCTGGCGATGCGGCAGGCGCAGCAGCTGCTGGACGTGGGCAGCAGTGTCGAACCGATGGCGGCGTAGAGCCATGTGCTTTTGCGCAGACTAAAAACTCACCCGACATGCCGGAGCACCAGTTGACCCTGACGGATGCCGAGCGCGAGGTTTTCGAGCGGGTGCGCGTGCAGCAGGGGCTCGACTCGCTCGACCAGGTGGTCGAGTGGCTGGCCAAGAGCCGGCTGCGGCAGCTGGTGCGCCAGGGCACCGGGGCGCCACGTTCACTGGTTCTGGTCGGCAAGCGGCAGGGGGACGAGGCATGAGGCTGCGTTGCCCCCACTGCGACACGGTCAGCACCATCCTGACCTCCGAGGCGATCTCGTCGACCGTCACGCGGCACTACGTGGTGTGCGGCAACGAGGAATGCGGCCACTCGTGGCGCGCGACGACCGAGGCCGACATCACGCTGTCGCTGTCGGCCATCCCCAAGACATCGGTGCTGCTGCCGCTGTCGGCCCACATCCGCCGCGACGTGATCCTGCGGCAGCTGCACGGCCCCATCACCGACGAATACCAGCCGCGCCGCCCGCAGGCGTACCAGCTCGACATGTTCGCGACCGACGGGCCTTCCTAGCCACCAGGGCGACCGCTCCCCTTCCCCCTTTTTTGTCCGCCCCTGCGGTGCCTGTTCGGAGGCGCTGCGGGATGTGCTCACCCCGGAGGTTCCTGAAATGAAAAAGCCCACTCTCCCACCCGCCACGCTGCACGAGGCCGCCATGCGACTCGAGCAAGTGCGCCACGCCGACCGTCTTGCCGCGCTCAAGCGCATGGAGGCACGGCTGGCCTTGTTGGACGCCTATGTGCCGGCCTTGAAGGCCGCAGGCCTGTCACTGCTGATCAGCGAAATCAACGACTGGGGCGGCAAGGAGCTCTACATCCGCTCGACCTATTTCACGTCGCCCGCGGAGACACAGCGCCTGCTCGACGTGCTGCTGTCCGAGGGGATGAAGGAGGTCGAACGGCGGCACTACGGTCCGACCGACACGGTCATCGTCGCCAAGGGCCGCCTGCGCCTGGTGCTGAGCGTGGACCTGCCCCGCGCGGCGAGCTTCCCGGACCCCGGCTCACTGGCCGCAGCCAACTGAGGGGACGGATGAGCCGAGATCTCCTCGAGGACATCGCCGCCCGCCTGGCGCAGGACTACGCGTTCAAACTGAAGGCCGACGGCAAGTACCTGCAGCAGGGCGTGTGCCCGGCCTGCGGGCACAAGTCCATGTGGACCTACGCCGCCAGCCCGTGGGTGGTGCGCTGCGAGCGGGCCAACCACTGCGGCTACGAGGCCCACGCGAAGGAGCTGTACCCGGATCTGTTCGAGAGCTGGACGGAGCGTTTTCAGAAGCCCGAGGAGGCCAAGCCGCCCGAGCAGCGCAACCCCAGCGCGGCGGCCGACGCCTACCTACGGCTGGGCCGCGGCTTCGACCTGGCACTGGTGCGGGGCGCCTACACGCAGGAGACCTATGCCGACCCGCGCGCCGACCAGGGGCGCGGCGCCAGCAGCAGCACGGTGCGGTTTCAGGTGGGCGAGACCTGGTGGGAGCGCCTCATCGACCGGCCGCAGCGCTTCGGGAAGAAGAAGGCCAACTTCAAGAGTGGCGCGAGCTATGCGGGCACCTGGTGGGCGATGCCGGGGCTGAGTTTCATCGCGCCGGCGGCGCCGGGGCCTGCCGGGCCCGAGAAGGCGTTTGCGCTGGCACTCAACCAGGCGCTGAAGGCCGCCAGCGCCGATGGCCCTGCCCCACCGCCCGCCTCACCGCCCGCGCTGCCGCCGGCGGAGTTGTGGCTGGTGGAGGGCATCTTCGACGCCATCGCGCTCGCGCACCACGGCATCGCGGCGGTGGCGCTGCTGAGCTGCAACAACTACCCCGAGAAGGCGCTTTCCGACCTGCAGGCGGTCATCAGCGGGCAAGGCGGCGCGGTGGTCATGCCCACGCTGGTCTGGGCGCTGGATGGCGACAAGGCCGGGCAGGACTTCACGCTGAAGCACGTGGCGCGGGCGCGCGAGGCCGGGTGGGCCTGCGCCGCGGCGCAGATCCCGCAGCGCGGCACGCGCAAGGCCGACTGGAACGACCTGCACCAGCGCGGCCGGCTGGCCGAGGCCGACCTCAAGCGCTACCGGCACCAGGGCGCCCTGCTGCTGGCCGCCACGCCGCAGGAGAAGGCGCTGCTGATCTACGGCCACAGCGGGCGGGCCGAGTTCGACTTCGACCACGGGCGGCGGCTGTGGTGGTTCAAGCTCGACGTCGACCGCTACGGCAAGGCCCGCGATGCGCTGCGCGACGCGATCAAGGAGGGCCGCGAGCGCGAGATGGACGAAGACGCCCAGCGCGACCGCGCGCTGCTCGAATCGCACACGCTGCAGCAGATTGCCAACTGCCTGCCCCAGGCGCTGTACTACCAGCGCAACGAGGTGACGGACGAGGCCTGGTACTACTTCCGGATCTCCTTCCCGCACGATGGCGCGACGGTCAAGGGCACCTTCACCTCGGGCCAGCTCACCAGCTCGAGCGAGTTCGAAAAGCGCCTGCTGCACATGGCGCCGGGCGCGATGTACAGCGGCAGCACGCTGCAGCTCAAGAAGATCCTGCAGTGGCAGCTGGAGAACCCGAAGGTGGTGCAGACGGTGGATTTCGTCGGCTACAGCGCCCGGCACAAGGCCTACCTGCTGGGCAAGGTGGCGGTGCGCGAGGGGCAGATCCACCCGGTGAATGCCGAGGACTACTTCGACGTCGACCAGCTGTCGATCAAGTCGCTGCAGAAGTCGATACAGCTGCACATCAACGCCGAGCGCGAGGCGTACGACCGCGGCTGGCAGCAGCATCTGTGGAAGGCGTTCGGGGCCAAGGGCTACATCGCCCTCGCCTACTGGTTCGGGAGCCTGTTCGCCGAGCAGGTGCGGGCGGACCAGCAGAGTTTTCCGTTTCTGGAGATCGTGGGCGAGCCGGGGTCGGGCAAGACGACGCTGATCCAGTTTCTGTGGAAGCTGTTCGGACGCGATTACGAGGGCTTCGATCCGTCGAAGTCGACGCCGGCCGGGCGGCTGCGCACCTTCACGCAGGTGAGCAACCTGCCGATCGTGCTGATCGAGTCGGACCGCGAGACCAAGAGCGGCGGGCAGGCGCATGTGAAGTCGTTCGACTGGGACGAGCTCAAGGACGCCTACAACGGCAACAGCATCCGCACCACGGGCGTGAAGACGGGCGGCAACGAGACGTATGACCCGCCGTTCCGCGCCTCGATCGTGATCAGCCAGAACAACCAGGTGATGGCCTCGCAGGCGATCATGGAGCGGATCTGCCACATGACTTTCGACACGCGCGGCTTCACGCCGGCGAGCTACGAGAGCGCCAAGGCGCTGGAGAAGGTCGAGATCGAGCAGGCGAGCGGCTTCATCCTGGCGGCGCTGCGGCGCGAGGCGGAGGTGATGGCGAGCGTCACCGGGTCGCATGACGAGACGATTCGCTTTCTGCTGGACCAGGAAGGTATTCACAAGCCTCGCATCGCGAAGAACCACGCGCAGCTGCTGGCGATGGCGAGCGCCATGCGCGGTGTGGTGAAGCTCAGCGACGAGCAGTTCGACCAGGTGCGCAGCCAGGTGGTGGCGATGGCGCGCGAGCGGCAGGCGGCGATCAACGCCGATCACCCGCTGGTGCATGAGTTCTGGGAGGCCTTCGACTACCTCGACGGCCTGGGCGTGACCACGCTCAAGGGCGAGCACTTCGACCGGCCGCTGCTCAACCACAGCCGCGACGAGCAGCAGATCGCGGTGAACCTGAACGAGTTCGTCGAGAAGGCGAGCACGCACCGGCAGCAGATACCGCTGCTGGGCGATCTGAAGAAGGTGCTTCGCACCAGCAAGAAGCGGCGCTTCGTCGACATCAAGTCGGTGAACAGCGCCATCCGCGTGCGCAGCGACGACAGCCAGGAGGTGCCGAAGACGGTGCACTGCTGGGTGTTCGAGCGCGGCGCGCGGGCGCAGTGATTTCGTCAACCACAGGAAAGGGAGGACTGCCCATGAGAGCGTTTTTCGTGAAGGTGATCGATGCGGATGGGGTGTTCCACCGCTACACGCAGCTGGCGCTGTCGTGCGCGGCGGCGGAGGGCATGGCCTTCGACCGCTTCGGCGGCGTGCGGCTGCTGAGCGTGCGGAGGGTGCCGTGAGCCCGCCGCGGCTGACCATGCCCTCGCTGGGCGTGAGGGACAAGGGCTTCCGGTACCGGAGTTCGGTGGATACCGACATCCGCCGGACCTTCGCCAAGGCCCGGCGCGAGCGCGCAGAGGCGCTGCGCGACGCCGAGACAGGGCAAGGCCGCCTGGACCTCGGAACGGTGCTTCTGATGCCCTCCAGGGCCTCCAAATGAGCGGGGCCGTGTCACCGGCCTGATTGATTTCTTGAACTGCAGGGAGAGACAAAGTGGAAACATTGCTTCAACAAGCCGAGCTGCGCGGGCGGCTCATCACGCGCGGGCCCTTGATCCTGGCGCTGACGGGGCATGCCGATGTCGGCAAGGACACGGTGGCGCAGGTGCTGGCGCCGCGCCACGGCTTCATCAGCATCGCGTTTGCCGACGCGCTGCGGCGCGAGGTGTCGCAGGCCTGGCGCATCGACGCCCGCATGCTGACGCACCGGCCGACCAAGGAGCTGCCCATCCCGGCCCTGGCGGCGGGCATGTGCAACGAGCCGGGGTTTGTGCACTGGTGCGTGTGCTGCGGCGAGAGCCTGGCCGAGCCGCGCAGTCCGCGCTGGGTGCTGCAGCGCTGGGCGACGTACCAGCGGCGGTTCGATGCGAGCTACTACGCGGACATCGTGGCTCGCTGGATCGGGCGGCAGATCGGGAGCGGATGGAATCGCATCGTGGTCACCGATCTGCGCGACCCGGTCGAGGAACGGGTGCTGCGCGGGCTCGGGGCGCATGTGGTTCGGGTGCACCGGCCGGATGCGCGGCCGCTGGCCGTCGACACGGCGGCGCATGCGAGCGAGCAGCATCTGCGTATCAAGGCCGATGCGGACATCGTGAACGATGGGAGCATGGAGGCGCTGGCAGAGGCGACGCTGGCGTGCGTGGCCGGACTGCAGGCGAATGTGGGCGCCGCCGGCGCGGGAGCGCTGGCATGAAGGCGGCTGCCGTTCGCCAGGTGCCTCGCGCGGTCACGACGGCGCCTTTGATCTACCGGAAGAAGACGGTGCTCGAGAAGTTCGGGATCTCTGAAACCACGCTTCGCCGCTGGATGGTCGAGGAAGGCTTTCCCCGGCCTCGGCAGCTCGGCCCGCGCGCGGTCGGGTGGGTGTCGATCGAGGTCGACGGATGGCTCGAGCAGCGCCCGATCGCCAGCTCGGGCGTGGCGATCTGCGGAGACTGACGCGGCATGCCCAGACTTCCACGAGAAATGTCCGCCCTCGAGGTGGGCCGGCTTCGCCAGGAAGGGGCGCACGCCGTCGGGGGCGTGCCTGGCCTCTACCTTCAGATCGTCGGTGGCTCTCGGGCCTGGGTGCTGCGCTACGTGCTCGGCGGCGCCCGGCCGCGCATGGGCCTGGGCAGCTTCCCTGGGGTGACGCTCGCGCAGGCCCGCGACAGGGCCCGTGCGGCGCGCGAGCTGATCGAGCGCGGGGTAGACCCCATCCAGGAGCGAAAGGCGCAGCTGAGGCTGGCCGAGCAATCCCGCGCCCGTGCACTGACCTTCAAGAAGGCCAGCGCGCGTTTCATCGCGGCACGCGAGGCGGAGTGGCGCAACTCGAAGCACCGTCAGCAGTGGGAGAACACGCTCACGACCTATGCCGATCCGGTGCTCGGGCAGCTCGATGTCGCGACGATCGGCCAGGACGAGGTCCTGCGCGTGCTGGACCCCATCTGGCGGACCAAGACCGAGACCGCCAAGCGGGTGCGCGGGCGGATCGAGCAGGTGCTGGACTGGGCCACCACGCGCGGCCATCGTCAGGGCGAGAACCCGGCGCGCTGGCGCGGCCACCTCGACAAGCTGCTGCCCAAGCCCGGGAAGATCTCGCGCGTCGCGCACCACCGGGCCGTGCCGGTGTCCGAGGCGCCGGCCGCGGTCGGGCGCATCGCCGCCAGTGCCAGCACCGGTGCCCAGGCGCTGCTGTTCCAGATACTGACAGCGGCGCGATCGGGCGAGGTGCGCGGCGTGCTGTGGTCGGAGCTGGATCTGGAGGCCGCGCAGTGGAATGTTCCGGCGGAACGCATGAAGGGCAACAAAGCGCATCGCGTGCCGCTTTCGCGCCAGGCTGTCGCCCTGCTCGAGGCGCAGCCGCGATTCGAGGAGAGCGACCTGGTCTTCCCGTCGATCCGGATGAACCAGATGTCGGACATGTCGCTCACGGCGGTGATGCGTAGGCTGAAGCTGGACGCGGTGCCACATGGCTTCCGGTCCACCTTCCGCGACTGGGCGGCGGAGCGCACCGCCTACCCGCACGACCTGGCGGAAATGGCCCTGGCGCATGCGCTCGAGAACAAGGTGGAAGCAGCCTACCGCCGAGGCGACATGCTGGCCAAGCGGATCGCGATGATGCAGGACTGGGCGGACTACTGCCTGCCCACCCCACCCCGAAACCTATAGGCCATCCCATAGGCCATCCGGGGCGGTTTTGCTCGTTTCGCTACGGGCGCTTATGGAGGGGCTCAGTTGGGCGTTTCCCAATGAAAAACGCCCCTTGCGGGGCGTTTTAAAGCGTTTTGCACGCTTGGTCTGGCGGAACCGGAGGGATTCGAACCCTCGATGAGGCTCTACACCCCATACTCCCTTAGCAGGGGAGCACCTTCGGCCACTCGGTCACAGTTCCTGAGCCGTCGATTATGCCATCTTCAAGCGGTCGGTTGGTCCAGATCGAAGGCTTTATGCAACGCGCGGACCGCGAGTTCCATGTATTTTTCGTCGATCACGACCGAGGTCTTGATCTCGCTGGTCGAGATCATCTGGATGTTGATGCCCTCCTCGCTCAGCACGCGGAACATCTTGCTGGCCACGCCAACGTGGCTGCGCATGCCGATGCCGACGATGCTGACCTTGCAGATCTTGGTGTCGCCGACGATGTCGGCCGCGCCCAGCGTCGGCAGCACCTTGGCCTTGAGCAGGTCGACCGCGCGGGCGTAGTCGTTGCGGTGCACCGTGAAGCTGAAATCGGTGCGGCCGTCCTTGCTCAGGTTCTGGATGATCACATCGACTTCGATGTTGGCGTCGGCGATGGCGCCGAGGATGTGATACGCGATGCCCGGCTTGTCGGGCACGCCCAGCACGGAAATCTTGGCTTCGTCGCGGTTGAACGCAATGCCGGATACGACGGCTTGTTCCATGTTTTCGTCTTCCTCGAAAGTGATCAGCGTGCCTGACTTGGCTTCTTCATTGATGTCGATGTCCCACGGCGTGAAGCTCGAGAGCACACGCAGCGGCACCTTGTACTTGCCGGCGAACTCGACCGAGCGGATCTGCAGCACCTTGGAGCCCAGGCTCGCCATCTCGAGCATCTCCTCGAAGCTCACGGTCGCCAGGCGGCGCGCATCGGGCTCGACGCGCGGATCGGTGGTGTAGACGCCGTCGACGTCGGTGTAGATGAGGCATTCATGCGCCTTCATCGCAGCGGCGATGGCCACTGCCGAAGTGTCACTGCCGCCGCGGCCGAGCGTGGTGATGTTGCCGGCGTCGTCGACACCCTGGAAGCCGGTGATCACGACCACACGGCCGGCATCGAGGTCGGCGCGCACGCGCTCGTCGTCGATGCTCTCGATGCGCGCCTTGGTGAAGGCGCTGTCGGTCTTGACCTGAACCTGCCAGCCCGCATAGCTCACGGCCTGCAGGCCCTCGGCCTGCAGCGCGATGGCCAGCAGTGCCGACGAAGCCTGCTCGCCGGTCGAGGCCAGCATGTCGAGTTCGCGGTTGTGGTCGTCGTCGGGCGTGCCGGGGGCGAGTTCCTTGGCAAGCCCGAGCAAGCGGTTGGTCTCGCCGCTCATGGCGCTCGGGACCACGACCATCTGATGGCCGGCGCGTGCCCACTTGGCAACGCGTTTGGCGACATTCCGGATGCGCTCGGTCGAGCCCATCGACGTGCCGCCGTATTTATGAACGATCAATGCCATGGGTGAAAGTCAAAGAGAAAATTTCGGATGCCGCACGGCCGGCCGTTGCGGGTCAATGCTGATATTCGCGCGCCCGCCGGGCCGAAATCAGCGCGAGGGCTGCGGGCTACGACAAGGGCGAAGCATTGTACCAACGCAGCACCGGCCCCTCGCGCTCGACCCGCCCGGCCGCGATCTTGAGGCGGATATGGTGGCCGCGCGTGCTGCAGGCCGCGATCTGGGCCAGCAGTTCCTGCAGCTGCGCTTCGCTCGGCACCGCGCCATGGTCGCGCTTCAGCCAATGGCGCAAGGCGTTCGCGAGCCGCTCCGGCGACAGCGCGCGCAGGACCGCCAGCGCCGGTGGCGAACCCGCGGCCGAAAGATCCTCGGCGGCGAGCTCGGCCAGCAAGGCCGAGGCCCTGGCCGCGTTGCGCGCCGAACGGGCGAAGGTCTCACGAAACTGCGGCAGCGCCAGCCCGAGCGCCGGCAGCACCTGCCGACGGATGCGGTTGCGCGCATAGCGCAACTCGGCGTTGGTCGGATCGTCGACGTACGCCACGCCGCTCGCGGCCAGCCATTCGCGCAGCGCTTCGGCATGCACCTCCAGCAGCGGCCGATGGAAACACACGCCGTGGCGCGCGATCTGCCGCGGCATCCCGGCCAGCCCGTCGAGGCCGGCGCCACGGCCGAGCGCGATCAGCATCGTCTCCACCTGGTCGTCGGCATGCTGGGCCAGCGCGATGTGATGCATCCCGTGAGCCAGCGCCAGCGCCGCCAAGGACGCGTAGCGGGCGCGGCGGGCAACGTCCTCGGGGCTCTCGCCCGGCGCATGGCGGGCATCGACACGGCCCGAATGCAGGGGCACGCCGAGCGCAGCGCAGGCGGCGGCACAGTGGGATTCGAAGTCATCGGCCGCCTGCTGCAGGCCGTGGTGCACGTGCAGCGCATGCACCCGCCCCGGCCAGCGGGCAGCGGCGGCGTGCAACAACGCGGTGGAATCGGCGCCGCCGCTGAAGGCGATACCCAGCGGCAAGGGAGCCGCAGCCCAGGATGCGAGTGCTTGGGCTGCCGGGTTTTCCATTGAAGCTGAGCGAGCGCGGGACCGGGAGCTCCGGCCGCCCCGCACCCTACTTGCCGCTGTCGGCCTTGGTGTCGGCGAAGCGGCCGTAGCTCTGCAGCCGCTCGTAGCGGCGGTTCAGCAGGTCCTTGGTCGACAGGTCGCCGACCTGGCGGAAGGCATCGTTGAGCGCCCGCTTGAGGAAGGCAGCCATCTGGCGGTGGTCGCGGTGGGCGCCGCCGACCGGCTCGTTGACGATCTTGTCGACCAGGCCGAGCGCCTTGAGGCGGTGCGCCGTGATGCCCAGCGCATCGGCCGCTTCCTGGGCCTTGTCGCCGGTCTTCCAGAGGATCGAGGCGCAGCCTTCGGGGCTGATCACCGAGTAGATCGAGTACTGCAGCATCACCAGCTGGTCGCCGACCGAGATCGCCAGCGCGCCGCCGGAGCCGCCTTCGCCGATGATGGTGACGATGATCGGCACTTCGAGCTGCGCCATCTCGAAGATGTTGCGGCCGATGGCCTCCGACTGGCCGCGCTCCTCGGCGTCGATGCCCGGATAGGCGCCCGGCGTGTCGACGAAGGTGAAGACCGGCAGCTTGAACTTCTCGGCCGTCTTCATGAGGCGCAGCGCCTTGCGGTAGCCCTCGGGCTTGCTCATGCCGAAGTTGCGCGCCGTGCGCTCCTTGGTGTCGCGGCCCTTCTGGTGGCCCAGCACCATGCAGGGCGTGCCGTTGAAGCGCGCCAGGCCGCCGACGATCGACAGGTCGTCCGAGAAATGGCGGTCGCCGTGCAGTTCGACGAAATCGGTGAAGATCTCGTTCACGTAGTCGAGCGTGTAGGGGCGCTCCGGATGGCGGGCGATCTTGGTGATCTGCCAGGGCGTCAGATCGCTGTAGATGTCCTTGGTGAGCTGCAGGCTCTTCTTGCCCAGCTGATCGATTTCTTCCGAGATGTCGACCGCCGATTCGGTCTGCACATAGCGCAGTTCTTCGATCTTGCTTTCGAGCTCGGCCACGGGCTGCTCGAAGTCGAGAAAGGTTCGTTTCGCCAACGTCTTCTCCTGTTTTTCAATATGCGACCGGTAGCGGGTCGAGCGATCGCCAAATATACCAAGTCGCGACGCTGCAATACGGCGCCCAGGCGACCGCCACCTCGCGGGCGTCGCTGCGGCTGACCGGATCGCCGGAAAAATAGTTCTGGCTGATACCGGTGATCAGGCCCGGATCGTCCAGCGGCAGCACGTTGGGCCGCATCAGGTGGAAGATCAGGAACATCTCGGCGGTCCAGCGTGAGATACCGCGGATTGCGACCAGTTCCGCGATGATCATCTCGTCGGACATGTTCTCCCAGGCGTTGACATGCACCGCGCCCGAGTCGAAATGGATCGCCAGGTCGACCAGGTATTCGACCTTGCGCACCGACAGGCCGGCGGCGCGCATGTCGTCGACCTTGAGCTTCAGCACGCTGGCCGGCGTCAGCTTGCGCGGCAGCTCGAGGAAGCGGCTCCACACCGTCTGCGCCGCCTTCACCGAGATCTGCTGGCCGACGATGCTGCGGGCGAGCGTCGTGAAGGCGTCGCCACGGGACTCCAGGCGAACGTCGCCGAAGCGCGGAATCAGCCGCTTCATCACGCGGTCCTTTTTCGCGAGATGCCGGCAGGCCTCCTCCCAGTAGTCGGGCGTGAAGACCTGGACGATCGGCTCCTTGGCGGCGGACATGGGTCGGGCGGCGGCGCTCACTGCGCCGAGGTCCAGGTGGTGCCGCTCGCCGAGTCCTTCAGCACGATGCCCTGGGCCAGGAGTTCGCTGCGGATGCGGTCGGCCTCGGCGAAATCCTTCGCCGCCTTGGCCTCGGCGCGCTGCTGGATCAGGGCCTGGATGGTCGCGTCGTCAAGCGTGCTGCCGGCCTGCAGGAAGGCCTGCGGCTCGGATTGCAGCAGGTTGAGGCAACCGGCCAGGGCCTTCAGCAGGCCCGCGGACTCGCGCGACTGCGTGCGGTTGACTTCACCGGCCAGGTCGAACAGCACGGCCACCGCCTCGGGAGTGCCGAAGTCTTCGTCCATGGCCGCCTTGAAACGTGCGGCATGGGCGTTGTTCCAGTCGATCGCCACCGGCGCCGGCGGCACCAGGGCGAGCGCGTTGTAGAGCCGGCGCAGCGAATTGCGCGCGTCGTTCAGGTGCACGTCGCTGTAGTTGAGCGGGCTGCGATAGTGCGCCCGGACGACGAAGAAGCGGATGGTCTCGGCATCGAACTGCTTCAGCACGTCGCGGATCAGGAAGAAGTTGCCCAGGCTCTTGGACATCTTCTCGTCGTCGATGTTGATGAAGCCGTTGTGCATCCAGGTACGGGCCAGCGGCTTGCCATTGGCACCTTCGCTCTGGGCGATCTCGTTCTCGTGGTGCGGGAACTGCAGGTCGGCGCCGCCGCCATGGATGTCCAGCGTCGCGCCGAGCAACTGGCAGGCCATCGCCGAGCACTCGATGTGCCAGCCGGGCCGGCCCGGGCCGAATTCGCTCGCCCACTTCACCTCCTCGGGCTCGCTGGCCTTGGCGCTCTTCCAGAGCACCGGATCGAGCGGGTCGTCCTTGCCGTCGAGCACGGCCACGCGCTCGCCGGCATGCAGCTCGTCGAGCGACTTGCCGCTCAACTTGCCGTAGCCCGGGAACTTGCGCACCGCGAAATTGACATCGCCGTTGGGCGAGCGGTAGGCCAGGCCCTTGTGCTCGAGCGTGGAGATCATCGACAGCATCTGCGGAATGAACTCCGTGGCCCGCGGTTCGTGCGTAGGCCGTTCGATCCCGAGCGCGTCGGCATCCTCGTGCAAGGCGTCGATCATCCGATCGGTCAGGGCCCGGATGCTCTCGCCGTTCTCGACCGCCCGGCGGATGATCTTGTCGTCGATGTCGGTGATGTTGCGCACGTAGTCGACCGCCAGGCCCGAAGCCTTGAGCCAGCGCTGCACCACGTCGAAGGCGATCATCGAGCGCGCGTGGCCCAGGTGGCAGTAGTCGTAGACCGTCATGCCGCACACGTACATGCGCACCCTGCCGGGTTGCAGTGGGGAAAATTCCTCCAGTTCACGCGACAGCGTGTTGTAGATGCGAAGACTCATGAGGCTCGGAAACGTCGGTTCGCGCACGCACGGAAACGGGCGAACGATGGGGGTTTTTCAGGGGTGACGGGGGTGTGGCGACGGGCGGCTGGACATGCCCCCTCGGCTACAATGGCGCCCATTGTAAACGGCCACCGCCGGAAGTTTTCCGCGTGTTTACGAGGCCCGTCTCCTCTCACTCCCGAGGCTCCATGCAGCACGCCGCCTTCTCCCCCCTCCCCGTCTCCCGCAGCTTCCGAGCCATCGCGGCGCTCCTGTTCGCCCTGCTGGCCGGCGCCGTCCACGCCGACGACTATTCCGACGTCAACACCCTGCTGCGCCAGGGCAAGGCCGACCAGGCGCTGGCCAAGGCCGACACCTACATCGCCGGCAAGCCGCGCGACCCGCAGATGCGATTCCTGCGCGGCGTGATCCTGACCGAGCAAGGCAAGCAGGCCGACGCGGTCGAGGTCTTCACGGCCTTGACCCAGGACTTCCCCGAACTGCCCGAGCCCTACAACAACCTGGCCGCGCTCTACGCGGCGCAGAGCCAGTTCGACAAGGCCCGCGCCGCGCTCGAGATGGCGATCAAGCTCAACCCCGACTACGCGACCGCGCACGAGAACCTCGGCGACGTGTATGCGCGGCTGGCGGCCCAGTCCTACGCCCGGGCGCTGAAGCTGGAGGCCGGCAACACGACCGTGCCGCCGAAGCTCGCGCTGGTGCGCCAGATGTTCGGCGTGCCGGCCTCGGACACCCTGCCGCCGGCAATCCCTTCGGTGCGCAAGCCGGTGCGCAACTGAACCCTTCCCAGAACGCGCTGCGGCGCACGCACACGAAAGCGATCCATCCGTGATTTCTCAAGTCCTTTCGCGCCGCCGGGCCCTCGCTCTGGCCGCCACGCTGGCCCTGGCCGCCACCGCTGCGCCCAGCTGGGCCCAGAGCGCGCCGCGCGTCAAGCTCGCCACCTCTGCCGGCGACATCGTGGTCGAGCTGGCGCCCGACAAGGCCCCCAAGACGGTCGACAATTTCCTGCAGTACGTCAAGGACAAGCAGTATGACGGCACGGTGTTCCACCGCGTCATCGACGGCTTCATGATCCAGGGCGGCGGCTTCACGCCCGACCTGAAGCAGAAGCCGACCCGCGCGCCGATCCCGCTCGAGGCCAAGAACGGCCTCAAGAACGACAAGTACACGATCGCCATGGCGCGCACCTCCGACCCGAACTCGGCCACCGCGCAGTTCTTCATCAACGTGAAGGACAACGCCATGCTCGACGCCCCCAACCCCGACGGCTACGGCTACACGGTGTTCGGCAAGGTGGTCTCGGGCACCGAGGTGGTCGACAAGATCCGCGCCGCACGCACCGGCAACAAGGGCGGCATGCAGGACGTGCCGGTCGAAACCATCACCATCCAGTCCGCCACCCTGGCGAAATAAGCAAAGGAACTGCCATGAGCAACCCGCAAGTCGAACTGCACATCAAGGACAAGGGCGTCATCACGCTCGAACTCGATCAGGACAAGGCCCCCAAGACGGTCGCCAACTTCCTCGAGTACGTGAACAAGGGGCACTACGACAACACCGTGTTCCACCGCGTGATCCCCGGCTTCATGGTGCAGGGCGGCGGCTTCGAGCCCGGCATGACCCAGAAGCCGACCGGCGCCGAGATCCAGAACGAAGCCAACAACGGCCTCAAGAACGACAACTACACGGTCGCCATGGCGCGCACCAACGCGCCCCACTCGGCCACTGCGCAGTTCTTCATCAACGTCGCCGACAACGGCTTCCTGAACCACACGGCACCTTCGGCCCAGGGCTGGGGCTATGCGGTGTTCGGCAAGGTGATCGGCGGCAAGGAAGTGGTCGACGGCATCAAGGCCGTCAAGACCGGCCGCAAGGGCTTCCACGACGACGTGCCGCTCGAGGACGTCGTGATCGAGAAGGCCGTCGTCAAGGCCTGACGACATGACCCCCACGCTCGTCACTTCGTGTACTCGCTGCCCCCCGAGGGGGCCGAGTCCGCCTTGGGGCGGCCCTGCGGCGGACTGCATGACCCCCACGCTCGTCACTTCGTGTACTCGCTGCCCCCCGAGGGGGCCGAGTCCGCCTTGGGGCGGCCCTGCGGCGGACTGAGCTTCCATGGCGGCATTCGCCGAGATCGTCGCGCCACCCGCGTGGCGCACGGTCGACCTGATCTCCGACCTGCACCTGCAGGCGTCGGAGCCGGCCACGGTGGCCGCTTGGCAGGGCTACCTCGAGACCACCCCGGCGGACGCCGTCTTCATCCTCGGCGACCTGTTCGAGGTCTGGGTCGGCGACGACGCCGCCGCCCTGCCCGGCTTCGAGGCGCAATGCGCCGAGCTGCTGCGGGCGGCGTCCGCGCGCCGGCCGGTCTTCTTCATGCACGGCAACCGCGACTTCCTGGTCGGTGCCGACTTCGCGGCGCGCTGCGGCATGACGCTGGTCACCGACCCGACCGTGCTGGTGCTGCACGGAGAGCGCTGGCTGCTGAGCCACGGCGACGCGCTGTGCCTCGAGGACACCGAGTACCTGCGCTTTCGCGCCCAGGTGCGCACCCCCGAATGGCAGCGGGCGCTGCTGGCCCGTCCGCTCGAGGAGCGCCGCACGCTCGCGCGTTCGGTGCGGGCCCAGAGCGAAGACCGCAAGCGCAGCCCGGACATGGTGTGGGCCGATGTCGACGCCGACGCCGCACGCGACTGGCTGCGGCAGGCCGGCGCCCACACGCTGGTGCACGGCCACACCCACCGGCCGGCGATCCACGACCTCGGGCAAGGCCTGCGCCGGATCGTTCTGAGCGACTGGGACGTCGCCGCGCATCCGCCGCGCGCCCAACTGCTGTGCCTGTCGAGCGCAGGCGCCCAGCGCGTCGACCTGCGCTGATGTTCGGCTGGCTGCGCAGGCTGCGCGCGCCCCCCACGATCCCGGACGCGGCCTGGCAGGCCACACTGACGCGCTACCGCTTCCTGGCCGAACGCCCGGCCGCCGAACAAGTCCGCTTGCGCACGCTCGCGGCCGAGTTCCTGCGCGACAAGGAATTCCACGGTGCGCACGGCTTCGTGATCACCGACGAAGTGGCGCTGGCGATCGCCGCCCAGGCCGTGCTGCCGGTGCTCAACCTGAAGGGCGGCCTGCGCTGGTACGACGATTTCGTCGGTATCGTGGTGCACCCGTCCGAGGTGGTTGCGCACCGCACGACCACCGACGCCACGGGCGTGGTCCACCAATACGACGAGATCGTCGCCGGCGAGGCGATGGACCGCGGCCCGGTGATGCTGAGCTGGCAGGACGTGCTGGCCAGCAGCATCACGCGCGCCGAGGGCTACAACGTCGTGATCCACGAGTTCGCCCACAAGATCGACATGGCGCAAGGTGCCGCCGACGGCTGCCCGCCGCTGCCGCCGGGCTTCCTCGGCACGCACAGCGCGAAGGAGGCGCGCGCCGCCTGGTTCGGGGTGCTCCAGCCGGCCTACGAGGCTCTGCGCGAGAAAGCCATCATGGCCGAGCGCTTCGGCGGCGAAGCGCCCTGGCTGGACCCCTATGGCGCCCAATCGCCGGCCGAATTCTTCGCCGTCGCCTGCGAGGCCTACTTCGTGAACCGTTCGGCGCTGCAGGCCGAGTTCGGCCCGCTGGCGGCGCTGTTCGACGCCTTCTTCAGCGCAGCGCCAAGCCGCTGAGCACGGTCGCCCCGCGGCGACCGCCCCCCCTCACTTGCGCAGCAGCGCCTTGAGCGCGTTCTGCAGCCGCCTGGCGGAGGTCGCGTCGTGGCTGGCGGCCAGCACCTTGCTCGCATCCTGGCCCCAGGTCTGTTCCGGCGTCGGGTCGCCGCGCCGGGTCAAGAGCTTGAGCTGCAGGGCGCGACGGGCCTCGACCTGGTCGGCCGGCGTCGGCACCTCGGCCGCCATCTCGAGCCGCAGCAGCGCTTCGGCAGCATCGGCGGGCTGCGCCGAAGGTGCCGAGCCGATGGCCTGCGACCAGCTGCTGCGCACCGCCGGCGTCACCGCGCGGCCCAGTTCCTGGACGCTGGGCAGGTGTGCGGCGTCGCGCTTCTCCCAGGCCCCGAGCACCTGCGTGAGCGCCTCGCCATGGGCCTGCGACGCCAGCTTGCGCAGCGCGAACTCGGCCCGTTCGAGCGCTTCGCGCTGGGCCCGGAAAGCCGCGTCGCCGAGGCGCGGGCCACGGTCCTCGCGCGGTGGGCGGTCGCCGAATCGGCCACCCGCCGGGCCGCCGCGCTCACCCGGACGCGCCGGACGGTCGCCGGATCGAGCGCCGGGGCCGCCCGGTCCGCGGGCATCTCGACGCTCGCCGAACTTGCCGCCCCGCCCTGCGGGCACGGCGTCGGCCTTGCGGTTGCCGGGGCGGTCGTCGCCGCGCACCGCGATCACCGGCTTGGGGGCCGGCTTCGGCGCTGCCGCGGGCGCCGCGGCCTCGGCATCGGAGCGGGCCGAGGGATCGGCGCCGTCGGCCGGCGCCACCAGGCCGTCGACGGCGGGCGCATCGGCGCGCTCGGCGGTGGGCAGCGCCTCGGCGTCCTCCGGCCCGGGCGCCTGCTCGGCGCTCTCGCCGAATTCGGCCGCGGCCTGGCCCGTGGCCACCACCTCGGTCGCGCCCACCGCGGGACCGTCTGCACTCGCGGCCTGGACCGGTGCGGCAGCCGGGGGCGCCGGCGGCGGCGCTTCGCCGCGCAACGCGGCTTCGAGCTGTGCCACCGCCGCGCGGATCTTCTGGGCGTCGCCGGTACTGTTGGCGGCCTCGAGCGCCTTGGAGGCGCTCAGGACATGGCGGTCATGTTCGCTCATCGCGGCCGAGGCCTTCTCGCGCTCGACCGTCTTGCGGTTGAAGGCCTCATCGATCGGGGCCCGGAAAGCGTCCCAGAGCTTCTGCTCGTGGCGGCGATCGAGCGGCACCGACTGCGCCTCTTGCTGCCAGCGCTGCTGCAGCGCCTTGACGGCGTCGATCCGCAGCATCGGCGCAGCGCCGAGCTCGGCGGCCTCGGCGATCATCGCCTGGCGGCGCTCGACGCTGGCCTTCTGCGCCGCCTCGAAGGGCGCACGGGCGGCACCGAAGGCCTCGTTCCATTGCGCCTGCAGTTCGGCGAACACCTTCTCGCCGACATGGCCGGCGTCGCGCCAGCGATCGGCGAACTGGTGCAGCGCGCGGTTGAGCGCCTTCAGGTCGGTCGCCTGCGCATGTTCGGCCGCCCAGGCCTTGACCTCCTCGATCAACGCAGCGCGCAGCGCACGGTGCTCGGCCGCATCGGCGCGAACCTTCTCGAGCCAGGCCTCGACCACCTTGTGGGCTTCGTTGCAGGCTTCGTCGAAGCGCTTCCAGAGAGCGTGATTGGGCACGCCGCCCTGGTCGGCCTGCTTCCACTGCTCGCGCAGGGCGCGCAGAGTTTCCTGCATCTTGCGGCCGCCCAGCGCCTGGCCCTCGGGCCGCTTGAGCAGGCCCTCGGCCTTGGCAACCAGGTCTTCGCGCACCTTGTCGGCGCTCCAGCGCTGCCAGCCTTCGAGCTCGCCCGCCGCCACCAGGGCCGCATGGACCCGGGCCTCGAGCGGCGGCTCGACCAGCTTGCCGTGCTCCTTGAGCACCGCGCGCAACGCAGCCGCGGCACCGGCACTGGCCTTGCCATGGCCTTCGGCGGTTTCCTGCTCGAGCTTGGCGAGCACGGACTGGACGGCGTCCTGCGCCAGGGCGCGCTTTTCGGGATCGACCTTGGGCGCGGCCGGCTTGGGCGGCGCAGCCGGTGCGGCCTCGGGCGTGCCGCCTCGCGCCACCCGCAACTCGTCGGCCCAGACCGGCACCGGCGGCAGCGGCGCGGCGGCATCCGCCGCGGCGGCCACGGCCAGGGCCAGGGCGTCGTTGAACGCATCGGACACCACCAGCAACTGAGCCTTGGAGGATTCGAGCTGCGGCGCGAAACGGGCGTCGAGGCTGCTCCAGTTCGGGTCGGCGGCGATCTCGGCCGCCTGCTGCTGCCAGTGGGCCACATCCGCGCGCAGCGCCTCTTCGACGCCCTGGGCATCGCGCCAGCTCTTGGTCGACAGCACCTCGAAGCGCTGGGCCAGCAACACCGCAGCCTCGCGGTGGACCTGGGCTCGATGCTGCAGGTCCTCGATGCCCTTCACGCGCTCGGCCAGCCGGGCCTTCAGGCCCGCCAGCGGCTCGCGCGACAGTGGTGCACCGGCCTTGGCGGCGTCGCGCTGCCAAGCCAGCGCATCGGCGATATTGAGCTTCGGCTGCGCCAGCAGGGCCTCGGCCTTGTGGGTCCATTCGACCGCCATCGCCTCCTGGCCCTTGGCCCGCTTGAGCTCGTCGAGCTTCTCGCGCAGCAGCCGCGCGGCACCCTTGTCACGCCCGCTCAGCTCCTTGAAGACGTCCTGCATCTGCTCGGGCGACGGATTGGCCACGAGCCAATCCCGGATGCGCTGGGCGCGCTCGCCCGAGGTCGGCGCGGTGAAGGCGCCTCCGGTCAAAGTGTCGAGGGACTGGAGGTCGTGAGGCTTGGAGGAAGTTGAAGTCACTGAGCGAATATCGTTATCTGTAGGGAAAAGCGAGGCGCCGGCAATGGCCGGCGCATGGCTCCATTTTCACCGACTTGCGGCGCTGCGGGTCAACGGGTCGCCAGTTTCAGTTCGGCGCCGGGTTTCCAGTCGTCTCCTTCAGCCTTGGTCCGCACCGCGCCGAGGAACAAACGCTCGCTGGGCAGCTTCTGGGCCAGCAGGTAGTCGCGTGCCGCGGCGCCGCGCTCCACCGCCAGTTGCCGCATCGACTCCTCGTCGACCGCGATGCTGGCCAGGAGCAGGTTTTCCATCTCCTGGACCGGCAGGTCCTTGGCCAATCCGACCATGTTGCGCGGCTTGGTGATTTCCGAGCGCTTGTAGACCGCAGTGAGGAGTTCCGGGTATTCGGCATCGCCGACCGGGCCGACCTCGGCCGCATCCTTGCCGGCCCGCACCGCGACGCGGCGCTTTTCGGCCTGCGTCATCGCGCGCAGGCGCTGGCGCTGGTAGGCATCGCGCTCCTTCTCGAGGCTCGAGGTACCCACCACCGTCATCCGCAAGCCCGGCCGGTCGTTCAGCGCCTTGGCCACCTTGTCGAGGTTGTCCTTCGCCTCCTTGGACAGTTCCGAACTGCCCGGGGCGAAGGCGATGGTGCTGGAATCGCCGCCGCCACCACCGAATCCACCGGTCAGCAGCGCGAAGGGCGCGGTGGCGGCCTTCGCGAGCAGGTTGACGATCGCCTTCAGGATCAGCGGGCCGACGCTGAACTGCGGGTCGTTGATCGACCCCCGCAACGGCAGGTCGACGTCGATCACGCCGTTGCGGTCGGCCAGCAGCGCCACGGCCAGCCGCACCGGCAGGCTGGCCGGCGCGCCTTCGACCGGTTCGCCGAACTGCAGCTGGTTGAGCACCAGCTTGTTGGCGGCAGTCAGGGTGCCGTCGGGGGCGATCTTGTAGTTGACGTCCATGCTGAGCTTGCCGCGCTCGATGCCGTGGCCGGCGAACCGGATCGTGTAGGGCGACAGCGGCGGCAGGTCGAGCTCCTTCATCCGGGCCGTGATGTCGAGTTCGAGCGGCTTGGCCAGCGGATTGAGCTTGCCGGTGATCTCCAGCGAGGCCGTCTGCTGGGCCTTGCCGCGCAGCTCGAGGTCGGCCAGGGCCGGCTTGTCGCCCTGGGGCCTGGACGAGAAGGCGCTCAACTTGCCGGTCAGCTCCGTCAGGTCGGCCGAGTAGTTGGGCTTGATGAACTGGTCGGAGAAATCGATCCGGCCGTTGACCAGGCTGATCGGCCCGAAGTTGATGACCGGCGCCGGCCCGCTGTCGGCCTGGGCCGGCGCCGCGGCCGCCACCGGCGCCGAAGCGGCAGGTCCGCCGCCGACCACCAGCTCCTGCGGCGGCGCTGGCGGCGCTGGCGGCGCCGGGCCCCGCGCCCGCGCCGTGCGCGGACGGCTGGTGGTCGTGGTGGTGCCACCCAGGCTGCGCTTGGTTTCGACCTCGGTCGCCGGCGCTTCCCCTTCCGCCGGCTGCCCGGGCCTCTTGACCAGGTACTGCAGGTTCAGCTTGCCCGTCGGATCGATGATCACGCGGGCGAAGAAGTCGGTCAGCGAGGTCTCGCCCACATCGACCGCGAGCGGCGCGCCCGGCACCATGTTCACCTGCAGGCCGCGCAGGCCCAGTGTTTTCCAGCTCAGCAGCTGCCGGTTGCTCGACAGGCCCGGGGCCTGGGTCAGCACCCCGCTGTTGGCGCGGAAATCGTCCACCGCGGTGTCGCCCGCCAGCCGCACGCTGAGGCCGGCGGGCAGGGTCGCGACCTTGACCGTGCCCCGGTAGCTGGCGAAGGCGCGGCGTATGTCTATATTGAGCGCGTCCGCGTAGTAGGCCTTGAAGGCATGGGCCGGCAGCGATGCCACCAACAGCCGCCCTTCGGCCGCGATCGGCTGCAGCACCAGGTTGCCGTCGTACTCGAAGCGCCCCGCCTCCGCGCGACCGGCCGCGATGCGCCCGGACAGCTTGAGCGGAGAGACCGTCGCTGTGTTCGGCGTCAGCTTCTGAGCATTCACCTGGAGCGCGTTGATCTCGAAGGCCACCGGCGTGGCGCCGGCGTTGTCGGCATAGGACAGGGTGCCGTTGTCGATCGCCACCTTGGCGATGGCCAGTTGCCACGGCCGGGTGTTGGCGCCCGCCGGCGCGCCTTCGGCCGCCTTCGGGTCCTTCGGCGCCGCGACCTTGGCGGCCTCGGTCGCACCCGGGCTGCCGCCCGCCGGTACCTTGAGCCAGTGCTCGAACATCCAGCGCTTCTCGTTATCGCGCTCGATCGAGACCTTCGGATTGGAGGCGGTGAACGAGGCGATCGTGAGCGTGTGCTTGGTCATGTCGGCTTCGGCGTCGACCAGCTCGAAGCGGCCGACGCTGGCCAGCGCGGTCTTTTCCTTGGTCAGCGCAAGCCCCTCGGCGATCACGCTGCGCGCCTTGAGCCTGAGGTCGGGGTTGCTCCACTCGACGTCGACCTTGCCGCTCAGCTTGCCGTCGAGCGAAGGCTCGAGGCTCTGGGCCAGGTACGGCGCGGCCAGCGACAGCGGCAGCGCTTCCAGTTCGGCGGCGACCGAAGCCCGCTTGTCGGTGGCTTCGCCGCTGAACTTGAGCGCCGCGCCGCCGACCGAGGTCGATCCGCTGAAGGTGGCCGGCTTCTCCATGGGCCAGGTCACGGCCTGGACCTCGATCGCCAGCTGCTTGACGTCGATGGCGGCGGCGGGCTGGGTGGTCTGGTCGCGCCAGCCGATGCGCCCCTCCGTCAGGGCCACCTTGTCGACCTGGATCCGCCAGGCCGGTGGCGGGTCGGCCTTGGCGTCGCCGTCGGCCGCCGGGGCCGGGGCCGACGCCGCCTTCTCGGTCTCGCCGGTGGCGCGATCGGTCGCCAGCAGATTGAGGCGCCCGGCCGCATCGCGCGCCACGACCAGTTCGGGTCCGGCCAGCGCCACCTCACCCAGGCGCACCCTGCGTTCCAGCGGCCTGACGTCGGCCAGCGCGATCCTGAGCGAATCGAAGCCGAGCAGGTCGCGCCCCTTCGAATCCGCGATCTTGATGCCGTTGGCCGCGACGCTGCCGGTGATCTTGAGCCCGGCTGTCGCCGTCTGCTCGAAGTCGATCTTCAGGTCGGCATCGAGCTTGCCCGCCTGCAGCGCGACCGGCAGGCCGCCCGGGATGTAGCCCAGGTAGGGCACCAGGTCGAGCCCCTCGAAGCTGATGTGGGCGTCGGTCTTTCGGTTGTCGGCGAAGGGCGTCGACTGCGCGGCCGTATCGAACTTGCTGCCGTTCAGGACGAAGGCCAGCTTCGGCTCGGTCTTGATCTCCCGCTGCGAGGCCAGGTTGCTGAGAAAGGGCACGCTGAGCGCGAAATCGCGCAGTTCATGCCTGCGCTTGACGGTCTCGTCGACGAAATCGACGGCGCCGTCGGTGATCGCGATGTTGTAGATGGCGAAGCGCGGTGCTTCTTTCTTGGGCGCATCGGGCGGCTCCGGCGCCGGCGTCAGCCTGGCCAGGATGTCGTCGATGTCGTAGCGACCATCCGCCAGGTGCGTCAGCGCAATGGCGGGCGCCTCGATCCGGACCGCGTCGATCACCGGCGCCAGGCGCAGGATCGACTGCAGCTCGGCATCGAGGTAGAGGCGCCTGACCGCCACCTGGGGCTGCTTGCCGTCGGCGGTGGCGATGCGCAGGTCATTCACCGCGAGTTCGAGCGTCCAGGGCTTGAAGTCGATCTTGCCCACCGTGACCTGGCGACCCAGCTTCTCGC
Organism: Variovorax sp. P4_B11; assembly: GCF_056402355.1. NCBI lineage: Bacteria > Pseudomonadati > Pseudomonadota > Betaproteobacteria > Burkholderiales > Comamonadaceae > Variovorax > Variovorax sp. P4_B11. The sequence goes on from NZ_JBFUHO010000020.1 coordinate 63,626, forward strand.
TGGCGATCTTCTGCACCTGCCCCTTGACGATCGGCGGCACCGCCAGCCAGGCGATCAGCCAGACCGCCAGCAGGATCAGCAGGGTCACTCCCCCGCGCCGCACCCATTTGTTCTGTTTCAGCAAAGCAGCGTTCATCGGGGAGGAGTGTGCCGCAAACGCCAGGGGGTGCCCACAAACAGAAAGCCCGGCGACTCGACGCGAAGTCAAGCCACCGGGCTCGATGGCGGGCGCAACGCCCATGCCATCTTTTCGCTCGACCGGAAGTTCAATCGTTCCGGTCATGCTGGCAGCAAGGGATTGCCACCGTTGGGCCGCAGCCGCTGGACCGTCGGATTTCTCCTCGAGCCACTGGACCTTGGTAGACGCCTGATAGCTCAGGCGGTTTCAGCGTACGCGCTCGCGGCGGTGATTGCAAATGGCGTTTTCAATGGGCCTTCATTCATCGATTCGTGCACTATTTCATACATTTTTTACATCAAAATCCGAATATCAAATTTAGTTCTTATTCTTGACTGGGTATTTAGCCACTCCTAGAATGCCAATCTTTCCCGAGCCGCCAAGCGGCCGGACCCTCCGAATCCGCTGCCGGCATCTGCCGGCTTGATCAGGCAGCCGCGCTCTCTCCCCTTTTTCGCGCGGACCTGATTCGTACCAATCCAAGCGCCGCTTCCCTTCTTCTTCGCCCGTCGTGGCGTTGCGATCGGGTGCCGCACAGAAAGGAAGAGCGATGAAACAGGCGTTAGATGCCACGGCCCGCGGGCTCCGGACCTTCGTGTCCGATGTGGTCGACGGCTTCTTCGAGATCACCCACAACAGCTTTGCCCTGCTCGGCCTGGCGACCGTGTTCGCGGTGCTGGCGCTGGCCGCCCGACCCGACCTGCGCCAGACCGGCGAGGAGCAGTTGATGGGCTGGCTGCAGTCCCGCAAGCCGGCGCCCGAAGCCACCGACCTCGAGCCCACCGCGATCGAGCGCACCACCGCGGCCAGTCCGCACGAACTGCCGAAGCAGCAGGCCGCGGTCGCCTACTGGCTGAGCAAGAAATACCGCGTGGCCGCCGAGCCGCTGAGCGTGCTGGTCGCCGAGGCCTTCGATCTCGGCAAGAAGACCAAGCTCGATCCGACCCTGATCCTGGCCATCATGGCGGTCGAATCCAGCTTCAACCCCTTCGCCCAGAGCCAGGTCGGCGCCCAGGGCCTGATGCAGGTCATGACCCGGGTCCACGGCGAGAAGTACGAAAGCGCCGGCGGAACGCTGACCGCCTTCGATCCGGTGACCAACATGCGCGTCGGCGTCAAGGTGCTGCAGGAATGCATCGCCCGCGCCGGCTCCCTCGAGGGCGGCCTGCGCTACTACGTCGGCGCCGCCAATCTGGCCGAGGACGGCGGCTACGCCGGCAAGGTGCTGGCCGAGCACGAGCGGCTGCGCCAGGTCATCGCCGGCCGCGCCCCGCCCACGACGACGCCCACGCCGCGCGCCAATCCGGTCCAGGTCGTGGCGCCGCCGGCGGCTGCCAAGCCGGCCCAGCCGGACCCCCAGCAGGTCGCCCTGCTCGGGGATTCGTAACCCTTGGGGCCGCGCCGGCTCGCGCCGTCGGCTACACTCGGCCAGCACGCGACTGGCGATAGGCGCAACCCTTATCAGGTGCATTGCGCTGACGTGGACTACCACTGGGAAGCGTGCCGCCTGCATTCTTGATCGGCAGGTGTTCAGCCGTTCGCCTGGGCAGCCCTTGTTTGGTTGAAGAACAAGGACCAACGTCCACGAAGGACTGCCATGTACCACCGCAACATCCTGGTCGAACAGACCGATCCTGAAATCTGGGCTGCCATCCTGGCCGAGAACGCCCGCCAGGAACACCACATCGAGCTGATCGCGAGCGAGAACTACGCCTCGCCGGCGGTCATGGCGGCCCAGGGCTCGCAACTCACCAACAAATATGCCGAGGGCTATCCCGGCAAGCGCTACTACGGCGGCTGCGAGCATGTCGACGTCGCCGAGCAACTGGCCATCGACCGCATCAAGCAGCTCTTCGGCGCCGACGCCGCCAACGTCCAGCCGCATTGCGGCGCCTCGGCCAACGAGGCCGTGATGCTGGCCTTCCTGAAGCCCGGCGACACGATCATGGGCATGAGCCTGGCCGAAGGCGGCCACCTGACCCACGGCATGCCGCTCAACATGAGCGGCAAGTGGTTCAACGTGGTGAGCTACGGCCTCGACGCCAACGAAGCGATCGACTATGACGCGATGGAACGCAAGGCGCACGAGCACCTGCCCAAGCTGATCATCGCGGGCGCCTCGGCCTACTCGCTGCGAATCGACTTCGAGCGCTTCGCCAAGGTCGCCAAGGACGTCGGCGCCATCTTCATGGTCGACATCGCCCATTACGCCGGCCTGGTGGCCGCGGGCGTGTACCCGAACCCGGTGCCGCACGCCGACGTCGTCACCTCGACCACCCACAAGAGCCTGCGCGGCCCGCGCGGCGGCATCATCCTGATGAAATCGCAACACGAGAAAGCCATCAACAGCGCGATCTTCCCGGGCCTGCAGGGCGGCCCGCTGATGCACGTGATCGCGGCCAAGGCGGTGGCTTTCAAGGAAGCGCTGTCGCCCGAGTTCAAGGTCTACCAGCAGCAGGTCGTCACCAACGCCCGGATCGTCGCCGAAACCCTGACCGAGCGCGGCCTGCGCATCGTCAGCGGCCGCACCGAGAGCCACGTGATGCTGGTCGACCTGCGCGCCAAGGGCATCACCGGCAAGGAAGCCGAGGCGGTGCTGGGCGCCGCCCACATGACGATCAACAAGAACGCCATCCCGAACGACCCCGAGAGGCCGATGGTCACCAGCGGCGTGCGCATCGGCACGCCCGCGATGACCACCCGCGGCTTCAAGGACGAGGAAGCGCGCGCCACCGCCAACCTGATCGCCGACGTGCTCGACAACCCGCGCGACGCGGCGAACATCGACGCGGTCCGGGCCAAGGTGCATGCGCTGACCAGTCGCTTCCCGGTTTACGCCTGAACACGAGCCGCCCTGCATGAAGTGCCCCTTCTGCGGTCACCTCGAAACCCAGGTCATGGAGACCCGGGTCTCGGAAGACGGCGACTTCGTGCGGCGCAGGCGCCAATGCGGCGCCTGCGACAAGCGCTTCACCACCTACGAACGGCCGGACGTCAACTTTCCGGTGGTGGTCAAGAAGGACGGCAGCCGGGCCGACTTCGACACCGCCAAGGTGCGCGCCTCGATGATGCTGGCGCTGCGCAAGCGGCCGGTGAGCATCGAGCAGATCGACAACGCGCTGCTGCGCATCGAGCAAAGACTGCTGTCCAGCGGCTTGCGCGAGATCGAATCGACCAAGGTCGGCGAACTCGTGATGCGCGAGCTCAAGCGGCTGGACAAAGTCGCCTACGTGCGCTTTGCTTCGGTCTATCGCAGCTTCGAGGACGTGGACGAGTTCAGGCAGCTGCTCAGAGATATTTGAGGTCGACGCGCGACGGCTTCTGCGGCTAACTTCCTTAATCATCGGACACAATCGTCCGGAACTGTCGCTTCTCTCGCCATTTCTCCCGCTCGTCGGTAGATTTTCGCCGCAGATCGACTGGGGCTTCGCGTCGCGGCCAGTGGGGCCCTAGCATCCGGGCCGCCATGCCCGTTCTGCTTCCCCCCCTGCGCCGGCCTCGCGCGCCATCCCTGGGATTCACCGCCGTCGAACTGATGGTGGTGATCGCCATCGTCTCGATCCTTGCGGGGTTGGCGATGCCGGGCTTCGGCGCGCTCATCGACAGATACCGGCTGCGCCGCGCCAGCGAGGAAATGACCGCCACGATCTACCTGGCAAGGTCGGAAGCGCTGCGGCGCGGCGGCAACGTCACGCTTCGCAAGACGTCGGCGAGCGGGTGCTCCGACCGGGGAGTCACCGACTGGAGTTGCGGCTGGCTGCTGTTCGCCGATGCCGACAACGACGGTGTGCTCGGTCCCGGCGAGGAAGTGATCCAGGCCTGGCCTGCGCCTGAAGGCGCGATCGCAGAAATCCACCTGCCCAGTGCGTCGCCCTACGTCCGAGTGAACCGCTGGGGACGGTTCGGCAGCAGCCTGGGCATCTTCAGCATCACGCTGCGCCCCGCCGGCAACGCCGAGAAGTCCGCGGCGTGGGTCCTGTGCATGTCCGCGGGCGGACGGCTGCAAACCATTCAACGGGCCGAACGATGCCCCAGCTGAACCGCCAGGACGGCCTCACGCTGCTGGAATCGCTGGTGGCGGTCGCGATTCTCGCCGTCGCGGTACTCGGCATGCTCGGCGCGCAATTGCGCACGCTGGCCGACACGCAGACCAGCGTCCGTCGGGCACAGGCGGTCCGGCTCATCGAGGATTTCGCCGAGCGCATCAAGACCCATTCCGATGGTTTCCGTCGCCTGGATGCCTATGTCACCGACTGGGACGCCATGCCCGCGGCGCCCGACTGCCGGACCGTCGCCTGCGATCCGGCGACGCTCGTGCAGTGGGACCTCGCCGTCTGGAAGCAGGCGATCGCCAACACCCTGCCCCTCGGCCAGGGCAGTGTTTTCGAATCCGGCAACGAAACAACGCCCGGATTGAAGCGGCAGCTGGGCGTGATGGTGGCATGGCGCGCCAATGAACGCGCAGCCGACGCCAGCGCCTACGCGAAGCCCTTCGCCATCGACCCATCGGCCGCCAAGGTCGTCTGCCCGGCAGGCCTGGTCTGCCACCTGGTCCATGTCCAGCCCTGATTCTCGGCCGATCCGAAGCCGTCGCGAGCAAGGCCTGAGCCTGATCGAACTGCTCGCGGGCATGGTCGTCGGGCTGCTGGTCGTCATGGCGGCCCTCGGCACGCTGCTGCTGTCGCGCGAGGCCGCCAGCAGCGTCAGCGACCTGAGCCAGTTGCAGCAGCAAGGCGCCTACGCGTTGCACGTGATCGGCATGCAGCTTCGGCAGACCGGCGCGATGGACGCGGTTCGAGACGACGCCACCGGGCGCTACGCGTTCGGCAACCACCGCGCGAAGGCGGGCCGCACGGACTTCGCGGTGTTCGGCGTCGACGGCCAAGGCGCGGCGACCGACAAGGTCTCGGTCGCTTACGCTCCAGCCGCGTGGTCGAATTCGGCTGCGGCAGCGAATGGCGCCGTCTCGAAGCTGCCGGGGCAGTTCGACTGCAGCGGCTCCAGCGTGCAGGGCGCCGACCGCGTGGACGCGACCTTCGAGGTCGATGCCAAGGGGCAGCTGACCTGCACCGGTCGAACCAGGCAGCCGGTGATCCGCGACGTCGCGGACTTTCAGATCGGCTACCGCGTCGATACCGGCAAGGGCGTTCAGATCATGGAAGCCCGTGCGGTCGAAAGCATGAAGCTCTGGGGCGCCGTCACCGCCATCGAAGTCTGCCTCGACCTGCAGGGCAGCGAAAAAGGCCCGGATCTCGGCCTTTCCTACAAGGGTTGCCAAGGCACCGACAGGCCCCGCAACGGCCATGTCCACCTGGTGTTCCGCAACGTCTTCAGCTTGCGCACGCCATGAGGCAGGCCATGCAAGGCAACTCTTCCCGCCCGCGCCAGCACGGCATCGCGCTGTTCGTCGTCCTGGTGATGGTGCTGCTGATCACGCTGCTCGTGCTCAGTTCGTCGCGCATCGCCCTGCTCAACGAAATGGCGACCGGCATCGACAGCGACCATCAGCGCACGCTAGCAGCCGCTCACGCCATGGTCCGCGATGCGGAATTCGACATCCAGGGAGAGGGCCCGGACGGCTCGCCCTGCGCAGCCGCCGGCTGCCGTCTCGGGGGCGTCCTCGATGCCGCCGGCGGCCGGATCTTCTACCCCACCAGCGCCAGCGAGCTGCTGGATCTGCAGGCGGCGCTCGGTGCGAACAGTCCTTCCTGCGCGGCAGGCATCTGCGTGCCGGACAAGGTGCCGGCGCAATTCTGGACCGACAAGGCGGCGCTGGAAGCCATGAAGAAGGTGGCGGCTTCCTATGGCGCCTACACGGGCGCGCAGGCGACCGGCGCCGGAAATCCGCTCTTGTCTTCCGGCCCGGGACAGCGGGCCTGGTACTGGGTTGAATTGCTGCCCTACGACACCGCCGCGGCGAGCCAAGGCGGCCTCGCGGAAGCGCTCGCGCCCGACAGCACCACGCCGTACATCTATCGGATCACCGCCGTCGCCCAAGGCATCAAGGCGGCAACGCAGACGGTGGTGCAGACCACGCTGGTCTGGAAGAAGCGGCGGTCCTGAGGACAAGGACGAACATTGCAGACCCAACTCGCCATCTGCGGAGCCGCGCTTCATGCCGCGATCGCGGTCGGCGCCTGGCCGACACCCGGGCTCGCTGCCCCGCTCGACCTGAGCACGGCGCCCGCAGGCGGTGCCTCGCCAAGGGCGGCGGGAGACGCGCCGCAAACGACCACCAGGCTGGCGTCGTCGATCGCAAGCTCGCGATCGGCGCGGCTTGATCCGTCCCTCTTCGCGGTCGCCTATGACGCGACCCACTGGAGCGGCTCCGTGACGGGCTACAAGATCCTCGGCACGACGGCCCGGCTCGATGCGGCCGGGCTCTGGGGCGATCTCCCCGCTGCGCCAGCCACCGCCGCGGAGCCCGCCAAGCCGGCACGGCCGCAATCCACCGCCACGCGGATGGATGCGCACGACGGCGAATGGCCCGCGGCCCGCCTGGTTCTGTCGGCGCGCACGGCAGACAGCGCCGGCTCCACGGTGGGAATCTCATGGGAGTGGACGGCGCTTTCGCAAGCCCAGCAGACGGCGCTCAAGACCGTCGACGGCAGGCTCGACACCCGTCCGGAGGCCGATGCCATCGCCAGAGATCGCATGGCTTATGTCCGGGGCGACCGCAGCAAGGAGCAATCGGCCAGCCCCGCCGGCCCCTTCCGCACGCGCGCCTCGCGTCAAGGCGACATCGTGAACTCGAAGCCCTGGCATGTCGCGGGCAAGCCGTCGAACGCGTATGCGCTGGAGGACTACGCGGGCTTCCGCAGCGCCAGTGGCTCGCGCGCGTCGATGCTCTATGTCGGCGGCAACGACGGCATGCTGCACGGTTTCGATGCTGCTTCGGGCGAGGAGAAGATCGCCTACCTGCCCGAAGGCCTGCATCCCAAACTCGAGTCGCTGACGAATCCCGGTTACCGGCACGCCTACTTCGTCGATGGCTCGCCGCTCGGCGGCGACCTGTATCTCGGGCCGCCGGGCAGCCGGGACGCGAGCCGATGGAGAACCTACCTGGCGGGCTTCCTCGGCGCCGGCGGCAAGGGGTATTTCGTGCTCGACGTCACCGACCCGCGCGCATTCGACGCGGCCAACGCCGCCGCGCTGGTGGTGCTGGATCGCACCGGCACCGACGCCATGGACCGGGATATCGGGCACATCCTGAGCGAGCCGGTGATGGAGGCCAGCGACCCGTCGATCTCGCGGCAGATCACGCGCATGAACGACGGCCGCTGGGCGCTGGTCATGGGCAACGGCTACAACAGCGCCGACGAGAAGGCCGTGCTGCTGATCCAGTACCTCGACAAGGGCAAGGAACTGGTCAAGATCATGGCCGACGCACGCGCGGGCCGCGGCAACGGTCTTTCGGCGCCGCGCCTGATCGACCTCGACGGGGACGGCACGCCCGACCTGGCTTACGCCGGAGATCTGCTCGGGAACCTCTGGAAGTTCGATCTGCTCGCCGCTTCCCCGGCCGAGTGGAAGCTTGCGTTCTCCGGCGTTCCCTTCTTCGTCGCGACCGATGGAACATCCGCCGGATCGGTGCAGGCGATCACGTCGGCACCGGTCTGGAAGGCGCATCCGGAAGGTGGCCTGATGCTCGCCTTCGGCACCGGGCGCGAGCTCACGGTCGCGGATCGGCTGGACGGCCAGGTGCAGACGGTCTATGGCGTCCACGACGACACGGCGATCAGCCGCGCCACGCCGGCACGGCGTGCCGCTGGTGCTGCCGCTGTCGAGCTGAACGAAGGAAAAGGCCCGGTCACTGGAGGCCGGGGCCAACTGGTGGCCCAGACGGTCAGCGCCGACACCGTCCATGGGCCCGGCACGGTGTCGTCGAATCCTGTCCACTACACGGGGAGCGAGGCCCGCAGAGGCTGGTTCCTGGACCTGCCGGTTGCGCGCGAGCGCGTGCTGCGCAACCCCGACTGGTTCGAGGGCGACCTGATCGACGTCTGGAGCACGGTGCCGGCATCGGCCGACGGCGATCTGGCGGCCAGCGCCGCGAAAGGCTATCGCACCACGCTGGACATCATCAATGGCTCGGCACCGAAATCCCGGCTCTACGCCGACACCCCTTCGGTCGCGGCTGGACAAGCTTCGCGCGTCGAAGCAGGTCTCGGTGTCGGGATTCAAAGCGGCGGCAAGGAAATCGGCGTGTCCGCGCCCGGAATGCCGGCGCCGGCCACCCGCCATCGACTCGGCAGGATCACCAAGCGCCCGAGCTGGCGCCAGCTGCAATGAAAGACCGGCGCCGGTCCAGGCGGCGGACGGGTTTCACACTGATCGAGGTCATGATCGTGCTCGCGCTGGTCGCCATCCTGGCGGCGATCGCGCTGCCGAGCTATCACGAAGCGGTTCGACGCAGCCAGCGCACCGAGGCCCGTGCCGGGCTGCTGAAGGCCGCCCATTGGCTCGAACGCGTCGCGACCGCCACCGGCAGCTACCTCAAGGACCAGGCGGATTTTCCGGAAACGTTGAAAACCGTGCCCTCCAACGCCTACGCCATTGGCTTCGAACCCGCGGACGCCAAGGGCAGCGGCTACACTTTGACGGCAACCCCCCGGGGCGCCCAGGTCGGCGACAAATGCGGCGGCTACACGCTCGACCAGACGGGGCTTCGGGGACTCGCCTCCCCCGGCGCTTCCGACGACCTCAAGACGGAATGCTGGAATCGCTGAAAGTCCGACCCTGAGCACGCTCACATCCCCCTGCCCACCCGAGGCGCTTTCGCCGGCCGAAGCGATGCGGCTGGCGATCTCGCTGGCCCATGGCGCGAGCACCACGGCGCCGCCGAATCCAGCGGTCGGCTGCGTCATCCTCGCGCCCGATGGCCGCATCGTGGGCACCGGCCGCACGCAGCACGCCGGTGGCCCGCACGCCGAAGTGATGGCCCTGCGAGATGCCGCGGCGCGTGGCGCCTCCACGACCGGCGCGACCGCCTTCGTGACCCTCGAACCCTGCTCCCACCAGGGCCGCACCGGCCCCTGCTGCGACGCGCTGGTCCGGGCCGGCATCGGCCGCGTCGTGGCCTCCATCGCGGACCCGAATCCGCTGGTCGCGGGCCAGGGTTTCGAGCGCCTGCGCGCCGCGGGCGTCGACGTCGAGATCGGACCGCAGGCCAGCGAGGCGCGTGAACTGAACATCGGCTTCTTCAGCCGGATGGTCCGCAAGACGCCCTGGGTCCGAATGAAGGCCGCCGCCTCCCTCGACGGCAAGACCGCGCTGGAGAACGGCACCAGCCAATGGATCACGAGCGAAGAGGCACGGGCCGACGGCCATGCCTGGCGCGCCCGCGCCGGCGCCGTCCTGACCGGCGTGGGCACGGTGATCGAGGACAACCCGCGGCTCGACGTCCGGTGGGTCCAAACGACCCGCCAGCCGCCCCTGGTGATCGTCGACAGCCGCCTGCAGACACCGCCCGACGCGCGGCTGTTCGAGATCGGACGCCCGGTCTGGATCTATGCCGCCGAGCGCGACGACGAACGGGCGGCGGCGCTCGAGGCCCGCGACGCCACCGTGCGCTGCCTGGCCAATGCCGATGGCAAGGTCGACCTGGCCGCGCTGCTGCGCGATCTGGCCGCGCGCGAAGTCAACGAACTGCATGTCGAGGCCGGCCACAAGCTCAACGGCTCGCTGATGCGCGAAGGCCTGGTCGACGAAATCCTGCTCTACCTCGCGCCCAAGTTCATCGGCGACGGCCTGGGGATCGCCAGCCGGCCCTACGCCAGCGGCCCATTGACGGCCCTGACCGAGGTCCTGGCGCTCGAATTCCGCACCTTCGAGCCGATCGGTCCCGACCTCCGGATCGTCGCTCGCGTTGCCGGACGGGACAAGTTTTAGGCCTTCGCCCGGCCGCCTCCCGCAACTCTGCGAAAATGCGGCGATGTTCACCGGAATCATCACCGGCGTGGGGCGCATCGCCGCCGTCCACGACCTCGGCAGTTCTTCCTCCCACGGCAAGCGTCTCAGCATTGCGGTGCCCGACGGCTATCTGGACGACGTCGGGCTCGGCGACAGCATCGCGCTCAACGGCGCCTGCATGACCGTCACCACGCTCGATCCCGCGCAGAAGCTGTTCACCATCGACATCTCGGCCGAATCGCTGGACAAGACCGCGGGCCTGTCGGAAGCGCAGACGCGGGTCAATCTCGAAAAGGCGCTGCGCGCCAGCGACCGGCTGGGCGGCCACATCGTCTCGGGCCACGTCGACGGCATCGGCACGGTGAGCCGCTTCGAACCCATCGGCGAGAGCTGGGAGCTGCGCGTGCTGGCGCCGCCCGCGCTGGCCCGCTTCCTCGCCTACAAGGGCTCGATCACGATCAACGGCGTCAGCCTCACGGTCAACAGCGTGAACGACGTCGCGGACGGCAGCGAAGTCAGCATCAACCTGATCCCGCACACGGTCGAGAACACCGCGCTCGGCGGCCTGAAGGCAGGCAGCCGGGTCAACCTCGAGATCGACACCGTTGCCCGCTACGTGGAGCGCATGCTCCAGGCCGGCGCCATCCAACCACCCACCCAAGACAAGCTCCCATGAATGCATCCGTCACGCCGATCGGCGCCCCGCGCAGCGGCCGTGCCCCCGCGCCGATCTCCCCGGTCGAAGACATCGTGGCCGAGCTGCGCGCCGGCCGCATGGTGATCCTGGTCGACGAGGAAGACCGCGAGAACGAAGGCGACATCGTGCTGGCCGCCGATCACGTCACGCCCGAGGCGATCAACTTCATGGCCCGCCATGCCCGCGGCCTGATCTGCCTGACGCTCTCGCGCGAGATGTGCGAGCGGCTGCAGCTGCCGCCGATGGTGGCGCGCAACGGCGCCAAGCATTCGACCGCCTTCACGGTCTCGATCGAGGCCGCCGAGGGCGTGACCACCGGCATCTCGGCCGCCGACCGCTCGCGTACGGTGCAGGCCGCGGTGGCGCCCAACGCCGTGGCTGCCGACCTGGTCCAGCCGGGCCACATCTTCCCGCTGCAGGCGGTCGATGGCGGCGTGCTGATGCGCGCCGGCCATACCGAAGCCGGCTGCGACCTGGCGGCCATGGCCGGCTGCTCGCCGGCCTCCGTGATCTGCGAGGTGATGAACGAGGACGGCACGATGGCGCGCCTGCCCGACCTGCAGCTGTTCGCGGCCGAGCACGACATCAAGATCGGCACCATCGCCGCCCTGATCGAGCACCGCAGCCGCACCGAGACGCTGGTCGAAAAGGTCGGCTGCCGCGAGATCCAGACCGCCTGGGGACCCTTCACGGCCCATGCCTTCAAGGACAAGCCCAGCAACGGCGTCCACCTGGCGCTGGTGCGCGGCAAGTGGAATGCCGGCGACACGGTCGACGTGCGCGTGCACGAACCGCTGTCGGTGCTCGATGCGCTCGAAACCAACCGCGCGCTGCATTCCTGGAGCCTCGACGCCAGCCTGGCGCATCTCGCGGCCCAGGGCAAGGGCGTGGCGGTGCTGCTGAACTGCGGCGAGACCGGCGCCGAGCTGCTGTCGCAGTTCGACGGCACGGCACGGCCGGCGCAGGCGCCCGAACGCGGCCGCATGGACCTGCGCAGCTACGGGATCGGCGCCCAGATCCTGCGCGCATGCGGCGTCCACCGCATGAACCTGCTCGGCACGCCACGCCGCATGCCGAGCATGGCCGCAGGCTATGGCCTCGAGATCGCCGGCTACATCACGAAAGACGAACGCTGATGCAACACGCGAACAAGGGCGCCGACGTCGCGCTCGACGGCAAGGGCCTGCGCATCGGCATCGTGCAGGCGCGATTCAACGAAGACATCACGGATGCGCTGGCCAAGGCCTGCCTGGACGAACTCGCGGCCCTCGGCGTCGCCGACGACGACATCGAACATGTGAGCGTGCCCGGCGCGCTGGAAGTCCCGGTGGCGCTGCAGGCGCTGGCCGAGCGCGAGCGCTACGACGCCCTGGTGGCGCTGGGCTGCATCATCCGCGGCGAGACCTACCACTTCGAACTGGTGGCCAACGAGTCCGGCGCCAGCGTGAGCCGGCTGGCGCTCGACTACCGCATCCCGATCGCCAACGCGATCCTGACCACCGAAAACCTCGAACAAGCCGTGGCGCGACAGACCGACAAGGGCCGCGACGCCGCGCGCGTGGCGGTCGAGATGGCGCAGCTGCTCGCCACCCTTTCATGACCGACGACACCCAAGCACCCAGCGGCAAGCCGCGCCAGACCCGCACCGGGCTCACCAGCACCGGGGCACGCAAGGCCTCCGCCAAGTCCAACCGCAGCCGGGCCCGCGAGTTCGCGCTGCAGGCGCTCTACCAGCACCTGGTGGGCCGCAACGATGCGGCATCGATCGACCAGTTCACGCGCGACCTGGCCGGCTTCCACAAGGCCGACGCGGCGCACTACGACGCACTGCTGCACGGCTCGATCGAAAGCGCCGAAGAGCTCGACGCCCTGATCGTGCCCCTGCTCGACCGCAAGCTGGAGGAGATCTCGCCGATCGAGCACGGCGTCATGTGGATCGGCGTCTACGAGTTCAAGCACTGCCTCGACGTGCCCTGGCGCGTGGTGCTCAACGAATGCATCGAACTCGCGAAGGAATTTGGCGGCACCGACGGCCACAAATACGTCAACGCGGTGCTCAACGGCCTGGCGCCCCAGCTGCGTCCCGACGAGGTCGAGGCCGACCGCTTGACGGGCAAGGCCAAGCCATGAGCGCCGCGCCGGGCCGCCCCAAGCAAGCTCGCGCCCCCTCGGGGGGCAGCGAGGACACGAAGTGCCGAGCGTGGGGGCGGACATGCGCCGCGCCGGGCCGCCCCAAGCAAGCTCGCACCCCCTCGGGGGGCAGCGAGGACACGCCAGTGCCGAGCGTGGGGGCCGTATGAGGATTTCGAAGCGCGCAGAGCGCATCGAACCCTTCTACGTGATGGAGGTCGCCAAGGCGGCCTCGAAGCTGGCGCGGGAGTTCGCCCACACCGACCGGCCGATGATCTTCCTGAACATCGGCGAGCCCGACTTCACGGCGCCGCCGCTGGTCCAGGAAGCGGCCGCGCGCGCGGTCCGCGCCGGTGCCACGCAGTACACCCAGGCCACCGGCCTCGATCATCTGCGCGAGCGCATCAGCGCCTGGTACGCCGAGCGCTTCAAGGTCGACGTGCCGGCCCGCCGCATCGTCATCACGGCCGGCGCTTCGGCCGCATTGCAGCTGGCCTGCCTGGCGCTGATCGAGGCCGGCGACGAGATGCTGCTGCCCGATCCGAGCTACCCCTGCAACCGCCACTTCGTGACCGCCGCCGACGGCCGCGCGGTGCTGGTGCCGACCACCGCGGCCGAGCGCTTCCAGCTCAGCGCCGCCAAGGTCGAGGCGGCCTGGACCGAGCGCACGCGCGGCGTGCTGCTGGCCTCGCCCTCGAACCCGACCGGCACCTCGATCGCACCCGACGAGCTGCGCCGCATCCACGAGGTGGTGAGCGCTCGCGGCGGCATCACCTTGATCGACGAGATCTACCTCGGCCTCTCGTACGACGATCAGTTCGGCCAGACCGCACTGGCGATCGACGACCAGGTCATCAGCATCAACAGTTTCAGCAAGTACTTCAACATGACCGGCTGGCGCCTCGGCTGGCTGGTGGTGCCCGATGCGCTGGTGCCGGCGATCGAGCGGCTGGCGCAGAACCTCTTCATCTGCGCCAGCACGGTGTCGCAGTACGCGGCGCTGGCCTGCTTCGAGCCCGACAGCATCGCCGAGTACGAACGCCGCCGCGCGCAGTTCAAGGCGCGGCGCGACTGGTTCATCCCGCAGCTGAATGCGCTGGGCCTGCAGGTGCCGGTGATGCCCGACGGCGCCTTCTACGCCTGGGCCGACTGCACCTCTTTCGCCGAGAAGCTCGGCATCGACGGCAGCTGGGATTTCGCCTTCGAAGCCATGAAGCAGGCCCATGTCGCGGTCACGCCGGGGCGCGACTTCGGCAGCGACCAGACCGGACGCTTCATCCGCTTCTCGACCGCCAGCTCGATGGCACATCTCGAGGAGTCGGTGGCCCGTCTGCGTGCCTGGGCCGGCGCCGCCGTTGCCGCCTGACCGCATGAGTTTTGCGCTGCCCATTCGCGTCTACTGGGAAGACACCGATGCCGGCGGCATCGTGTTCTATGCCAACTACCTGAAGTTCATGGAGCGCGCCCGCACCGAATGGCTGCGCTCCCTGGGCATCGCCCAGCGCCAGCTGCGCGAGGACAGCGGCGGGATCTTCGTGGTCAGCGAGACGCAGCTCAAGTACCACCGTCCGGCCCGGCTCGACGATGAACTGCTGGTTACAGCCGAGCTGCGCCAGATCGGTTCGGCGTCGTTGATAATCGCCCAGCGCGTGCTATCAAATTCGGAGCAAAGCGCGGCATCGGGCCCCGCGCTGTTGTGCGAAGGCACGATCCGCATCGGCTGGGTCGATGCGGCCAGCCTGCGTCCCGCGCGCATCCCGCGCCAGGTTTCGGGAACCCTCGAGCGCAACGCCCGCTCCATGTCTCAACCTCTCAAGCCATGAATCAACAAGACCTGTCGATACTCTCCCTTCTGCTCCACGCCAGCCTGCCGGTGCAGCTCGTGGTGCTGCTGCTGATCGTGGTGTCCGTCGCCAGCTGGGCGGCGATTTTCCGCAAGTACTTCGCGCTCAAGCGCACGCGCTCGCTCAACGAGGATTTCGAACGCGACTTCTGGTCCGGCACCAGCCTCAACGAGCTGTTCTCCTCGGCCGCCCAGAACGCCAAGTTCGCGGGTCCGATGGAGCGCATCTTCGCCTCCGGCATGCGCGAGTACCAGAAGCTGCGCGAGCGCCACGTGTCCGACACCGGCACCCTGCTCGACGGCTCGCGCCGTGCCATGCGGGCCAGCTACCAGCGCGAGCTCGATGCGGTCGAGCAGAACCTGTCCTTCCTGGCCACGGTCGGCTCGGTCTCGCCCTATGTCGGCCTGTTCGGCACGGTCTGGGGCATCATGCACGCCTTCACCGGCCTCGCCGCGCTGGCCCAGGTGACGCTCTCGACCGTCGCCCCGGGCATCGCCGAAGCGCTGGTCGCCACCGCCATCGGCCTGTTCGCCGCGATCCCGGCGGTCGTCGCCTACAACCGCTTCGCGCGCGAGATCGACAAGATCGCAATCGCGCTCGAGACCTTCATCGAGGAGTTCTCGAACATCCTGCAGCGCAACCTGACGGCCCATGTGAATCCGGCGACGGTCACCCCGGCCGGCCGCTGAACGGGAGCATCGCACCATGCCCGCCATGTCCTCCCGCGGCCGCGGCCGCCGCACGATCAACGAGATCAACATGGTCCCGTTCATCGACGTGATGCTGGTGCTGCTGATCATCTTCATGGTCACGGCGCCGCTGATCACGCCGAGCGTGATCAACCTGCCGAGCGTCGACAAGGCCAACAAGCAGCCCGACCGTCCGATCGAGATCGTGATCAAGAGCGACGACGAGGTGCAGATCAAGAAGGACCCGTCGACCGGCAGCGGCGGCAGCTCGATCCCGATGACCCAGATCGGCTCTGCGGCCAAGCAGGCGCAGGGCGGCGACGGCGACCGCCCGGTGGTCATCAGCGCCGACAAGACCGTCAAGTACGAAACCGTGGTGAAGGCCATGAACCAGCTCAAGCGCAGCGGCATCGAGCGCGTCGGGCTGTCGGTGCAGACCACCGGCGCGAAGTGATGTCGCTCGCCGCCGACCGTCCCGAATTCGCGCCGCCGCCGCAGCGCGGCACGCCGCGCGCCGTGCTGCTGGCGCTGATCGCCCACGCGCTGCTGATCGCGGCGCTGACCTGGGGCGTGAGCTGGCGCCGCGAGGCGGAGAACGACGCGGTCGAGGCCGAGCTGTGGTCGTCGACGGTGCAGCAGGCTGCGCCGCGCGCCGTTGCACCCCCGGTCCCCGTGCCGCCGCCCCCAACCCCGACACCGGCCCCACCGCCGCCCCCGCCCCCCCCGCCGCCGCCCCAGGCGGTCCGGCCACCGGAGCCGACACCGGCGCCGAAGGCGCCCGACATCGCCCTCGAACGCGAGAAGAAGCTGAAGGAGCAGAAAGAGCGCGAGCGCGAACTCGAGCAGCAGGCCCAGCAGCAGAAGAAGCTCGAGGCGGCGAAGAAGGCGGCGCAGGAAAAGCGCGAGGCCGAGGCCCGCGAGCGCGCCGAGGAAGAAGCCGAGCGCAAGAAGGAAGAGCAGAAGAAGCTCGCCGACCAGAAACGCAAGCAGGAGGCGGAGGCCGCCAAGCAAGCCGAAGCCGCGAAGAAGAAGGAAGCCGAGGCCAAGCAGGCAGCCCAGGCCGCGGCCGACCGCACGGCGACGCTGAAGCGCATGCAGGCGATGGCCGGCTCCGGCGGCGAAGGCACCGCGGCGAAGTCCTCGGGTCCGTCGGGCAGCTACGGCGGCAAGGTGGCCGCGGCGGTGCGGCCCAATGTCGTGTTCCCCGACGCTGACCTGGTCAGCGGCAATCCGGGTGCCGAGTTCGATGTCCGCCTGGCACCCGACGGCACCATCGTCGGCACCCCGGCACTGGTCAAGTCGAGCGGCCTGGCGAACTGGGACGACGCCGCCCTGCGCGCCTTGCAGAAGACCGAGAGGCTGCCGCGCGACATCGACGGCACGGTACCGGCGCGGCTGATCGTGACCTTGAAGCCGAAGCGCTGAAGGTCACGCTCGGCCTGGCCTTCCCCTCAGAGCTCCACCACGTGATCGCGTGACCCGCGACGCATGAAACCGGCGCAGTCCGATACCAGGGATACCGCGGAACCGGCTTTGCCGGGCCGCCGGTATCGCCCCCCCTTCAGGGGGGAGGCGCCGCAGGCGCTTCGGGGGGTGTTTCATTTCAGTGGCTCCACCGCGCGGTGCGCGACCCACGACCCATGAAACCGACGCAGTCCGATACCAGGGATACCGCGGAACCGGCTTTGCCGGGCCGCCGGTATCGCCCCCCTTGAGGGGCTGAGGTCCGCGGCTCCAAGCCTGCCTGCGCAGGCTTGGACGGAACCGAAGAGCCGCTGCCTCTGGCAGCGACTCGGAGGCGCCGCAGGCGCTTCGGGGGGTGTTTCATTTCAGTCCCGTCGCAGCAACCAGACCAGCAACCCGGCGCCGGCCAGGATCGCGAGCAGCGTCAGCGCGAAGGCGGGCTCATGGCTCGCCGCAGGTCGTTCGGCATGCAGGTCGTGCGGTGCGGCCGTCGACGGCTGCGCGAAGGGATTGAGCACCGCGCCGCCGGGACCCGCGCCTTCGCCGGCCTTCTCGGCGACCGGCTCGTTCCTGGGCAGCGCCGGGAGATCGGCTGGCTGCGCCGGCGCGCTCTCGGCGGGCACGCTCAGCTGGTTGAAGTCGATCTCGGCTTGCGCAGCCGGCAGCGCGGCGAAGCTCAGCAGCAGCGCGCAAACGAAATGATGCAGGGTCATACGGGTCCTGGGAGGGGTCGGGTGCGGCTGCGCCCGCCGCGCCAAATCCGGATCATTCTGGACAGCGTCGATGACAGGCCCGTGACCCCCGACCCAGGCTGATGGGGTCTTGCCACAGCGCGCCACGAAGCCCGCGTCAGCAACGAGAATCCGCGCGATGGATGAAATCATCGGTCTCTTTCCCACGCCGTTCATGCGCGTGCCCGGCGTGCTCGCGCCCGGCCTCGTGAGTGGCCTGGTCGCGCACTTCGCCGCGTTGGCGACCCAGGACAACAACGCATCCGCCGAGCTTTCGCACACGCGGATGCTGCAGCCCGGCGACAGTCCGCTGCTGGTCGAATGCGCGACCCTGATCACGCCCAAGCTGGTCGACTTCGGCGCGCTGCTGTTCGGCGAGCGGATCGGCTGGTCGGTGAAGGAGATGTGGGTCAACGTGCTGAGCACCGGTGGCCGCCAGGCCATGCACAACCACGCGAACAGCTTCGTGTCCGGCGTGGTGTACTTGACGCCGACGCATCCCGAGGCGCAGACCGTCTTCATGAAATCGCCCGGCGGCTGCGACTTCGCGTTCAAGAACGACCATGCCCGGACGACGCCCGGTCCCTACAGCGCCGACAAGTGGGTCAGCCCCGCGCCGGAGCCGGGCGACATGGTGCTCTTTCCCAGCTACCTGATGCACGCGGTGCCGCCGAACCCCGGCGCCCGGCGCATCACGATGGCCTTCAATGCCATCCCCGCGCAGCTGGATTCCTGGGGCTACAAGATCCGCTTCGGCGGCTGAGCAACCATGCGCGATCGTGCCGCCCTGGGGCTGATGCTGGCCTCGGGCTTTGCCGGGCTCGGCTACCAGATCGTCTGGACGCAGCAATGCGCGCTGTGGCTGGGCCACGAATCGGCCGCGCTGCTGGCCGTGGTCGCGGCCTTCTTCGGCGGGCTCGCGGTCGGCGCCCTGGCCTTCGGGCCGCGGATCCACCGCAGCGCCCGGCCCGAGCGCTGGTACGCGGGCTGCGAGGCCGTGATCGCGCTGTGGAGCGTGGCGCTCGCGCTGCTGCTGGCGCCCGTCAGCCACGGCCTGCTCGATCTCACCGGCGTCCAGCCGGCGCGCGCCTGGCAATGGACCGTGGCCTTCTTCGGCACCTTCCTCGTGCTGCTGCCGGCCACCGCGGCGATGGGGGCGACGCTGCCGGCGATGGAGCGCGTGACGGCGCGCTGGAGCCCCGGCGGCGAGCGCATCGGAGCGCTGTACGCGTGCAACACCCTCGGCGCGGTGATCGGCGTCCTCGCCGCGGCCTTCTGGCTGGTGCCGGAATTCGGCCTGGCGCGCACGGCCGCCGTGTGCGCGGCACTCAACGTCCTGTGCGCGCTGGCGGCATGGCGGCTCTTTGCGCCGGGCGCCCGGCGCGCACCGCAGCCGCCGGGGCCGGCGGCCGAGCGCGGCGTGCTGGCGGTGCTGGCCCTCACCGGCCTGCTCGGCATCGGCTACGAGGTGCTGGTGGTCCGGGTGCTGAGCCAGGTCGCCGAGGACACGGTCTACACCTTCGCGCTGCTGCTGGCGGTCTACCTGGTGGGCAGCGCGCTGGGCGCGGCGGCGTACCAGCGCTGGCGCACGCGGGCCGGCGATCCGCAGCGGCTGCGTGACCGGCTGCTGTGCCTGCAAGCGGCCGCCTGCCTGCTCGGCACCCTGAGCCTGTGGGGGGCCGAGAGCGTCAGGGATGCGGTGCGGGAGGCACTGGGCCCGGGCATGGCCTCGGCGCTGGTCTCCGAGGCCGTGCCGGCGCTGCTCGCCTTCCTGCCGCCCACGCTGGTCATGGGCGCGCTGTTCAGCCATCTGCTGACGCAGGCGCGGGCGGCCCGCAACAGCTTCGGCCGCGCCCTGGGCTTCAACACGCTGGGCGCCGCGGCCGCGCCGCTGCTCTTCGGCGTGGCCGGGGTGCCGGCGCTGGGGCCGAAGGCCGCGCTGCTGGGGGTGGCGGCCGGCTATCTCGCGCTGGCGCTGCCGGGTGCTTTCAAGACGCCGGCCTTCGGGGCCGCGGCGGCGCCGTTCCTGGCGCTGGCGATCTTCGCGCCGCCGCTGGCCTTCATCGAGGTGCCCGAAGGCGGTCGCGTCGTCAGCTACCGCGAGGGCGCGATGGCCGCCGTGAGCGTGGTGGAAGATGCCGATGGCGTTGCGCGGCTGCGCATCGACAACCGCCAGCAGGAGGGCAGCAGCGCCTCGCTGGTGGCCGATGCGCGGCAGGCGCTGCTGCCGCTGCTGCTGCACGAGGCGCCGCGGCGCGCCCTGTTCCTGGGCCTGGGCACGGGCGTGACCGCCTCTTCGGCGGCCGAGGACCCGGCGCTCCAGGTCGATGCGGTGGAACTGCTGCCCGAGGTCATCGCGGCATCGGCGCACTTCACGCAGGCGTTCGCCCACGGCGGCACCGGCCACCGCCTGCACGCGATGGCCGCCGATGCCCGGCGCTTCGTGAGAACCAGCGCGGAGCGCTACGACGTCATCGTCGCGGACAACTACCACCCGGCGCGCAGCGGCACCGCATCGCTCTACACGGTCGAGCATTTCCGGGCCGTGCGGGAGCGCCTGACCGCGCATGGCGTGTTCTGCCAATGGCTGCCGCTGCACCAGCTCGACCTCGAGACCCTGCGCAGCATCGTGCGCGCCTTCGTGGCGGCCAACCCGGGCGGCTCGGCCCTGCTGGCCACCCACAGCCTGGAAACGCCGGTGCTGGGACTGGTCGCGCGGCGCGATGCCGGCCGCTTCGAGCTGGCCCGGCTGCGCGAGCGGCTGGCCGGCACCACGCTGCCGCAGCGGCTCGCCGATTTCGGGCTGGCCGACGCGTTCGGCCTGCTCGGCGGATTCGTCGCCGGCCCGGCGGCGCTGGCCCGCTTCGCCGGCGACGCGCCGCCCAACACCGACGACCGGCCGGTGGTCGGCTACCGGGCGCCGCGGATCACCTATGCACCCGACTCGCTGCCGCGCGACCGGCTGCTGGCGCTGCTGCGCGGACTCCGGATCGAGCCGGTCGAGCTGATCGATGCCGGCTCCGATGCCGCCTGGCCGCCTCGCCTGGCGGCCTATTGGGCCGCGCGCGACCGCTTCCTCGAAGCCGGCCAGGCCGTGCGGCCCTCGGCCGACGCGCAGCGCATGCTGGCGCAGGTGCGCCTGCCGCTGTTGTCGGTGCTGCAGACCAGCCCCGATTTCCGTCCTGCCTACGATCCGCTGCTGCGCATGGCGATGGCGCTGGGCCGCAACGATCCGCCGGAGGCCCGCGCCCTGCTGACCGAACTGATGCGGCTGCAGCCGGCGCGGCCCGAAGCGGCACAGGCCCTGGGCCGCCTCTCCGGCACGGCGCCCTGACGGCCTGTCCTGTCGCCAAGCTGTCACCCGGGTTTCCTAAGCTGTGCGGCCGCATGCACGGACCCGTCCGGGCCTTCGCGCAGCGGCCTTCCCTTCGGAGCCAGGAACCATGTATCCAGCCATCCCTCGGCGCGCCGTCCTGAACGCAGGCCTGGCGCTCGGTGCTTCTCTCGTCGTCCCCACCGCGCGGGCCTGCGAGTTCTTTGCCGGCCACCTCACGATCATTCACCCATGGACGCGCGCGTCGGCCGAGGGTGCCACCTCGGCCATCGTCTGCATGTCGTTCCAGGACGTCACGCAGACCGATCGCCTGATCGCAGCGAGCACACCGGTGGCCGAAGGCGCCGAATGGGGCGGCGAGGGCGAGCGCAAGACCATCGACTTCACGATCCAGGAAGGCCGGACCGCGGTGCTCAGCGAAACCGGCGTGCACCTGCGCCTGCTGGGATTGAAGCTCCCGATGGCGGTCGGACGGCAGTACCCGCTGACCCTCGAGTTCGCGCAGGCCGGCCCGATCCAGACGCAGCTGACGGTGGACTACGCGCGCTTCGCCTGAAGCGTCGCCTGTCATGGCGCAGTCACCGTGCGCCACTAGCCTCCAGCGGCTTGCGGATGAACCCGAAAGTTCATGCCGCCGGTCCCCCTCACCCGATTCCACGCACACCAACCCGTACGGAGCACCAGTGATGAATTTCGCCTTCACGAAGAACCGGCTCGCCCTCGCCGCCCTTGCGGCGACCGGCGTCACCGCGATGATGACCACACCGACCGCCGCGACGGCCGGCGGCAACGACAGAAAGTCCGGCACCTACGTGACGGGCGACTTCCACAACCACACCACCTGCTCGGACGGCTCGATCTCGATGCAGAAGCTGGTCAAGAAGGCCACCGACACCGTCGACACGCCCTGGGGCCTCGACTGGTTCGTGCAGGCCGGCCACGGCGGCAACGGCAACCGCAATTGCACCCTGGCCGAGGACGAGAGCCTGAGCACGCCGGCCTATCCGTTCACGGGTGCGGGCCCGACCACGACCTGGACCAACAGCATCGGTGCCGCCAACATCAAGGGGCTGAACGGCGGCGTCGGCGGCAACGGCAACATGTGGCGCTGGCAGTCGATCCAGGAGTTCCAGTACCCGCTGCTCGAGTACCTGGCGCGGCACAAGGACCTGCCGCTGTTCGCCGGCGTTGAATCGGTCGCCGCGGGCCATGAGCACGTCTCGACCACGGTCATCACCGGCCAGATGCCCCGATCGATCAACGCGGGCACGCTGCCGAACACCCCCGGCTACACGCCGCTGGGCAACGCCACGGCACTCGCGCAGTGGGAATACTGCTTCGACCGCGCCGATGCCGACACCAGCCGCGGCAACATCACCGGCACCAGCACCGGCAACAACTGGAACTGCTCGGTCACCGGCAGCCTGAACGCCGCCGACCCGAGCTGGAACGCCGCGGCGCAGAAGCTGATGCCCGCCGGCGGCACCGGCACCGGCACGCGGGGCCACCTGAAGACGGTCGAGGCCATGAAGTGGCTGGCCCAGAACCACCCGGACGGCAGCTACTACGTGCCCTCGCATCTGGAGCGCGCCGGCCCGTTCAATCCGGACGGCAACAACGGCTTCAACATCGAACACCTGCGCAACTTCAACAACGCGGCGCCCAAGACGGCCTTCGGCTTCGAGACCCAGCCCGGCCACCACGCCTCGTCCAATCGCGGCGAGTACTCGCCCAAGCGCAACAGCATCGGCGGCGTGCTGGTCGACTCGGTGGGCGGCACCACCTACGGCGGCACCGGCGTCTACGGCGCCCAGGTCGGCGGCGTCTGGGATGCGCTGCTCGGCGAAGGCCGCAACTTCTGGTTCTTCGCCAGCTCCGACTGGCACAACCGCGGCATCTTCGGCCCCGACGACCGCCGCTCGACGCAGGATTTCTTTCCCGGCGAGTACCAGCGCGACTTCGTGATGGTGAGCGACGGCGATCGCGACGATGAGCGCGAACGCGGCCAGGGCCGGGACAAGTCGAAGGGCGCGCTGACCCCGCAGGCGGTCGTGGACGGCCTGCGCAGCGGCAACAGCTTCACCACCACCGGCCAATTGATCGATCGCCTGGCGTTCGTGGCCTGTGCGTCCTATCCGCGCGGCCGCTCGACGCCGGCCCTCGACGCCGCGGGCAATGCGGTGGTGGAGGCGATGGCGACCGCCGCCGCGATGAAGAACACCAGCCTCGACCACGAGGAATGCGCCACCATGGGCCAAAAGCTGGTGGTGCGCCCGGGTGCGGAAATCATCGTCTCGGTGGTGGTCCGCAATCCGTCGGGCCCCAACTTCTCGCCCTACGCGTTCCCCAACCCGTCGCTGGCGCAGATCGGCGTGAACCAGCCGCTGAACAAGCCGGTGCTCGACCACGTCGACGTCATCCGCGGCATGGTCACGGGTTACAAGAACCCGAACGACCCGCTCAACTACGCGGGCGAGTGGCCGCGCGACTGGCTGAGCAACCCGAATCTCGCCAACGTGCCGGCGGCGGCCAAGAACACCAGCGCCTCGGTCATCAAGACTTTCAACGGCGCGAGCTGGAAAAGCAGCGGCGAATTCCACCGCATGACCTTCCGCCTGCCGGCACCGGTCACGGCCTCGCAGTACATCCGCCTGCGCGGCACCAACCTGCCGCCTGGCGTGCCGAACGAGACCGATGCCAACGGCAATCCGTTGGCCGACCTGGCGACCAATGCCGGCACCCCCGCCAACCTGGCCATCCCGTGCAGCCACGCGAGCTGCCCGGACCACCTGGCGGTGGTCGCCGGCCAGAAGTACGTCAGCTACGACGTCGCCGCCTGGTCCGACCTTTGGTTCTACAGCAATCCGATCTACGTCGAAGTCCGCGGCTCGACGCTGGTCGCCGGCGTCAAGTAAGCCCCTGCAGCCCGGGCGCCGCGCGGTCTCGCACCGCGCGGCGCCCGCGGCCTTTTCGTGTCCCGAAGCCGAGTCCCCGACATGTCCGCTCCTCCTCCCATCTCCGCCGACGGCGCCGACCGCGCCGCACCTTCGCCCCGCCCGGCATCGATGCCCGCCTGGCTGCGCGAACCGCTGCTGCACTTCGTCCTGCTGGGCGGCCTGTTGTTCGCGGTCGACCATTTCACCCAGACCCGCGCCGACGACCCGCGCCGCATCGTCGTCGACGCCGAGGTGGACGCGGAAGCGAAGAAGCTGTTCGCCGCCTCGCGCGGCCGCGAGCCCAACGCCGACGAGCTGAAGGCGCTGCGCGAGCGCTGGATCGACACCGAGGTGCTCTATCGCGAAGGCCTGGCGCTGCGCGTCGACCAGGGCGACAGCGCGATCCGCGAGCGCGTGATCTTCAAGGCGCTGAGCGTGGTCGACGCCGGCGTCAAGCTGCCGCCCTACGACGACCGGCTGCTGCGCGACTGGTTCGAGGCCCGGCGCGCCAAATACGACGAGCCGGCGCGCTTCGACTTCCAGGAAGCCGTGGTGTCGGCCGACACGCCCGAAACCGCGGTGCGCGCCTTCGTCGATGCCTTGAATGCCGGTGCCCCCGGCGACGCCAAGGCCGGGCTGCGGCTGTTCAAGCGCCGGCCGCGCGAGAACCTGGTCCAGAGCTACGGGCCCGAGTTCGCCAAGGCGCTCGAAGGCATGCCGGTCGGTGAATGGCGCGCCCTGCCGACCCAGGACGGCCTGCGCGCGATCCGGCTCGACGCGATCACGCCGCCGCAGCCGGCCGACTTCGAAGCGCTGCGCGGCGTGGTGCTGCAGGACTGGACCGATGCCACCCTGGCCGACCAGCGCACCGCCGCCGTGCGCGCACTGGGCCGGAAGTACCACGTGAAGATCGAGGGTGCGGCGCCATGAGGGCCTGGCTGCGCCCTCTGCTGCTGGCCGCGCTGGCACTGGGAGCGGGCGCCGCGAGCGCCCACGAAATGAGCATGGCCGAGATGGAGCTGCGCGAAATCTCGCGCGGCGAGTTTCTCTGGCAATGGACCGCCAGCGGCAACCGCCCGGCCAGCGAGGACCTCGCGCCGGTGTGGCCCGCCGGCTGTCGCGCCGACGAGAACACGGTGCGCTGCGGCGAGGCCGGATTGACCGGCACGCTGGCGATCGACGGCGTCGGCAAGCGCTATTCGGCCGCGCTGGTCAAGGTCTTCTGGGCCGATGGCCAATCGCGCGTCTACACCGTCACGGCGGGCCAGCCGACCGTCCAGCTGTACGGCTCGGCCGACGACAACCGCGGCATCGGACAGATCGCGTCGGCCTACACGCTGCTCGGCATCGAACACATCCTCACGGGCTGGGACCACCTGATGTTCGTCATCGGCCTGCTGTTCCTGGTCGGATTCAACCGCCGGCTGCTGCTCACGATCACCGCCTTCACAGTCGCCCACAGCCTGACGCTGGCGAGCAGCGCACTGGGCTTGCTGACCCTGCGGCCGCCGCCCGTGGAAGCCACGATCGCGCTGTCGATCATGCTGGTGGCCGGCGAGGCGCTGCGCCAGCGGCAGACGCTGGCGCGCCGCTGGCCGGCGCTGGTGGCCTTCCTGTTCGGGCTCGTGCACGGGCTCGGATTCGCCGGCGCGCTGAAGGAGATCGGGCTGCCCGACAACTACCTCTGGGTCGCGCTGCTCACCTTCAACGTCGGCGTCGAGATCGGTCAGCTGCTGACGGTCGCCGCGGCCTGGCTGCTGTACCTCGCGGCACGGCGCTGGCCCGCGATGCCGCAGGCGCGCCAGGCCACGCTGTATGTGATCGGCACGCTGGCCGCGTACTGGTCGTGCGCGCGCATCGCGACGATGCTGGGCTGAGTCCGGTGACGCGATTCATGGCGCTGCGCAAGTCACGGCAGGCCACGTCGTCGAACAACGACCGCCCTACTCGTAGACCACCGCCGCCGTGCCTGCATCCGCCTGCGCCATCCAGCTCGCCAGCGCCGCATCGGTCGGAAAGAACTTGGCGCGCTCGCCCAACTGCAACTCGACCTGTGCGCCGCCCCGGGCCATCGACAGGCGCACGCCCAGCCCCTGCTGCAGCTCGCCGTGCTCGCTCTGCTCGGTGCGCGGCGGGAAGTCATTCACCAGCCGCGCGATGTCCGGCGCCTTGCCGTTGACCGCCACGCGCAGGAACTTGCCGAAGCGGCAGCGCGCAGCCGCGAGCTCCCACACCTGCTGGACCTGGAAGCGGGCCTCGAAGCCGCCGCGCCCGGGCTGCAGGCGCCCGCTCACGATCACCAGTTCATCGTCCTTCAGCACATTGCGGTTGGCGTTGAACAGCGCCTCGTCGGCGGTGGCGTCGATGGCACCCGACTTGTCGTCGAGCTTGAAGATCGCCAGCCGTCCGCGCTGCCCGTTGATGACGCGGAAGTCGCTCACGATGCCGGCGATCACCTGCGGCTCGCGGCTGTCGAGCAGGTCGTCGATCTGCCGCTTGCAGAAGCGCCGCACCTCGTGCTCGACCTCGTCGAACAGGTGGCCCGAGAGGTAGAAGCCGACCGCGGTCTTCTCGTAGGTCAGGCGTTCCTTGACGCCCCAGGGCGTGGCGTCGACGAGGCCGGGCTCCTGCGTCGCCGAGCCGTGCTCGCAGTCGCCGAAGATGTCGACCTGCGCCACGTTGGCCTGGGTCGCGCTGGCGAACTCGAAGGCCCGGTCGACCGAGGCGATCAGCGAAGCCCGGTTCTGCTGCAGTGAGTCGAAGGCACCGGCCTTGATCAGTGCCTCGACCGTGCGCTTGTTGATGCGCTGGCGATCGACGCGCACGCAGAAATCGAACAGGCTGGTGAACGGACCGCCTTCCTCGCGTGCCTTGACAATCGCTTCGACCGCCAGCTGGCCCGTGCCCTTGACCGCGCCGAGCCCGTAGCGGATGACCTTGTCGTTGACCGGCTCGAAACGGTAGTTGCCGCGATTCACGTCCGGCGGCTCGAAGCTCATGCCGAAGTTCTTCTGCGCGTCCTCGAACAGCACCTTGAGCTTGTCGGTGTCGTCCATTTCGACGGTCATGTTGGCGCAGAAGAACTCGGCCGTGTAGTGGACCTTGAGCCAACCGGTGTGGTACGCCAGCAGCGAGTACGCGGCCGCGTGCGACTTGTTGAAGCCGTAGCCCGCGAACTTCTCCATCAGGTCGAAGATCTCGTCGGCCTTCTTCTGGTCGATGTCGTTCTTGGCCGCGCCCTTGCGGAAGATCTCGCGGTGCTCGGCCATCTCCTCGGCCTTCTTCTTGCCCATCGCGCGGCGCAGCAGGTCGGCGCCGCCGAGCGAGTAGCCGCCCAGGATCTGCGCGGTCTGCATCACCTGCTCCTGGTAGACCATGATGCCGTAGGTCTCGGACAGCATGTCGGCCACCAGCGGATGCGGATACTCGACCGGCTCGCGCCCGTGCTTGCGCGCCACGAAGCTCGGGATCAGGTCCATCGGGCCCGGCCGGTACAGCGCGTTGAGCGCGATCAGGTCCTCGAGCCGGGTCGGCCGCGCATCCTTCAGCATGCCCTGCATGCCGCGCGATTCGAACTGGAACACGGCCTCGGTCTTGCCTTCGGAGAACAGCTTGTACGTGGGCACGTCGTTGAGCGGAATGTTCTCGAAGGCGAAGTTTTCCTGGCCCTTGTGGCGCGCGACGATGAAGTCCTTGGCGATCTCGAGGATCGTCAGCGTCGCCAGGCCCAGAAAGTCGAACTTGACCAGGCCGACCGCCTCGACGTCGTCCTTGTCGTACTGGCTCACGGCCGAGTCGCTGCCGGGCTGCTGGTAGAGCGGACAGAAATCGGTGAGCTTGCCCGGCGCGATCAGCACGCCGCCCGCGTGCATGCCGATGTTGCGCGTCATGCCTTCGAGCTTCTGCGCCAGCTCGACCAGCATGCGGACTTCTTCTTCGCGCTCGATCCGGGCCGCGAGCTGCGGCTCCATCTCGATCGCGTAGTTGTTCTTGTCGTTCTCGGGCTTGGGCGACGGCGGATACTGGATCGTCACCGGCTGGCCGGGCTTGTTCGGGATCAGCTTGCTGATGCCGTCGCAGAACATGTAGCTCATGTCGAGCACGCGGCCGACGTCGCGGATCGCGGCGCGCGCGGCCATGGTGCCGAAGGTGGCGATCTGGCTCACGGCGTCGCGGCCGTACTTGTCCTTGACGTAGTCGATGACGCGGTCGCGGTTGCCCTGGCAGAAGTCGATGTCGAAGTCGGGCATCGAGACCCGCTCGGGATTCAGGAAACGTTCGAACAGCAGCTTGTATTCGAGCGGATCGAGGTCGGTGATCTTGAGCGCGTAGGCCACCAGCGAACCGGCGCCCGAACCCCGGCCCGGCCCGACCGGGCAGCCGTTCTTCTTGGCCCAGTTGATGAAGTCGCCGACGATCAGGAAGTAGCCCGGGAAGCCCATCTTCAGGATCGTGTTGATCTCGAACTCGAGCCGCTCGACGTAGCGCGGCCGCTCGGCATCGCGCTTCGCGGCATCGGGGTACAGGTGGGCGAGGCGCTCTTCGAGACCTTCGAAGGAAGCGACGCGGAAGTACGCCTCGATCGGCATGCCGTTGGGCGTCGGGAAATTGGGCAGCTGCGGCTTGCCGAGCACCAGCGTGAGGTTGCAGCGCTTGGCGATCTCCACCGTGTTGGCGAGCGCGCTCGGCACGTCGGCGAACAGTTGCGCCATCTCGGCCGACGACTTGAAGTACTGCTCGCGCGTGAACTTGCGCACCCGGCGCGGGTTGCCGAGGATCTCGCCCTCGGAGATGCAGACCCGCGCCTCGTGCGCCTCGTAGTCGTCGGCGGTGGCGAACTGCACCGGATGCGTCGCGACCACGGGCAGGCGCAGCCGTGCGGCGAGCTTGACTGCCGCGATCACGTGCGGCTCGTCTTCGGGCCTGCCGGCGCGCTGCAGCTCGATGTAGAAGCGATGCGGGAACAGGCCGGCGAGCTGCAGCGCGATCTCCGCGGCGCGCTCCTCCTGGCCCTGCAGCAGCGGCGCACCGAGCGGCCCGGCCTGCGCGCCCGAGAGCGCGATCAACCCGCCCTGCAATTCTTCGAGCCAGGCCAGCTTGCAGGCCGCCTGGGCCTGGCCGCGGCCGACGTTCTGCGTCCAGGCGCGCGCCAGCAGCTCGGACAGGTGCAGGTAGCCTTCCTTGTTCTGCACCAGCAGCACGATGCGCGTGAGGGTGCCGGGCTCGGCGCCCAGGCCTTCGACGAAGACCTCGGTGCCGAGCACCGGCTTGACGCCCTTGCCGCGCGCTTCCTTGTAGAACTTGACGGCGCCGAAGAGGTTGTTGAGGTCGGTGATCGCCAGCGAAGGCTGGCCGTCGGCGGCAGCGGCCTTGACGACTTCATCGATGCGGTTGGTACCGTCGACGACGGAAAACTCGGTGTGCAGGCGCAGGTGAACGAACATCCGGCCATTGTAGAAAAGGGCGCCTCCACGATGTGATGCGGGCATCCCTACAATCGCCCCCCGTGCAAGAAATATTGAATATCGCGGCTTACAAGTTCGTCGGCATCGCCGACGGCGCCGAGCTGCGCGACCACCTGCGAGCCCGCACGCATGCGCTGGCGCTCAAGGGCACCATCCTGCTCGCGCCCGAGGGCATCAACCTGTTCCTCGCCGGGGAAAAGGACCACGTCCACGCCTTCCTCGGCGAATTGCGCGCCGATCCGCGCTTCGCCGACCTCGAAGCCAAGGAAAGCTGGTCGCAGGCGCAGCCGTTCCGGCGCATGCTGGTCAAGCTGAAGCGCGAGATCATCCGCATGGACCACCCGGCGATCCAGCCGGCCGCGGGCCGGGCGCCTGGCGTGGATGCACCGACCCTCAAGCGCTGGCTCGACCAGGGGTACGACGATGCCGGAAAGCCCATCGCCCTGCTCGACACGCGCAATGCCTTCGAGGTCGATCACGGCACTTTCGATGGCGCGATCGACTGGCGGATCAGCAAGTTCACCGAGTTTCCGAAGGCGCTGACCCAGCATGTGGAAGCGTTCGCCGGCAAGACGGTCGTGAGCTTCTGCACCGGCGGCATCCGCTGCGAGAAAGCCGCGATCCTGATGCGCGAGGCCGGCGTTTCCGACGTGCTGCAGCTCGAAGGCGGCATCCTGAAGTACTTCGAGCAGGTCGGCGGCGCGCACTACCACGGCGAGTGCTTCGTGTTCGATGGCCGCGAGTCCCTGGCGCCCGACTTGAGCGCGCGTTCGAACCGTGCCAGCGCCCGGGCGTCCGAAGACCCCGATCTGGCCCGGAAGAGCTGAAGCTCAGACCGGCGTGCTGCCGGTGTCGGCCGGCGCCTGCACCTGGAACGGGTGCCCCGGCAGCGGGATGAATTCGGTCTCGCCGGGCACCTGTCCCAGGCGCTGGGCGGCCCACTCGGCGCCGGCTTCGAGAATGCGCTCGCGCCGGCTCGAGACGAAGTTCCAGGTGATGAAGCGCGGCCCGTCGAGCGGCTCGCCGCCGATCACCACCAGCCGCACGGCGCCCTGCGCCGTCAGCACGCCGCCCTGGCCTTCGGGCAGCATCGCCATGCTGTGCTGCGCGACGGCTTCGCCATCGAGCGCGATGTCGCCATCGACCGGATAGACCGCGAGTTCGGGCGCCAGCGCCGGCAACTCGAAGCGCGCGCCGGCCGGCAGCGCGATGTCCAGATAGAGGGTCCTGGAAAAGGTCGCGACCGGCGAACGAAGGCCGAAGGCCTCGCCGATCAGCACCCGGACCGGCACGCCCTGCACCTCGAGGGCCGGGATGTCCGCCGCCGCGGTGTGCGTGAAGCTGGGCTCGGCCTCTTCGTGGGCCTGCGGCAGGGCCGCCCACAACTGCAGGCCGTGGTTCACGTAGGTCGCTTCGAGCAGCGCTTCGGGTTTGCGCTCCGAATGCACGATGCCGCGCCCCGCGGTCATCCAGTTGATGGCGCCGGGGCGGATTTCCTGCACGCTGCCGAGGCTGTCGCGATGCATCATCGCGCCCTCGAAGAGATAAGTGACCGTCGCCAGTCCGATGTGCGGATGCGGGCGCACGTCATGCTCGGAGCCGGGTGTCTCGGTCGCCGGTCCGAAATGGTCGAAGAACACGAAGGGCCCGACCGAGCGGCGCCTGGCCGCCGGCAACAGCCGCCGCACCTTGAAGCCGCCGCCCAGGTCCTTGTCGTGCGCTTGGAGCAGAAGCGGTGCGGTCATCGTGATTCCTCGGTGAAGGGTTGCGTTTCAGTGGTCCACCCCATGAACCCGGCACGGGTCCATTCCAGGGATACCGCGGAACCGGCTTCGCCGGGCCGCTGGTATCGCCCCCTCGAGGGGGCAGCGCCGCAGGCGCTTCGGGGGTGTTTCATTTCAGTGATCTTGCCACCGCGGCCACCCGTTCGCCAAATGCGCGTGCGGTGTCGAGGTCGCCGCGGGCCATCTCGGCCGGGCTGGCGTCGGAGGGCGAGGTGGTCAGCAGGCCGTTGTAGCCGCCGACGTAGTTGATCGCATCGCGCGTCGCCGCCTTGTGGTTGCTCGGCATCAGTCCCAGGCTGACCCAGAGGCCGCTGTGCTGCATGGCGAGGTGCCACAGGTAGGTCAGCGTGGCGTCCTTGTCGCCGTTCATCGCGGCGCTGTTGCTGAAGCCCGCGAACAGCTTGTCCTTCCAGCCCTGGACGTACCAGACCTTGGAAGAGGCGTCGGCGAACTTCTTGAACTGCCAGCTCGGCCCGCCCATGTAGGTCGGCGAGCCCATGATGATCGCGTCCGCCGCGGCGAGCATCTCCCAGCCTTGGGCCGGAAGATTGCCGTCGGCATCGATCGCCAGCAACTGGGCATCCGCGCCGTCGGCCACCGCCTGCGCAACGCGCTGCGTGTGGCCGTAGCCCGAATGAAAAACGACAACGATGTCGGCCATCAGATTTCCCCGTCTCAATAACTGACGCGCATCGTACGCAATGCCCGGCCGGCGCAGCCAGGCCTATTGGTGAATCGCCGGGCCGCTGGTGTTGCCCCCGGTAGGGGGTGGGCGCCCGGACACGAAGTGCCGGGCAACCTGGGGGCGAGCTACTTCTTATCGATCGAGAAACGACCGGCGCCGAGCGCGGCGATAGCAAGCAGGCCACCGGCGATCGCGATGTTCTTGAAGAACATCAGCTGGTTGATGTACGCCTTGTCGGCGGGCATGGCCCAGTAGTTGTGGAAGAACACAGCCGTCGCGACCGTGAACACGGCCAGCACGATCGACACGATGCGCGTCTTGTAGCCGACCAGCAGCAACAGGCCGAGACCCAGTTCCACAACGATCGCGATGACTGCGCCGAGTTGCGGCAAGGGCAGGCCGACGGCGCCGATGTAGCCGACGACGCCGGCAAAGCCGCTGATCTTGCCGAAGCCGGCGGGCACGAAGAGCAAGGCGATCAGCACGCGGCCGAGCAGCGCGAGCGAATCCTGGGTAGCGCCGGTGGTGGCCGCAACGGCGTAGGACGATGCGGTGGTGGTGGTGGACATGGGATGAACTCCTCTAGGTTGAAAAAAAAGTGAACTTCAGGCGGCAAGATCGAACACGAGCACTTCGGCATCCTTGGCGGCGCCGAGGGTCAGCCGGCTTTCGCCTTCGAGCAAGGCCGCATCACCCGTAGCGAGCTTCGTGCCATTGGCCTCGAGTTCGCCGCGCACCAGG
Organism: Variovorax sp. P4_B11; assembly: GCF_056402355.1. NCBI lineage: Bacteria > Pseudomonadati > Pseudomonadota > Betaproteobacteria > Burkholderiales > Comamonadaceae > Variovorax > Variovorax sp. P4_B11. The sequence continues at coordinate 96,216 of NZ_JBFUHO010000020.1, forward strand.
TGCACGTAGCTCTTGCGCTGGGGGTCCAGCGCCAGGCTGGCTTGTTCGTCGCCATCGAGCAGGCCTGCGAACAGGCGCGCATCGGCATGCACCCGCACCGAACCCTCGGCACCGTCGGGCGACGCGACCAGCCGCAGCTTGCCGCGCTTCTCCTCGACCGGGAAGGTCTTCTGCTCGTAGCTCGGGGCGATGCCGCGGACGTTCGGCTCGATCCAGATCTGCAGGAAATGCGTGGTCTCGTCGGCCTTGTGGTTGAACTCGCTGTGCATCACGCCGCGGCCGGCGCTCATGCGCTGGACATCGCCGGGCGGGATCGATTCCACGTTCCCCATGCTGTCCTTGTGCGCCAGTTCGCCGGACAGCACGTAGCTGATGATCTCCATGTCCTTGTGGCCATGGGTGCCGAAACCGGCGCCCGCGGCGACGCGGTCTTCGTTGATCACGCGCAGGTTGCCATAGCCCATGTGGGCCGGATCGTAGTAACCCGCAAAGGAGAAGCTGTGGAAGGAGCGCAGCCAGCCGTGATCGGCATAACCGCGTTCCTGGGATTTACGGACTTTCAACATCGTCGAACTCCTGCCCTCTCGTGAAGGGCCTTTCGAAATGCCGCGCCCTGTGCGCAGCGGATGGCTGAACTTTAGGGCTGACCCCCGCCGCGAAAAGCAATGCCGTTTGATGGCATCATTCAATTTTTTTGATCGATCATGAGGCCTACCGCGCGCGAAGTTTTGACGCCTGACGCACTGTCGATGCTGCAAACCGTGGCCAGCACAGGCAGTTTCGCCGCCGCGGCACGCGCCCTCCATCTCGTGCCCAGTGCGCTGAGCTACCGGGTGCGGATGATCGAAGACGCCCTCGACGTGCTGCTTTTCGACCGCAGCGGCCGCCAGGCGCGGGTGACGGAAGCCGGCGTCGAACTGCTGCGTGAGGCCACCCGCCTGCTCGGCGAGATCGATGCGCTCGCCAACCGGGTCAAGCGCGTCGCCACGGGCTGGGAGCCGATGCTGACGATCGCGGTCGACAGTGTCATCGCGCGCGATCCGCTGCTCGACCTCGTCAGTGCGTTCTACGCGCTCGACCCGCCGACCCGGCTCAAGCTGCGCGACGAGACGCTGCTGGGCACGATCGAGGCGCTGACGAGCGGAGAAGCCGATCTCGCGGTCGGCGCCGTGCTCGATGCGGCCAGCCTCGCCTTCACCGCGACCGGCATCCGCACCCGACCGCTGGGCAAGCTGGCCTTCGTCTATGCGGTGGCGCCGCACCATCCCCTGGCGCGCATCGACGTGCCCTTGAGCGACGAGGTGCTGCGCCAGCACCGCGCGGTGGCGGCGGCCGACTCCTCGCGCGCCGGTCCCAGCATGACGGTCAACCTCGTCGGCGGCCAGGACGTGCTGACGGTGCCGACGATGCAGGCCAAGCTGGCCGCGCAATTGCACGGACTGGGCGGGGGGTTCCTGCCCGAGCCGATGGCGCGGCCCTATATCGACGCCGGACATCTCGTCGAGCGAAAGACCGAACGCGTCGCGCCGCTGGCCACCATGCACTGCGCCTGGCGCGTGCGCAGCGCCGGCAGCCCGGGTCGCGCGATGCAGTGGTGGCTCGAGCGCTTCGAGAACGAAGGCACCCGCCGCGCCTTGCTCGAGCGCCACCGGGGCAGGTGACGGGCCTCTTCCTGTCAAGCGTCAGGCGGCCACCCCCTCCAACCCGGTTAGAGTCACATGGACTGCCACCCGACAAAGAGACCGCCATGACACCCCGACCCGTTGCCGACCGCCACCGATCCTCCGCCTCGCGCCACTACGCCGTCATCGGCGCCGGCATCGCCGGCGTCGCCTGCGCCCGAACGCTGCTGCAGGCCGGCCACCGCGTGACCGTGTTCGAGCGCGAAGCCGCCGCCGGCGGCCGCATGGCCAGCGAGGCGACGCCCTTCGGCCGCTTCGACAGCGGCGCGCAATACTTCACGGTGCGCGATCCGCGCTTCGCGCGCGTGCTGGAAACCAGCCCGCAAGTCTGCAAGCCCTGGAGCGCCAACCTCGTGCGCGTGCTCGACGCCCATGGCCGCGTCGCCGAGGCCGCCCTGCCCGCGCGCGAGCCGCACTTCGTCGCCCAGCCCGGGATGGATGCGCTGGTCGCCCACTGGGCCCAGCCGTTGGGCGACTCGCTGCTGACGCGCACCCAGGTGACGGCCATCGAGCGCGATGCACTCGATGGCAAGCGCTGGCAGTTGCGCACCGCCGGCGCCGACGATTCGCAGCATGTCTATTCCGGCCTCGACGCGGTGCTGCTCGCGGTGCCGCCGGCGCGCGCACGTGCCCTGCTCGGCAACGGAAATCTGTCGGCGGAACTGAGCCGCAAGATCGAGGCGGTTCGCATCGCGCCCTGCTGGACCCTGATGATCGCCTTCCCCCAGGCCAACCAACCCACGCTGTCGCACCTGGGCCCGCAATGGAACGCCGCTCGCAGCACCCACCATCGCGTGGCCTGGCTGGCGCGCGAGTCGTCCAAGCCCGGCCGCGACCCGATCGAGCGCTGGACGCTGCAGGCCAGCGCCGCCTGGTCGCAGGAACACCTGCGCGACGACGCCGCGCGGGTCCAGGCCAAGCTGCTGCGCGCCTTCGCCGAGATCACCGGCATCCGCGCCGCGCCCTCGCACGCGCAGGCGCGCTGCTGGCCCGAAGCGCAGACCCAGGTGCCGGTGGCCAAGCCGCACCTGTGGGACGCCAAGGCACGCCTGGGCATCGCCGGCGACTGGTGCACCGGCCACCGGGTCGAGGATGCCTTCCTCTCGGGCCTGACGCTGGCGCTCAAGGTGGCCTGAAATGAAACACCCCCCGAAGCGCCTGCGGCGCTTCCCCCCTCAAGGGGGGCGATACCGGCGGCCCGGCAAAGCCGGTTCCGCGGTATCCCTGGTATCGGACTGCGCCGGTTTCATGGGTCGTGGGTCGCGCACCGCGCGGTGGAGCAACTGAAATGAAACACCCCCCGAAGCGCCTGCGGCGCTTCCCCCCTCAAGGGGGGCGATACCRGCGGCCCGGCRAAGCCGGTTCCGCGGTATCCCTGGCATCGGRCTGCGGCGGTTTCATGCGTCGTGGGTCGCTGCTCCCCCGAGGAGGCCGCAGCCGCCTTGGGCGGCCCGGCGGCGTCTGAGCTGCCTGTCGCGGGGCGATGATCCGGATCGGCCGTTTCGCGCCCTCGCCGACCGGGCCGCTGCATGCCGGCTCGCTGGTCGCGGCGCTCGCCAGCTGGCTCGATGTGCGGGCCCGCGGTCCGCGAGCGCGCTGGCTGGTGCGGATCGAGGATGCCGACACCGAGCGCTGCCTGCCCGGCATGGGCGAGCGCATCTTGGCGCAGCTCGCCGCCTGTGGCCTGCGGCCGGATGCCCCGCCGGTATGGCAGACCCGCCGCACCGGCCTCTACCAGGACGCGCTCGACCGGCTCGTTGCCGCGCGCTGGGCCTACCCCTGCGGCTGCTCGCGCAAGGACATCGAGCAGGCGCTGGCCGAACGCGGCATGGCGCACGCGCGGCATGGCGAGCGGGTCTACCCCGGCACCTGCCGCGATGGCCTGCACGGCAAGCCGGCACGCGCCTGGCGCTTCGCCGCCTCGCGCTTCGAGGCCACCCAGGACGGCGCGCTGCTGCGGTGGCACGACCGCCGCCTCGGGAGCCGGCAGCAGGCGGTCGCCAGCGAGGTCGGCGACTTCGTGCTCAAGCGCGCCGACGGCCCCTGGGCCTACCAGCTCGCGGTGGTGGTCGACGACGCCGAGCAGGGCGTGACCGACGTGGTGCGTGGCGAAGACCTGGCGGACAACACGGCACGCCAGATCCTGTTGCAGCGGGCACTCGGGATCGCGTCGCCGAGCTACCTGCACACACCGCTGGTGCTGGCCGCCGACGGCGACAAGCTGTCCAAGCAGAACGGCGCCGCAGCGCTGGCCACGGCGACGCCGGCCGAGGCGCTGGCCGCGCTTCAGGCCGCTGCGCAGGTGCTCGGCCTGCGACCGGGCGGCGCCGCGACGGCAGCCGAAGCGCTCGCCTCCTGGATCGGCGAATGGCGCGATCTCTACAATCCGCCGCCGTGACTTCCAGTTCTCCCAACGACCTCCCCGCCGACCCGCCGGCCGCCGCGCCCCCGGGCGACAAACCCACCGGCGAGGCGCATCCGCTGCACCGCCGCCTGAAGAGCTTCGTCAAGCGCGGCGGCCGAACCACCGAAGGCCAGGCCCGCGCCTACGAGCAATTCGGCCCGCAGTTCCTGCTGCCCTACCGCGCCGAAAGGCTGGATTTCGGCGCCGCCTTCGGCCGCCAGGCGCCGACCGTGCTCGAGATCGGCTTCGGCATGGGCGAGGCGACGGCGCACATCGCGGCGCTGATGCCCGAAAAGAACTTCCTTTGCTGCGAGGTGCACGAGCCGGGCGTCGGCGCGCTGCTCAAGCGCATCGGCGAGCAGCAGTTGCAGAACATCCGCATCTGCGCCCACGATGCGGTCGACGTGCTCGACCACATGCTGCCGCCCGCTTCGCTGGCGGGCGTGCACGTGTTCTTCCCCGACCCGTGGCACAAGACCCGGCACAACAAGCGCCGCCTGATCCAGCCGCCCTTCGTGCGCAAGCTGGCCGACCGGCTGGCGCCTGGCGGCTACCTGCACTGCGCCACCGACTGGCAGCCCTACGCCGAGCAGATGCTCGAGGTGCTGTCGGGCGAACCGCTGCTGCGCAACACCGCGGCCGCCTATGCGCCCAAGCCGGACTACCGGCCGCTGACCAAGTTCGAGAACCGCGGCCTGAAGCTGGGCCACGGGGTGTGGGACGTGGTGTTCGAACGCCGCTGATTCGGTGCTCAGTGCGTCAAGGTGGGCAACTGGTCCGCCGGCGTCGGCGCCAGACCCTGGGCCTGCGGCAGGTTCTTCTGCGCCGCCATCACGAGTGCCGCGCGATAGGCCGATCGGCTGGCGATCTTGGTGTGCGTGATCAGGGCCCGCCATTCGCGCTCGAGTTCCGGGTCGCTGCGGTCGCCGCGGCGGTTCAGCAGCGCCTGGCTGACGTCGACCAGGGCCGCGGCCGAGCTCAGGCAGATGTTGACCGCGGTCTGGGCGGCACTGGCCCTGAATCGCTGCTCCTCGGTCTGTGCGGCGGTATGGAGGGCCTCCAGCGGCAGGTTGGCGGTCGGGCCCAGATAAGGTGCACCCTGAAGCTGGCTGTCGGCGTGGGCCAGCACTTTTTCGATGGCCACCAGCGCGCTTTCCAGCAGCGCGATTTCAGTTGAGGTTTGCTTCATTTCATCCATCCGGAACGATTCCGGTTCAGGCGGAATATTGACACTGGAAGGCACTTTGCCCCTGTGCAAAAAGCCACAACTCAAATACAAAAGTTAACAGATCTGGAGCCATGCGGCCGTCCGTCGGACAGCGATTGCTGCCGCCCGGAAGTCCGAACGTGACTTAGTACCTTCGTCCACAGCATCGAAGTCGCTACATTTTTCGAAAGACGTAGCGAAAGGCTTCCGATGACTCTCACTCGCAGAACGTGGCTGGCGCAGTCCGGCGCCGCGTTGCTGTTGGGCAGCGGGCTCGCCGCCGCCAGCCGCCGCAGCCATGCGCAGGCCACGCCGCGCGCTGGCGCACCGCGCACGGTGATCCTCGGACAGTCGGTGCCCCTGACCGGCGCCGCCAGCGAGATCGGCCTGGCCTTCGCGGCCGGCGCGCGGCTCTATGCCAATGAGTTCAACGAAAGCAGCGCCGCCAGCGGCCTCCAGCTGAAGCTGGTGCAACTCGACGACGGCTACGATGCCGCCCGCGCCGGCGCCAATGCGCGCACCCTGCTCGGCACTCACAAGGCCGACATGCTGTTCGGCTTCGTCGGCACCGCCAGCAGCGACGCCGGCGCGGCGGCAGCAGCGCAACAGGGCAGCCTCCTGTTCGCCCCCTTCGCGGCGGCCGACAACCTGCGCGGGGCCGCCCATCCCAACGTGTTCCACGTCCGGCCAAGCATGGCCGACGAGGCCTTCAAGATCGTGCGCCAGTGCGAGACGGTCGGCCAGACCCGCATCGCACTGATCGGCGACGACGATGAAATGGGCCGCGCCGGCCTGGCCGCAGTGCAGCAGGCGGTGGCCGAACTCAAGCTGGCCCCGCTGGTGGCGAGCGCGCTGGTGCCGGCGAGCGGCGACAAGCTCGACGCGGCGCTGGCCTCGGTGCAGAAGCTGTCGCCGCAGGCCATCGTGCTGGTCTCGCTCTCGACCACCACGGCCGACGTGATCCGCCGTCTGCGCAAGAGCGGCTATGCGGGCAGCTTCACGGCCTTCTCGATCGTCGGCATCGACCCGCTCTACGCGGCGCTGGGAAAGGACATCGGCGGCATCGTGATCTCGCAGGTGGTGCCCTCGCCGCGGCCGTCGGCGATCCCGATCGTCAAGGAATACCTGGCCGCGGTCGACAATTCGGACCAGGCGCCTTCCTACGAGGGCCTTGAGGGCTTCATCGCCACCAAGGCCGCGGCCGAGGCGGTGCGCCGCGCCGGCAAGGGCTTCACGCCTGCCGCACTGCAGCGCGTGATGGCCGGAATGACGGACTACGACGTCGGCGGCTTCCGCATCAACCTGCGTCCGGGCCTGCGCGACCCGGGGCGCAGCATCGACCTGATCAGCATCACCAAGGACGGGCGGATCCTGCGCTGAACGACGCCGGCGGCTATCCCGCGCTGGCGAGCCGCCGGAGCGCATCGGGCGCCAGCAACGCGATGCGCCCGTAGCCGAGCGCGATCACCCGCTCCTTCGCCAGCGCATTGAGTTCCTTCGACAGCGTCTGCCGGGTCACGCCCAGCATCATCGCGAGCGCCTCCTGGGGCAGCGAGATGCAGGCGCGCAGCTCCGGTGACTGGGTCGCGTCGCCGTGCGCCAGCGACAGCAGGCGGCGCGCCACCCGGGCGCGCAGGCCACGCAGCGTGGCGTCTTCCATGAGCCCGTAGAGGCCCCGCACGCGCGCCGCGAGCAGGGCCGCCACCGAACAGGCGAAGGCCGCACCCTGCATCTGCTGGACGAAAGACTCGAAGGGGACCACCAGCAGGTCGAGCGCGCTCAGCGCGGTGGCATCGTGGGTCCGCGGGGAGCCATCGATCAGGCTGATCTCGCCGAACCAGTTGCCCGGCTCGAGCACGGCCAGGATGGCTTCGCGGCCGTCCTGCCGCAGGGTCGAGATCTTGATCGTGCCGGCGGCCAGCCCATAGAAGCCGCCGCCGGCCGCGTGCACCGGATCGCCCTGGCGGAACACCATCGCGCCACGCCGCAGGTGGATCAGTTCGGCCGCGCCGAACAGGCCTTCGCGTTGCGCGCGCGGCATCGATGCGAACCAGGGATTGGCCTCCATCGCGGCGCGGTGGGCAGCGGACAGACGCGGTCTGGAAGGCTGCGGCATGGGCGTCGGATCGGGGTCCGGGGGTTTACCAGAGCCCGAATTGTCAAATTTCTGACAGTTGAGTGTCAAGTGCAGGTCTACAGTGGGCCGTAAACCCCACGGAGACCCACGATGAATGCCAGAGCGAATTTCGTCCGCATGCAGGACAGCACCCAGGAGGACTGGAAACTGATCGGCGGCGAATTCATGCAATTCGCGCAAGGCCTGCCCGAGCGCGTGATCAAGCACCTGCGGATCCTCGAAGGCGACTACGGCGGCTTCCCGATCGATCGCTACAGCCATTCGCTGCAGACCGCGACGCGCGCGCTGCGCGACGGCCGCGACGAGGAGTACGTGGTCTGCGCGCTGCTGCACGACATCGGCGACACGCTCGGCACCATGAACCACCCGGACATCGCGGCGGCCATCCTGAAGCCCTTCGTGAGCGAGGAGAACCACTGGATGGTGGCGCACCACGGCATCTTCCAGGGCCACTACTTCTTCCACCACATCGGCCTCGATCGCGACCTGCGCGAAAACTTCCGCAGCCATCCCTGCTTCGAGCGCACGGCCGAGTTCTGCGAGCTCTACGACAACCCGGCCTTCGACCCGAAGGCCGAGACCCTGCCGATCGAGGAGTTCGAGCCGATGCTCAGGCGCCTGATGGCCCAGCCGAAGCAGAGCATCTACAAGGCCGCGAAGCATTCCTGACCCCTTGCGGGACAGACCAACAAACTGCGCAGCGGTTCTTGCTCTGTCCTCAACTGACTAGAAAGACCCCAACACCATGACCACCTCCCCCTCCGAAATCCAGAACCTCGTCACCCCCGAAGAATGGCAGCTGCGGGTCGACCTCGCGGCCTGCTACCGGCTGGTCGCGCTGTACGGCTGGAGCGACCTCGTCTTCACGCACATCAGCGCCCGCGTGCCGGGGCCCGAGCACCACTTCCTGATCAACCCCTACGGCCTGATGTTCGACGAGATCACGGCCTCCAACCTGATCAAGGTCGATCCCGACTGCAACAAGGTGATCGACTCGCCCTACCCGGTGAATCCGGCCGGCTTCGTGATCCACAGCGCGGTGCATGCGGTGCGCGAGGACGTGCAATGCGTGCTGCACACCCACACCCGTGCCGGCATCGCGGTCAGCGCGCAAAAGAACGGCGTGCTGCCGATCAGCCAGCAATCGACCTTCGTGCTGGCCTCGCTGGCCTACCACGACTACGAGGGCGTGGCCTTCCGCGACGACGAGAAGCCGCGGCTGCAGGCCGACATGGGCCGCGCCAACTTCCTGATGCTGCGCAACCATGGCCTGCTGACGGTCGGCAAGACCGTGGCCGACGCCTTCCTGAGCATGTACACCTTCGAGAACACCTGCCAGATCCAGATCGCGGCGCAGGCCGGCGGCGGCGAGCTGACGCAGGTCGACCCGCGCATCATCGAGGGCGTCGGCCAGGCGATGAAGGTCCAGACCGGCGGCATGGGCGGGGCCTTCGTCTGGCCCTCGCTGATCCGCAAGCTAGACCGGATCGACCGCAGCTACAGGGATTGAGGCCGAGGCGCCCAGCGCGCGCTCGCGCCACCACAGCACGAAGCCGCAGACGAACACCACCGCCTGCGTGCCGATCAGCAGCGCGAAGCCGGCGAAGAAGCCGTGCGCCGCGCCGCCGGAAGCGCCCGGACCCGCCGACACCAGGCTGATCACGCTGCCCATGAGCGCCGGCATGAAGCCCGCGACCAGGCTGCCGGTGCCGTTGACGACGCCGAAGGCGCTGGCCACATGCTCGGGCCGGGCGCAGTACTGCACCGTGCTCGGGATCGCCGGGCTCTGCAGGCCCCAGCAGAAATTGGCGGCGATCAGGCAGTAGGCGGCCGCATAGGGATCGTGCACATTGATCGCCAGCAGCACCGACAAGGCCACGCCGACGCTGGCCGCCATGAAGATGAAGGGCACGCGCTGGCGCTCGATCCGGTCGATCAGGACGCCGCCCAGCAGCACGGCGAGCACCGTCGCGTACTGCGGCAGCGAGGCCAGCCAGCCCATCTCCTTCATCGAGAATCCGCGCACCTCCTTGAGGTAGGCAGGCAGCCAGTTGCTGCTGCCCCAGAGGTAGGCCAGCGTGGCCGAGGTCAGCACCGTGATCAGCACCAGGTAGCGGGTGTGCAAGGCACCCTTGACGATGTCGCCGACCCGGTTCATCGCATCGCCGAAGGACTTCGGCTTCGCCTGGCCGGCATAGGCCGCCGGCATCTTCACGAAGGCGATCACCAGCGGGATGCCCAGCGCGATGTTCAGCACGCCGAGCACATGGAAGGAGGTCTGCCAGTCGAAGCTGACCAGCAGGTAGCCGATCAGCGGGTAGCCGAGCGCGAGGCCCAGGCCGGTGCCCATGTTGACGAAGGAGTTCGGCTTGCCGTTCTCGTGGCTCTCGAAGTGCGCCTTGATGTAGGACGAGGCGAGCGAGAACAACGGACCTTCGGACACGCCGAGCAGGATCCGCGAGGCCAGCAGCATGCCGTAGCCGCTGAACCACGGCGTGATGAAGGTGACCACGCCCCACAGCATCAGCCCGAGGATCAGGCTCCTGCGGACCCCGAAGAGGGCAGCGCAGAACGGCGTCAGCACGAAGGCCGACACCCCGTAGCCGACCATGAAGGCCGTGGCCAGCAGGCCCTGGCCGACCCGGTCGGTCGAGGCGATGCCGATGTGCTGCAGGAAGGCCGCATCGGTGATCAGCACCGCGATGTTGATCCGGTCGACATAGGAGATCGCGACGATCACGAACAGCGTGATGACGCCGTACCAACGGAATGCTCTGGGGTGCATGACTCTGTGTTCCTGTGGGGGGCGACGTTCATGAACCGTTGTGCAGGCCGGACTCGAGCCGGAAGCTCGCGGCCAGGCCGCCGCCGGGGGCTTCCCAGGACGTGGCTGCGCATGCGGCCATGGCCACAAGGGTTCTCTTCATGTCTTCCTCCCCCGTCGATGATTCTTCTTGACCTCAGATGTCCAGCACCAGCGGGCCGCGCTTGCAGCCCGAGACGCAGATCATCATGGTCTTGTTCGACGCTCGCTCGAGTTTGGTCAGGATGCCGTCGTGGTGGTCGACTTCGCCGTCGAGCACCTGGGTTTCGCAGGCGCCGCAGACGCCTTCCTTGCAGCTGTGGTCCGGGTTCAGGCCGGCATCGATCAGGCTGTCGAGGATCGACTTGCCGGGCGGCACCTCGACCGACTTGCCGCTCTTCGCGCACTGGACCACGTAGCTCTGGGTCGCGCTCGGGGCCTCGACGTGCAGGGCCGCGAAGCGCTCGATATGGGCATTCGCGTAGCCGAGCTGCTCGCAGGTCTTCTCGAAGTTGTCGAGCATCGGCGTCGGGCCGCAGCAGTAGTAGTGGCTGTCGGCGCCCTTGCCGGCGAGCAGTGCGGCGAGATCGGGCGGGCCGCCCTTCTCCTCGTCGAAATGCCAGGTCAGCGGAATCGATTTCTCGGCCGCCAGGGCCGCGATCGACTCGCAAAAGGCGGACTCCTTGCGCGAGCGCGCGCAATAGAGCAGCTCGACCGGCTTGCCGATATCGGCCAGCCGCTGCAGCATGCACCAGATCGGCGTCACGCCGATGCCGCCGGCCACCAGCACCGAGCGCCCTGCCCCCTCTTCGAGCTTGAAGTTGTTGCGCGGCTGCGAAATCTGGAGCGTCATGCCGACGCGCAGCTGCTGGTGCACGTAGCGCGAACCGCCGCGGCTCTTGCGATCATTCAGCACGCCGACCACGTAGCGCTGGCGATCGGTCGACGGATTGCACAGCGAGTAGCTGCGCACCAGGCCGTTGGGCAGGTGCAGGTCGATGTGGGAGCCGGCCTCGAAGGCGGGGAAGTCCACCGCGGGCGAAGCCGGCCGGAACTCGACGCTGACGATGCCGTCGGCTTCGTAGCGCATCGTGTGCACCAGGGCGTTCAGCGTGGGAGAGGACATGACGGGAAACCTCGATGAAGGGTTTTTCAGTGGGCCGCGCGCAGGTCGATCAGCCGGCCGCGCCTTCGAGCTGCTGCTGGGCCAGCCCGCGCAGATGGCGGCGCAGGCGCACGATGCCGAGGTCGTGCTGGTAGAGCTGCTCGTGCTGGTTGGCATCGGGCTCCATGTTCTCGATCAGCACGCGGTCCTGTTCGAGCACGTGCCAGTGGCGCGCCTCGAGCCGGTTCTTGTAGAGGAAGCGCCAGGTGTCCCGCTCCCAGCCCTTGGGCAGCTTGCGCACGCGCCAGTGGAAGGCGCACGAGAGCGTCGGCGAGATCGGCGTGTAGCTGCCGATGATGATGAAGTTGCCGCCCGGGCCGCCGGTCTTCGGGTACGGGATCTCGAGGCGCATCCAGTGCACGCCGGTATCGGCCCATTCGGTCCAGTCGAAGTTGACGTTGCGCTGGCCTTCCTTCTCGAACACGAAGCCGGTGTCGGTCGCGCGGATGCCGAACTTGGCAGTCGAATCGCCCTCGGCCATCGAATGCGACTGCTTGTGCAGATAGGTGCCATGCATCGGGTCCATGACGTTGTCGAGCACGTAGCGGTAGTCGCCCTTCCATTCCGTGTAGCAGAGGAAGCTCGAATACTGGTCGTCGTCGGTCAGCTGCTCGGGCAGCACCAGCGGCGGCGGCGTCTCGACCGACTCCTTCGAGTTGTAGAGCCAGACCGCGCCGGCACGCTCCTCGACGTGGAAGAAGCGCGTGGACTGCGAGCCCTCGAGCTTGCAACCGGGGCTGCCCGGCACGCGCACGGCGACGCCGTCGCAGCGCACCTCGACGCCGTGGTACGGGCACGAGAGCCGGTCACCGAGGATCACGCCCTGCGACAGCGGCGCACCGCGGTGCGGGCAGCGGTCTTCGAGCGCGTGCAGCTTGCCCGCGTGGTCGCGCCAGAAGGCGAACTTGCGGCCCAGGCGGCGCAGCGACACGGGCGATTCCTTGATGAAGCCCGTGGGGCAGATCGGATACCAGAGATCCTTGAGGCCGACTTCGAGCAGCTGGTCGACGGGGTCTTCGCGGGAGGGGGTCATGGTGGGGTTCCTCTTGATGGGGAAAATGAAGCGTCGCGGCACTCAGGCGCCGAGCGCCGCCATCTCTTCGCGGTAGATGGCCTCGGTCCAGGCCTTGCCGCTGGGGCTCGCGAGGCCGCTGTCGTTGAGCCGCTCGACCAGGCCGGCGAGGTCGTGGACGCCGGCCGCGAAGGCGCGCTCGATCGCATCGCCGAGCAGGTCCTCGTAGGTGGTGGGGGTGCGCTGGCGCGCCTGGTGGGGATCGAGATAGCGGTCGGTCATGGTTCGCTCCATCGGTGGAAGAAGGTGGTTCAAGAGTGGGCGCCGGAAGTCGGTGCGGGGGTGGCCATGGGATTCCCTCTCAGGCTCACTCGGCCACGATGTTGCGGGCCTTGATGATCCTGGCCCACACCGCGGTCTCGTCGCGAATGGCCGTGGCGAATTCGGCCGGCTTCATCGATGCGTCGGTCATGCCCTGGGCCTGGAGGCGCTCGCGCACATCGGGCGCGGCGAGGATCTCGGCGGCGTCCCTGGCAAGCTGCTCGACGACCGCGGGTGGCGTTCCGGCCGGTGCCAGCAGGCCGTACCAGGAGGTCACGTTGACGCCTTGGATGCCCTGCTCCGCCAGCGTCGGGATCTCCGGCGCGACCGGGCTGCGCTTGGCTTCGGTCACCCCGAGCGCGACCAGCTTGCCGCTCTTGATGAAGGGCAGCGTCGCCGGCAGGTTGCTGAACATCAGCGGCACCACGCCGCCGAGCACGTCGTTGAGCGCCGGCGCCGTGCCCTTGTAGGGCACGTGCAGCAAATCGACACCGGCCTGCTGCTTGAACAGTTCGCCCGCCAGGTGCAGGCCGCTGCCGACGCCGGGCGAGGCATAGGACAGGGTGCCGGGCTTGGCCTTGGCCTGGGCGACGACCTCCTTGGCGTTATTGAAGCCGGACGCTGGCGTCGCCACCAGCACGTTGGGCGCGGTCGCGAGCATCGTGACCGGCACGAAGTCCTTGGCGATGTCGAACGGGAAATTCGGCATCAGGGTCGGGTTGATCGTCAGGTTGCCGGCCGGCACCACCAGCAGCGTGTGGCCGTCGCCCTTGGCGCGCTTCACCTTGTCGATGCCGATGTTGCCGGCCGCGCCCGCGAGGTTTTCGACCACGGCCGGTTGGCCATAGCGCTTGGCGAGCCCTTCGGAGAGCACCCGCGCCAGCGTGTCGACCGGACCGCCCGGCGGGAACGGCGAGACGATGGTGAAGCGGTCGCCTGCAAGCTGCTTGTGCGCATCGCTCTGGGCATGGGTCGAGGTCAGCGCCGCGAAGGCGAACACGGCGGTGGCGGCGAGGCGCAAGGGCCGGCGCATGAGATCGATCATTTCTTCTCCGTCAGGAAAGCGCCCTTGGGGCCTTCGGCATTCTTCTGGCGGCGCGTGTGGCCGTCGAGGCCGCCATCGACCGCCCATTCGGCGAACACCGTCGGGCCCGGCTCGAACTCGCGCGGCTGCCATTCGGCGGTCAGCTGGTCCTCGTCGGCGTAGTACTCGATCAGGCCGCCGGCCGGATTCTTGAAGTACCAGAAGTAGGCCGACGACACCGGGTGACGGCCCGGGCCCAATTGCGTTTCCCAGCCCTTGCGCGAGAAGTGCAGGCCGCCGCCGAACACCTCGTGGATGTCGCGCACCGTAAAAGCCACGTGGTTCAGCCCGCGCTTGCCCGAGGGCAGCTGCAGCAGGAACAGGTCGTGGTGGCCGCCCGCCGGTGCGCAGCGCATGAAGGCGCCACGCTTCGGATAGCTGTCGGACGCGACGAAGCCGAAGCGCTCGGCATAGAAGGCGCTGGTGGCCTGGACGTCGCTGACGAAGAAGACCACATGGCCGACCTCGATCGGCGTGGCCCGCTCGTACACCGGCGCGGGCTGGTTGATGCGCGGCTTGGCATTCCAGGTGTTCATCGCGCCGCAGTCGACGTCGACCGCATGCTTGCGGCTGACCTGCAGGCGCACGGCGAGGCCGTTCGGGTCGATGCAGCCGATGCGGCGCGCGCCGTCGACCTCGCCGTCGATGAAGCCGGGGTCCTTCGCGATCGCCGCGGCATAGCGCGCGAGGTCGGCGTCGCTCTCGACGCCCCACACCACTTCACGCAGGGTCGGGCCCTCTTCCATGCCGGCCGGCAGGCCCGGCTTGTCCAACGCCGCGACGACCACCTTGCAGCCGTTGAGGCACTCGAAGACCAGTTCGTCGGCCGCCTCGGACTCGAGCGAGAGGCCCCAGTCCTGGAAGAAGCTGCGGCAGACCGCGAGGTCGTCCGCCGCATAGGTGATCTGGTCGATGCCCAAAACGCTCATATCAAAATCTCCATCGCACGCTTCAATTCCAGGAATACCGCGGAACCGGCTTTGCCGGGCCGCTGGTATTGCCCCCTGCAAGGGGGTGGGCGGCTACACGAAGTGAGCCAAGCTGGGGGTGTGTCATAGGTCTGCCCAAGGGAGTGGCTGCTCGTTGGTGCCCCAGTACATGCTCTTCTGCTCCATGTACTGGAAGATGCCCTCGCGGCCCTTCTCGCGGCCGAGGCCGCTGTCGCGCCAGCCGCCGAACGGGGTCGAGACCGAGAACTGCTTGTAGGTGTTGACCCAGACCGTGCCCGCCTGCACCGCGCGGCCGAGCCGCCAGGCGCGCTTGAAATCGCGGCTCCAGACGCCGGCAGCCAGCGCGTAGACGCTGTCGTTGGCCTGCTTGATCAGCTCTTCCTCGTTGTCGAAGGGCATCGCGACCAGCACCGGGCCGAAGATCTCTTCCTGGCTGATGCGGGCGTTGTTGGTCAGGCCTTCGAGGATCGTCGGCGTGTAGAAGTAGCCGCGGTCGAGGCCGTTGCCGTGCGGGCGCACGCCGCCGGTGCGGATGCGGCCGCCCTCGGACACGCCCATCTCCACGTAGCGCTCGATGCCCTCGCGGTGCTTGGCGGTGATCAGCGGGCCCATCTGCGTGCTCTCGGCCGCCGGGTCGCCGACGCGCAGCGCATTGGCGCCTTCGGCCAGCCGGGTCAGGAACTCGTCGTAGATCGAACGCGCGACGAACAGGCGAGAGCCCGCGATGCACGACTCGCCCGAGGAGCTGAAGATGCCGTAGAGCACGCCGGCGACCGCGTGGTCGAGGTCGGCGTCCTCGAGCACCATGGTCGGCGACTTGCCGCCGAGCTCGAGCGAGACCGGCATCATCTTGTCGGCCGCGATGTGCGCGATGTGGCGGCCCGTGGTGGTGCCGCCCGTGAAGGACACGCGCTTGACCAGCGGATGCTTGGTGATCGCATCACCGATCACCGAGCCCTTGCCCGGCAGCACGCTGACGATGCCCTTGGGCACGCCGGCCTCTTCGCAGATGCGGGCCAGTTCGAGCGCCATCAGCGGTGTCACTTCGGCCGGCTTGACCACCACCGCGTTGCCGGCTGCCAGCGCCGGCGCCAGCTTCTGGGCCTCGCTCGCGATCGGTGAATTCCACGGCGTGATCGCCGCGACCACGCCCATCGGCTCGTGCACGCTCATCGTGACGAAGGGGCCGCGCGATGGCGTGATGGTGTCTTCGAGCGTCTCGAGCGCGGCGGCGAAGAACTGGAAGGTGCCGGCGGCGCTGGCCACCAGGTTGCGGGTCTCGCTGATCGGCTTGCCGTTGTCGAGGCGCTGCTTTTGCGCCAGCGCTTCGGACTGCTCGCGGATCAGCTGCGCCACGCGGTGCAGCACGGTGGCGCGCTGGTGCGGCAGCATCTGCGCCCAGCCGCTGGTCAGGAAGGCGTGGTGCGCGCGCGTGATGGCTTCGTCGACGTCGGCCAGGCTGGCAGCCTTCAGGCGCGCGATCGGCTCGCCGGTGGCCGGATACAGGCTCTCGTAGACGTCGCCGCCGCCCAGGCGCCATTCACCTGCGATGTTGAGGGGAAGGAGTTCGGAGGAAATCATCGGGGTTCTCTCTCGGTTCAGATCGCCAGCGCCGCGACGCGGTTGCGCAGGGCGCGCACGGCGCTGTAGACCGTCAGTGCGGAGGTCTTGGGATTGGCCGCGAGCGGCTTGTTGCGCATGGTCAGCTCGAAGCTGCCGAAGGCGCCCTCGGCCTCGACGGTGTGGACGTTGTCGCTGACCGCAGGGTCGGCGATCAGGCGCACGTGCGTGCGGTCCAGCCCGAGGCCGGCGAGCGACACGGTGGCCGCCACGTTGGCGTTCTTCGGGTACAGCGTGGCGGCTTCGCGCGCACTGCCTTCGAAGATCACCGTCTCGCGCGTCAGCGCATCGAGATCGCGGCCCTGCTCGGCCGGGGTTCCCTTCCAGGCGCGCGGCGGCTTGCGGCCGGTGTAGCGCACCGCGTCGAGGCCGCCGACACGGGCCGCGGCCAGCGCGTCGATGGCGCCGATGGCGCCGGCGATCAATTGCACCTGCGTGCCGCCGGCGACAGCGGCGGCTTCGAGCTTTTCAGCGAAGCCCGCGGCCGAGAGCGCGCCCACCGAAGCCACGATGCAAGGGGTGCCGCGCTGCAGGGCCGGCAGCACATGCGCCTCGATCGCCGCATGGCCCGCCGCTTCGACGACCAGGTCGATGCCTTCGAGCGGAACCGAGGACACGACCTGCGCGCGCGGTGCGAGCCGCTGCGCCGCGGCCTGCGCCGCAGCGAAGGCATCGGCCGGCACGACGATGGCCTTGATCTCCAGGGCCGGGTCGGCATCGAGCAGTTCGAGCATCGAGGTGCCGATGGCTCCGCAGCCGACGAGGGCAATGCGCGTGATGGCGGACATGCGAGGGGCTCCGCTCACTTGGCCGTGCCGAGCGCAGGAATCTGCGTGACCGTGTTGGTCGGCGGGCCCGCGAAGCTGCTCTTGAAGCCGCCGATGGACAGCATGTCGATCTCGAGCAGGAAGGGGCCTTCGGTCGCCAGCGCCTCGTCCAGGCGAGCCGGCAGGTCGTCCAGCTTCCGCACGCGGGCATGCGGCAGTGCGATCGACTTGCACAGCAGGTCGTAGTCGGGCGTATGCAGCTCGGCGTAGCACTGTCGGCCGCCGTACTGCGCGTCCTGGATGTTCTTGATGACGCCGTAGCTCTTGTCGTTCATCAGCACGATCACCATGGGGGCCTTCTCCTGCACCATGCAGGCCAGTTCGCCCAGGTTCAGGATGAAGCCGCCGTCGCCGGCCAGGCAGAAGGTCTTGCGACCGGAACCGGTCACCACGGCGCCGATGGCCGCGCCGATGGCCATTGGCATGCCCTGCCCGATGCCGCCGCCGGTGGCGTGGACGCCGGCGCTGGGTTCGAAGATGCGCAGCTCACGGTTGCCCCAGGTGCTGTTGGAGACGGTCACGTCGCGCACCCAGTTGAATTTGCGGCCTGCCACGGACTGGATCCGGCGCACCAGCTCGGCATACGGGCCGAGGCCGTCGCGCAGCGTCGCGACCGCCTGATCGTGCGCGGCGCGCAGGTCGACCAGCAGCTTGGGGTCGGCCTTGTACCTGGCGGCTTCGAGGCGATCGGCGAGGCCTTCGAGCGCCAGCGCGGAATCGCCGCAGACGAAGGCCTCGGAGGCATAGCAGCGGCCTTCGGCGGCAGCATCGGCGTCGATGCGGTACAGCGGGCGCGGCAGCTTCAGTTCGTATTTGAGTGTCTCGTTGCCGCGCAGGCGCGAGCCGACCACGAGCATCGCATCGCAGGTCTGGTAGAGGGCCTCGACCGGCTTCTGGATGTTGTAGGCGCCGAGCGAGCCGGCATCGTCTTCGGGCACCGTGCCGCGGCCCTGGGTCGTGGTGACCACGCCGAAGCCGAGCTTCTGCAGGCGCTGGATCGCGGCCCGTGCGTGGCGGGCACCGCCGCCGACCCACAGCAGCGGGCGCCTGGCCTTGGCGAGGTTCGCGGCCAGCGCGTCGAGGCCGGCCTTGGACGGCACGGCGGGCTCGACCGGCAGCGGCGACAGGTCGGCCGGCATCGTGGTGAGCGCGGACTGGATGTCGATCGGGATCTCGACGCTGACGGGCCCGGTGGGCGCGGTCATCGCGACCTGCACGGCGCGCTTGAGGGTGCCGAGCACGGTCTCGACGCTGCGCACGCGGAAGGCGGCCTTGGAGATGGCCTTGAGCATCGTGAGCTGGTCGGGCGCCTCGTGGATGTACGACATGCCGCGGTCGATGTAGGGCGTCTCGATCTGGCCCGTGATGTGCAAGAGCGGTGCGCCGGCGGTCAGCGCCTCGACCATGCTGCCGGCGATGTTGCCGGCGGCCGGACCGGTGCTGGTGATGCACACGCCCAGGCTGGCGGTGGAGCGTGCATAGGCGTCGGCCATGTTGCCCGCGCCGGCCTCGCCCCGCGCCGAGATGAAGCGGACCGCGCCGCGCTGCGCGAAGGCATCGAGGATCGGCATGTTGTGGATCGAGATGACACCGAAGGCCGCCTTGACGCCGCATTGCTCGAGGAAGGCGGCGACGACGGCGCCGACCGTGATGGTGTTGTGGGGGTTATGCATGGCGGGAATGGCCTCCGGAAATGTCGATGTGGCTGCCCGTCGTATAGGACGCGAGCGGTGAAGCGAGAAAGAGAATCGCGCGTGCGGCTTCGATCGGAAGCCCCAGGCGGCCCAGCGGGATGTGCTTGTCGTGGGCGAGCTGGCCGCTCCAGGCGTCCCAGTCGAGTTCGGTCTGGACGCGGGCCTCGAAGCGGCGGCGCCACTGGCCCGACTCGACAAGGCCGATCAGGATGCCGTTGACGCGAACGCCCTGCGGCGCGAACTCGGTGGCCATCGAGCGCACCAGGCTCAGCAGGCCGGCGCGTGCGGCCGAGGTCGCGACCATGTGCGGTTCGGGCTGGCGGGCCAGCAGCGAATTGGCGCAGACGATCGCGGCATCGCCGAGCACGGCGCGCTGCGCCTTGAGCTGCGGCAGGAAGGCGCGCGTCGGGTGGATGACCGAGAAGAACTTCAGGTGCAGCTCGTCGGTCCAGGCCTGGTCGTCGGTGTTGGCGAAGGTCGACACGCGGCCCTGGCCGGCGTTGTTGATCAGCATCGAGGCCGGGCCGAGCGCGGCCTCGCTTTCGGCGGCGAAACGCTTGACCGAGGCGGCGTCGAGCACGTCGCAGGTGCGGGCGAAGAGGCCCGCCTCGGGGCGTGCCGCACGCAGGCCGGCCACCGCGCGGTCGAGCCGCTCGACATCGCGGCCGCACAGCGCCACGGCAGCGCCGCAGTCCAGCAGCAGCTCGGCGGTCGCCAGGCCGATGCCCGAGGAGCCGCCGGTGACCACGGCCACACGGCCGGCCAGCGCATCGGCGGCGAAGAAGTTGGAGGAAGGATTCGGGGTCGTCATGGTCAGCAACTCAGGCGGCGCGGTCGCCGCCGTGCAGCGGAATCACCTGGCCCTTGGAAGACGGCGCGTAGTTCAGCAGGCCGGAGATCTCGTCGGCGGTCTGGCGCACGCGCTGCACCATCCCGTCCATGCGGCTTTCCTCGATATGGCCCGAGGTGATGGTCGCGCCCAGCGCCGCCACGATGTGGCCGCTGTGGTCGCGCACCGGGGCCGCGATGGTCGAGATGTTCGACTCGAAGAAGCCCTCGCCGAGCACGTAGCCGCGCTGGCGGTCGGCCTGGACCATGTCGAACAGCTGGTCGACCGAGACCGGCGTGCTCGGCGAGAAGGACTCGAGCCGGTCCTCGGGATAGAGGGCGCGCAGCTGCACCAGCGTCAGGTCTTCGAGCAGGATGCGGCCGAGCACCGTGGCGTGCGCCGGCAGCCGCGTGCCCACGGTCACCGAACTGGCGAAGGGCGTGGGCGGCGCGACCTTGGCGACATAGACGATCGAGCGGCCATCGCGCACCACCAGGTTGCACGGCGTGCGCAGCTCGTCGCACAGGCGCTGCAGCAGCGGCGTGCCGAGCTGGGTCAGCTCCAGCGAGGCCAGGTACTCGAAGCCCAGGCGCAGCACGGCCAGGCCGAGGCGGTAGTCGCGGCCGCCTTCGGCGCGCTCGAGGAAGCCCATGTTCTCGAGCGTGGTCAGGAGCCGGAACACGGTCGAGCGCGGCAGCTCGAAGCGCCGCGCCAGCTCGGGCGCCGACAGCGCACGGTGCTCGCGGCTGAACTCGCACAGCAGGCGCAGCCCCCGCTCGAGCGCCGGGACGTTGTAGCGGTCCGTGCCTTCTTCGACCGGGTCGATGTCGTTGATTG
Source organism: Variovorax sp. P4_B11 (assembly GCF_056402355.1). Classification (NCBI taxonomy): domain Bacteria; kingdom Pseudomonadati; phylum Pseudomonadota; class Betaproteobacteria; order Burkholderiales; family Comamonadaceae; genus Variovorax; species Variovorax sp. P4_B11. Next base: position 116,788 of record NZ_JBFUHO010000020.1, read on the forward strand.
CCATGTTGCCTCTTCGTTGTGGTTCGGATCGTTTTCAGGATGCCAGCCCGTCGCGCAGCAGCGCCGCGACGGCTTCCGGCCGCTCGACGTAGCTGGCATGGCCGGCATCGGCGAGCAGCTCGAGCGTCACGCCGCACCGGCGGGCCACCTCGGCGCAGCCGTCGGGCGGCGTCACGATGTCGAGCGCACCGCAGGCCACCCGCACCGGCATGGCCGGCGGCAGGTCGGCCAGCAGGTCGCCGCCGCACAGCAGTTCGATCGCCTGGCGATAGCCGCCTTCGTTCAGGCGCGCCATGTTCCAGCGCACCCATTGCCGTGCCCGTTCGCCGGCGCCGGCGGACAGCAGCCGGGCGTCGGCGCGCGCCGCCATGCCGGCGATGCCGGCCCCGGACAGGGCATCGGTGCGCTGCGTGTGCACGCGGCGCCGCTCGTCGGCGCGTTCGGGCGCGCCATAGCCGGCGGCCGGGCTGATCAGCACCAGCCGGGCGATCCGCGCGGCCAGCGGCG